>NZ_BAAARY010000006.1:0-169701 GCF_039532605.1 Pilimelia columellifera subsp. columellifera
GCATTCGTTGCTGCTGCATGCGCTGTCATCTGCTACCGCCGCGCCGTCCGCCTCGACCTGTTGACCAGCAACAACCCCAACTGACACACGGTCTAAGGGGGGTCCGGGTGGTGCGGTGCGAGCGGGTTGACGAGGCCGCGCTGCGGGCGGCGGGTCTGGAGACCGCTGAGGCGATCGCGGTGACGGAGCCGGACGACGCGGGGAATCTGCACATCGCCCTGTGCGCGCGGGAGGTCAACCCCACGGTGCGGTTGGTGGTGCGGATGTTCGACCCGCAGCTGGCGCAGGGCGCCCGGGAGCTGCTGCCGGACTGCGCCGTGGTCTCCGACGCCGCGATGGCGGCGCCGACGTTCGTGGCGGCCGCGTTGGGCGAAGTGGAGCCGACGCATGTGCGCCTGCTCGGCCGTACGGTGGTGGTGGCCCGCCGCGCGGAGGCGCGTCCGCGTGACGTGATCTGCGGTCTTGCCGCGCACGGCCCGGACGGGTCGGCCCGCGTGTTGCCGTCGGTCGAGGACGACGCTGATCTGGTGCTCGCCGAGGCGACGGGCCCGGCGGCGACTTCAGCGGCAAGGTGGCGTCGGGCACGTCCGCGACGGCGACGTCTGATCATGTCGACGTGGTTGGCGGTGCGTGCGTTGTTGCGGCTGCGGACCGGGATTGCCCTGGTGCTGGCGTTGTCGACGGTCGCCGTGGCCGGCACGACCCTGGCGATGATCAAGCACCTCGGTTGGGCGGAGGCGCTCTATCTCGTGTTGGCGACCGCCGCCGGCGGCGCGGAGCCGGAGCCGGGGACGGTCGACGCCGCGAAGGTGGCGCAGGTGGTGTTGGCGGTGGCCGGGCTGGCCCTGGTGCCGTTGTTCACGGCGGTGGCGGTCGAGACGATCGTCAACATGCGGTTGGCTCGGGAGACCTGCCAGCTGAGGAAGCCGTGGGCGGACCACATTGTGGTGGTCGGGGTCGGAAACGTCGGCATCCGGGTCATCCGCGAGTTGCGGGACCTCGGTCTGGACGTGGTCGCGATCGAGAAGGACCCGGCGGCCCGGGGGCTGGATGTGGCCCGTCGGCTCGGCATCCCGGTGATCATCGGGGACGGCACCCAGCAGGATGTGCTGGAGCGGGCGTGGGTCGGCCGGTGCCGCTCGTTGGTGGTGTTGTCGACTGACGACAAGGCGAACCTTCAGGCGGCGCTGGCGGGCCAGACGTTGCGCCGTGACCTCCGGGTGGTGTTGCGGCTCTTCGACCACGACTTTGCGGCCCGGGTGCAGCGGGCGTTCCGGACGACGGTGTCCCGGAGCGTGGCCGCGGTGTCCGCGCCGACCTTCGCCGACCAGATGATGAACCGCGAGATCCGGGCGACGATCCCGGTCGAGCGGCATGTGCTGCTCATCGTCGACGTGCCGGTCGATCCGGGCTCGGCCCTGGCTCACGCGACGGTGCGTGACGCGGGTCGGGCCGGGTTGGTCCGGGTGGTGGCGGTGCGGTCGGCCGACGGCGCCGCGGTGTGGAATCCCGGGCCAGGCCGGCCGCTCGCCCCTGGCGACCGGGTGGTGGCGGTGGCGCGTAGAGCCGGCTTGGCCTGGTTGACGGGTCAGGCCACCGCCTCGGACGGGGCGGCGCCGGCCGGCTAGCGTGGGCTGAATGGTGCGGTGGGTGCGTCCGGCTGGGGTGTGGTGGTGGGTGGCTCAGGTGGCGCTGCTGGCGGCGGTGGCGGCGCTGACGGGCGCGCTGGCGGCCGGGTCGCTGCTGGATCTGGACGTGGCCGTCCGAAACTGGATCTGGGACCACCGCCCGCCGGCGGTGTTCAACGTGGCCACCGTTCTCAACTATCTGGGCCAGGGTGGTTGGGTGTTGCTGCCGTTGGCGACGCTGCTGGCGGCGGCGTTGGCGCGGCGGACCCGTTCGGTCCGGCCGCTGCTGCCGGTGGCCGGGGCGTTCCTGGTCACCGGCCTGACGATCGGTCCGATGAAGCTGTTGCTGGATCGCGGCTTCCCGGGCAACGACAAGCTGGCACACCCGGAGCGGCTGTTCAGCGATCCGATCAGGGGCCTCGCCTACCCGTCGGGCCACGCCGCGAACGCCGTCGTCTGGTACGGGGTGATCGCGTTGCTGGTGGCGGGGTTGTTCCGGGCCGCCGGGCGTGAGCTGCCGGCGGAGGCTGGTTGGTTGATCAGGGTGGTTCCGCCGCTGGTCGTGGTGTGTACCACCACCCTGTTGACCCATCACTGGCTGACGGATGCCGTCGCGGGGGTGCTGCTGGGGGTGTTTCTGGACGGGCTGCTGCGCCGGGTGGACTGGGACGCGGTCCCGTTGCCGGCCCGGCTCGGTCCGTGGCGGGGGTCCGCGAATCTGTCGTAAGGCTGCTCGAAGCCCCGGTGTTTCACGCAGGTGACGTTTGCCTTGCTGTTGTTTCGCGCACTAGGCTGCGCGATCAGTCATCGTTGCAGCAGGTAGCGTCCCGTGCCTGTCGTTGGTCGGCGGGGGAGCCGGATGGACCGTTACGCGCGTTGGAACTCGCTGCTTGAGCTGCTTGCCGAGCATGGCCGGATTACCGTCGAGGACGCCGCCGAACGGCTCGTGGTGTCCCAGGCCACGATCCGCCGGGACTTCGACCAGCTCGCCCAGCAGCAGATGATCACGCGGACGCGGGGCGGCGCCGTCGCCAACGGCGTCTCCTACGACCTGCCGCTGCGGTACAAGACGGCCAAGCACTCGGCCGAGAAGCAGCGCATCGGCGCGGCGGCGGCGTCGCTGGTGAACCCGGGCATGGTCGTCGGCCTCAACGGAGGCACCACCACCACCGAGGTCGCCCGGGCGCTGGCTGCCCGCCCCGATCTGGCCAGCGGCGCGGAGACCACGCCGTTGACGGTCGTCACGAACGCCCTCAACATCGCCAACGAGCTGTTGATGCGATCGCGGATGAAGGTCGTCGTGACCGGCGGCGTCGTCCGGCCGCAGTCGTTCGAGCTGGTCGGGCCGTTGGGGGGCGGCATCCTGCGCGAGGTGACCCTCGACGTCGCGCTCCTGGGGGTGGACGCCTTGGACGTCTCCCTCGGCGCCGCCGCCCACCACGAGGGCGAGGCGGCGATGAACAGCCTCATGGTGGCCCGGGCCCGCCGGGTTGTGATCATCGCGGACTCCTCCAAACTGGGCGGTCACGCGTTCGCCCGGATCTGCCCGGTGGACCGGATCGAGACGCTGGTGACCGACTCCGGCGCGCCGGCGTCCGTGGTGGACCGGTTCGAGGCCGCCGGCGTCCGGGTGCTCAGGGCGTGACCCCCGAACATTGACCGACGCCGGTAGAGTCCGGCGGGTGTCCATCCGCGGCTGATCGGGGGAAGCGCGTGACCGGCGTTCTGGAGATAACCGATCTTCGCAAGACGTACCGGAGCCGTCGTCGCGGCCGGCGGCAGGCGCTGGACGGGTTCTCGATGAGCGTCGAGCCTGGTCAGGTGCACGGTTTCCTTGGCCCCAACGGCTCCGGCAAGACCACCACGCTGCGGATCCTGCTCGGTCTCGTCGCCGCCGACAGCGGCGAGATGACCGTCCTGGGCGAACGGCTTCCTGACGCGCTCCCCCAGGTCATCGGCCGGGTCGGCGCGTTGGTGGAGAGCCCGCAGTTCTTCCCCAACTTCACCGGTCGCCAGACGCTGTCGCTGCTGGCGACCGCCGGCGGCGTCCCCGCCCGGCGGGTCGACGACGTGTTGGAGCTGGTCGGGCTGGCCGACCGGGCCGGCGACCGGGTCAAGGGCTACTCGCTGGGGATGCGGCAGCGGCTCGCGGTGGCGTCCACGCTGCTCAAGCAGCCGCAGGTGCTCATTCTGGACGAGCCCGCCAACGGCCTGGACCCGAGCGGCATCCGGCAGATGCGTGAGCTGATGCGCTCGCTGGCCGGCGCCGGCATGACGATCGTGCTGTCCAGCCACATCCTCGGTGAGGTCCAGCAACTGTGCGACTCGGTGACGATCATCGCCGCCGGGCGGCGGGTGGTCAGCGGGACGGTGGCCCAGGTGCTGGCCGCCAACACGGCGGACGCGCTGCGGGTGAGGCTGGCGCGCGAGGAGCTACCTGGGGCGGCGGCGCTGCTCACGGCAGCCGGGGCCGTCGTGAACAGCTACCACGACCACCTTGTCGTCACGGGAATCACGACGCCCGAATGGATCACGCGGACGCTCGCTGAGCGGCAGATGTACGTCTCCGAGCTGACGCCGCTCCCGGTCGACCTGGAGAGCGTTTTCCTCCAGCTCACCGGCGACCCCGCAACGGCTTCTACGACTGAGGTGTCCCAGTGAGGTTGGCCCAGGCGGAGCTCCGGCGGCTGTTCCTACGGCGGTTCACCCGCTGGATGTTGCTGATCGCCGTCCTCGTGTTGTCCGGCGTCGCGGTGACTGCGGCGGTGAGCAGCACGCCGAACACCCCGCAGACGCAGGCGGCGGCGCAGGTGCAGGCTGAGCAGCAGGCACGGGAGATGGCTGAGCAGCACCGTCGGGACGTCGCCGAGTGTGAGGCGGCCCGCGCCCGCGGCGAGGACGTTACCCAGAGCTGGCCGCCTGACTGCGACATCTACGACTACAGCGGCGAGGTCCAGGCGAGTTGGTTCCTGCCGTACGAGTTCGTGTTCCGGCAGGAGTTCGGCAGCTACCTCGCGGTGTTCTTCGGGGTGCTGACGCTGGTCGCCTTCCTGGTCGGCGCGTCGTTCGTCGGCGCCGAGTGGAGCAGCGGGGCGATGACGAACCTACTGCTGTGGCAGCCCCGCCGACTGCGGGTGCTGTTCACGAAGCTGGGTGTGCTCCTGGCGGCCATGACCACGCTGACTCTCGCCTCAGGGGCGTTGTGGACGGCCGGGTTCTGGCTGGTCGGCCGCTTCGGCGGGCGGCTCGGAGAGTTGACGCCCGGAGCCTGGCGTTCGTTCGGGCTCGACGGGCTGCGCGGTCTGACGTTCCTGCTGCTGGTGACCGTTGCATCGTTCGCGATCGCGTCGATCGGCCGGCACACCGCGGCGGCCCTGGGCGCGGTCGTCGGGCTCGGCATGATCAGCGAGGTGGGCGTCCGCATCCTGGTCGAGTCTCTTGAGACGCCGTTCGGCGAACGGTACGTCCTGTCCAGCTACCTGTTGGCTTGGGTACAGAAGTCGTACACGATCGTCGACTACTTCGGCTGCCCGGACGGCGCCGCCTGTCCGGAGCGGACGCTGGTGTTGACCTGGCATGACTCGTTGCTGGTGTTAGGCGTCGGCGCGGGCCTGACGGTGCTGGCGGCGGCCTTGTCGATGCGGCGGCGCGATGTCGCCTGACCTGCGCGCGACGCAGCCCTCCGGGCCGGCTGAATCATCCTGTCCGGTCGAGCCGCCGGGGCCGACCGAACTGTCGGGACACGCTGATCTGTCCGATCGGGACGTGCGGATTCTGGACTTCGAGCGGAAGTGGTGGCGGCATCCTGGCGCCAAGGAGCAGGCTATCCGTGACGAGTTTGATATTTCAGGCATCAGGTACTACCAGTTGCTCAACCGGCTTCTCGACGATCCCCGGGCGCTGGCGCACGATCCGGTGTTGGTTGGTCGGCTACGCCGGCTACGCGCCGGCCGACTGCGGCCACGAGCCGCGGACGCCGCCCTGAGTTGACGCGTGCGGCTCGCGCGTTGCTGGCTGTCGTCGACAAAACGATATGTGATACTAAAAGTAGTTTGCCGAAACTAGGGCATTCGCCCCATGACATCCTCCGAATGGTTTGTCAGTATCCTCCAAACACAGGAGGTTAGGTTGCGCTGTGTGAGGATGATTTTGCCCTGCGTTGAGAAATGGCCCCTAAAAAGTCTTGACGGGCGTTTCGGGGGAGCGCAGGATGGATCTGCGGGAGGATGCATCGCCGTAACACTTTCCGAAGCTGAGCCTTCAGAAGTAGCACGACCCCAGCGCCGACGAGCCCCGCGCCGAAGGTGCTGAGCGAGCATCCTCCCGACCAAACGTCACACCGCACGGCCTCCCCCTCGCGCGACCCGGACGGGTCGCGCGAGCCGTCGTTTACAGGCCACTTCGGCGTTGCGCCCCCTCCAACATCCCTGCTGCGTCAGCGGGCCTCCCCGCGCTCATGGTCCGCAGCGGGCCGCGCCGCGCTGCGCTGCGCATCTCGGGTCGCGCCGCGCCGTAAATCGGTTCCGCGGCTGCCCGCGGTCCGCCCATGATGCCGCCATGACAATCGCGCTCCGCCCGTTCGATGCCACCGACCCTGACGCCGTCGCTGACGCCCATCGGATCATGGCCGCCAGCTGGGCCCATGACGCGCCGGACCTGCCGGCGATCGACCTGGAAACCTTCACCCGGTTCCGGAGGCATCAGCGGCCGGGCTGGGAAGCCGTGCTCATGCTGGCTGAACTGGACGGTCGTCCAGTCGGCTTCCTCGACGTCGGTCTGCCGATGGTGGACAACCGGTCCATCGCCGATGTCACCGCGCTGTTGGTCCTGCCCGAGCACCGTCGGCGGGGCGTGGGGGGCACGCTGTTCGGCGCCCTGCGGGGCATAGCCGCCGAACGTGGACGCACGACCGTCATCCATTCGGTCGCGGCCCCGCTCGGCGACCAGGAGAACTGCCCGGCGAGCCGGTTCGCGCGCGCGATGGGCGCCGCCCCGGCGCAGCACGACCTGCGCAGCCGATTGGACGTCGTCGCGGTCGACCACGGCGAGCTGACCCTTCGGCTGGCGCAGGCATGGTCACATGCCTCGGGGTACTCGGTCGTGACGTGGCAGGACGCGACGCCGGACGAGTTCGTAGCGGACGTCGCCTACCTGGAGGGCCGGCTTCTCGCTGACGCCCCGATGGGTGATCTGGCGTTGGAGCCGCATCGCGTCGACGCCGACCGGATTCGAGCGATGGAGGATCGAGCACGCCTGGTGGGTCGCCGCAGTTACCACGCCGGAGCGCGACACGACGCCTCCGGCAAGCTGGTCGCCTGGACGCTACTCACCCGCGACCGCCTGATCGACTGGCATGCCTGGCAGCAGATCACCCTGGTCGACCCGGAGCATCGCGGGCACCGGCTCGGCACGATTATCAAGATCGAAAATCTGCGGCAGACGGTCGTCGCCGAGCCTGGGCTGAGGTTCATCGACACCTACAACGCCGAGGTCAACGAGCACATGCTCGCGGTGAACCGGCTGCTCGGCTACCGCCCGGTCGAGGCGAGCATCGACTGGCAGCTCATCTTCTGACCCGGCTGCGGCATGATGGCCTCATGACGCACCCGTTCTTCACGGCCCACGCCGACACGCTGAACCGCGCCCTGACCGCGATCGCCGAGCGGACGTACTGGTCGGCCTATCCGGAGTCGCCCAGCCCCCGCGTCTACGGGGAGACCGCCGCCGCCGACGGGCAGGCCGCCTACCAGGCGCACCTTGGCGTCCGGTTCGCGATCGACCAGCCCGGCGCCGGCGATTGGGTCTCGACCGAACGCAGTCCGTTCGGCGTCGAGCTGAACGTCAGCTACCCGCACAGCTCCGTCGACGCGCTCGTCGACGCCGCCTCGGCAGCGCTGCCGGGCTGGCGGGACGCCGGGCCGCAGACCAGGGTCGGGGTGTGTCTGGAGGTGCTGCACCGCATCCACCAGCGGATCTTCGAGCTGGCCAACGCGGTGCAGTTCACCACCGGCCAAGCGTTCGTCATGGCGTTCCAGGCCGGCGGGGCGCACGCGTTGGACCGGGCGCTGGAAGCCGTCGCCTACGCGTACGCCGAGCAGACCCGGCACACCGCGACCGCCCGCTGGGAGAAGCCGGCGGGCAAGGGCGACCCCCTGGTCATGAACAAGACGTTCCACGTCGTGCCGCGCGGCGTGGCGTTGGTGATCGGATGCCGGACCTTCCCGACGTGGAACTCGTACCCAGGTCTGTTCGCGTCCCTGGCCACCGGCAACCCGGTGATCGTCAAGCCGCACCCGGGCGCGGTGCTGCCGTTGGCGCTGACCGTCCAGATCGCCCGTGAGGTGCTCGCCGAGGCCGGCTTCGACCCGAACCTGGTGACGCTGGCCGCCGAGGCGCCGGGCGAGGGCATCGCCTCCGCGCTGGCGACCCGGCCAGAGATCAAGATCGTCGACTTCACCGGCTCGACCGAGTACGGCGACTGGCTGGAGGACCACGCCCGCCAGGCGCAGGTCTACACCGAGAAGGCCGGCCTCAACGCGATCATCATCGACTCCACCGACGACTTCGCCGGCCTCTGCCGCAACCTCGCCTTCACGCTGTCGCTGTACAGCGGCCAGATGTGCACGACCTCGCAGAACATCTTCATCCCGTCGGCGGGCATCGCCACCCCCGACGGCGTGAAGACTTTCGACGAGGTCGCCGCCGGGATCACCGGGGCGGTCGCCAAGCTCACCGGCGACGCCGCACGCGCCGTCGAGCTGATCGGGGCGATCGGCGACGAGCGGGTGCTGGAGCGGATCGAAGCCGCCGGCAAGACGGGCGAGACGCTGCTGGATTCGAAGGCGCTGGAGCACCCGGCGTTCCCGGACGCCGTCGTCCGGACGCCGGTCATCGTCAAGCTCGGGGCCGACGCGGACGCGGTGTACGGCGACGAGTGGTTCGGGCCGATCACCTTCCTCATCGCCACCGACGACACCGAGCAGAGCATCGCGCTGTTCCGGAAGACGGTCGGCGCCAAGGGCGGCCTCACCGCCGGGGTGTACTCGACCGACGAGTCGGTGCTCGACGCCGTCGAGCGGGCCGCCATCGACGTCGGTGTCCACCTGTCGTGCAACCTCACCGGCGGGGTGTTCGTCAACCAGTCCGCGGCGTTCTCCGATTTCCACGGCTCCGGCGCCAACGCCGCCGCGAACGCGGCGCTGACTGACGGCGCCTACGTGGCGAACCGGTTCCGGATCGTGCAGTCCCGTCGCTGATCCTGACGCTGGTCTGACGCGCCACCGGATCCCGGGTGGCGTGTCAGACCGCGCGGCGGTCTCCGGCGGCGCGGCGCAGCCGCGTCTCGGTCAGCCCGGGGATCACCGGATGCGGCAGACCGGTCTCGGTGACGACGAAGCCCAGCTTCTGGTACGCCCGTAACGCCCGGTCGTTGCCGTCGACCACCTCGAGCCGGAGCCGGCCGCGTCCAGCGCCGCGGGACCACGCGGCAACCGGTTCGACGAGCTGCCCGAGCAGCCCGGCGCCCCGGCAGTCCGGCGCGATGTAGACGGCGGCGACCACCGTCTCGCCGGGGTCGCTCGTGGCCAGCCCGACCACCTGGGCTACCAGCTGGCCGTCGTTCTCGGCGACGAAGGCGGCGCTGTCCGGGCCGCTCGCGTTGCGCACGCAGCGGTCGACGTAGAGCTGCCGGGGCGCCGCCGCGGCGTCGGCCAGGGTCTCCAGAAACGCCAGCGGGGTGTCGGCCAGCATCTGAAGCCGGAGCGACCAGACGGCGACAGCGTCCTGTTCCCGGACCCGCCGCACGACGAAACCACGATGCTGGGTCATAGCGGATGATCGTGCCACAGTCGGGTCAGCCGCCCACCAGTTGCGCCCCCACGGACCGGCACAGGCTCTTGCCGTAGCCCAGACCCAGACCGGCCGGGTAGCGGGCGAGCACCCCCACCACCCACCGTTGCCCCACCGCGAGGCAGCTGATGTGCCAGTTGCCGTCGCCCTCCCGCAGAATCCACCCGTTCTTGACGGCCACCGTCGTGGCGACCTTGGGCGGCAGCGCGGTGCGCAGCCCGAAATCCCCGTCGCCGCGCACGGATCGCATCTGGATCAATACCCAGTCGGTCCACCGTGGCCCGGCCGCCCGGCCGTCGGCGATGCACAGGCCGATCCGCACCGTGTCCCGAGCGGAGACGACCGTGTTGCTCCACAACGCGCCGGACGGCCGGCTGTCGGTGAGGTCGCACAGCGCCACCATGCGTCGGATCGACGCCTCCTGCCCCAGCTCGGCGTACAGCTGGTACGTGGTGCTGTTGTCGCTGTCGCGAAGGATCGCCTGGAGGACCCGGAGCCTGGTCGCTGCGGGCTGCCGGTCCCGGGCGAACGCCAGACGGAGGTAGTCGGCGACCAGCCATGCCTTGACCATGGACATGGTGTCGCTGGGCGCTGCCACATTCGCCGACCCGGTGACCCGCCCGGTCTGACGGTCGAGGAATGCCCAGGAGAGGAATCCCTGGCTGCGTACCGACACCGGCCCCGGGCTGAACGGGGCGTGATCGAACGTCGGACGCGGCGAGCCTGTCGGAACGGTCGCCGGGGCGCCGACCGCGTCCGGGTTCGCCGACCGCTCGGCCGCCGGCGTTCCGAAATAGACACTGGCTCCGATGCCGACGGCGATGACGCACAGCAGCGCGAGGGCGCCGTGCAGGGCCTGGTGGGGGAATCGGCGCTGATGAGCGGGATGGCGGTGCGCGGGGGAGTGGTAAGCCGTTGACACATTGGCCTAACGAGCCGTGGCCCCAGGGGCCACGGTGTCCGATTTGTGGGAGTGCGTGAGCTGTGGGCCTCGTGTAGCGTGCGAGTTCGGTTGGCCCGGCTCACGAAGGCATGAGCCGGGGGTCGGCGACGACCCGGCACGATCGAAGTGAGGAAGTGCACCGTGGCGCAGGGCAGTGTGAAGTGGTTCAACGGCGAGAAGGGCTACGGCTTCATCGCGGTCGACGGCGGGCAGGATGTCTTCGTTCATTTCTCGGCGATCGAGATGGACGGTTACAAGTCCCTTGAGGACGGGCAGCGAGTCGAGTTCGAGATCGCCCAGGGCCAGAAGGGCCCGCAGGCTGAGCACGTTCGGCTGATCGCTTGAGCTTCCGTCCGTAGTTTCGGACGAGATCGACAAGACGCTGGGTCTGGGGTTGTCCCCCGCCTGGCGTCTTTGCCGTCTCCGGGCTGGTCAGCGGTCCGGTCCCGGCGGTCCAGCGGGGTTCCGCGCCGCTCATGGACGTCACTGGGCGAGCCGCGACGGGCGGCGCGGGTTGGGTCTCTGTCGTGAACGGCACCCTCCCGCGCGCTTGCACTCGCATGGCGTGAGTGCTAAACAAGGTACTGGCACTCGTTACTGCTGAGTGCCAATTCCATGGTCGGGACGGTGGGGCCACCACGCCGGCGCCTTCGGGCGTCAGCGGGAGTGGCCGGTCGTCGCGGGCTTATCCGGCCCGGCCTACGCCCCTGCCGCCCCGCGGCGGGGGTCGAAGGTGCGTGAAGGATGCGGCGCACGGGGGGTCCCGTTGCCGTCGCTGACGTCCAGGAGGACAACGCCGTATGGCCAAGATCATTGCGTTCGACGAAGAGGCCCGTCGCGGTCTCGAGCGTGGCATGAACCAGCTCGCCGACGCCGTCAAGGTGACCCTCGGCCCGAAGGGCCGCAACGTCGTGCTGGAGAAGAAGTGGGGCGCCCCCACGATCACCAACGACGGTGTGAGCATCGCCAAGGAGATCGAGCTGGAGGACCCCTACGAGAAGATCGGCGCCGAGCTGGTCAAGGAGGTCGCCAAGAAGACCGACGACGTCGCCGGTGACGGCACGACGACGGCGACCGTCCTGGCCCAGGCCCTGGTCCGTGAGGGCCTGCGCAACGTCGCCGCCGGCGCCAACCCGATGGCCCTGAAGCGGGGCATCGAGGCTGCCGTGGCGAACGTCGCCGAGGAGCTGGCCAAGCTGGCCAAGGACGTGGAGACCAAGGAGCAGATCGCCTCCACCGCCTCCATCTCCGCCGGTGACTCCACCGTCGGCGAGATCATCGCCGAGGCGATGGACAAGGTCGGCAAGGAAGGCGTCATCACCGTCGAGGAGAGCAACACCTTCGGGCTGGAGCTGGAGCTCACCGAGGGCATGCGCTTCGACAAGGGCTACACCTCGGCCTACTTCATGACCGACGCCGAGCGGATGGAGGCTGTCCTGGAGGACGCCTACATCCTCATCGCGGACTCCAAGATCGCCTCGGTCAAGGACCTGCTGCCGATCCTGGAGAAGGTCATGCAGTCGGGCAAGCCGCTGCTGATCATCTCCGAGGACGTCGAGGGCGAGGCGCTGGCCACCCTGGTCGTCAACAAGATGCGTGGCACCTTCAAGTCTGTCGCCGTCAAGGCGCCGGGCTTCGGCGACCGCCGTAAGGCCATGCTCGGTGACATCGCCATCCTCACCGGTGGTCAGGTCATCTCCGAGACCGTCGGCCTCAAGCTGGACAACGTCGGCCTCGACATGCTGGGCCGCGCCCGCAAGGTCGTCATCACCAAGGACGAGACCACCATCGTCGATGGCGCCGGCGACGCCGAGCAGATCCAGGGTCGGGTCAACCAGATCCGCGCCGAGATCGACAAGAGCGACTCCGACTACGACCGTGAGAAGCTGCAGGAGCGCCTGGCCAAGCTGGCCGGCGGCGTCGCGGTGATCAAGGTCGGCGCGGCCACCGAGGTCGAGCTCAAGGAGCGCAAGCACCGCATCGAGGACGCCGTTCGCAACGCGAAGGCGGCCGTCGAGGAGGGCATCGTCCCCGGTGGCGGCGTCGCGCTGGTCCAGGCCGGCAAGACCGCCTTCGAGAAGCTGGACCTGGTCGGCGACGAGGCCACCGGCGCCAACATCGTCAAGGTCTCGCTGGACGCCCCGCTGCGCCAGATCGCGGTCAACGCCGGCCTTGAGGGCGGCGTCGTCGTGGAGAAGGTCCGCAACCTCGAGACCGGCTTCGGCCTCAACGCCGCCAACGGCGAGTACGTGGACATGCTTGCCGCGGGCATCATCGACCCGGCCAAGGTGACTCGTTCGGCGCTGCAGAACGCCGCCTCGATCGCCGCGCTGTTCCTCACCACCGAGGTCGTCGTCGCGGACAAGCCGGAGAAGGCCTCGGCCGCTCCGGCCGCCCCCGGCGGCGGGGACATGGACTTCTAGTCCACCCAGCTCACACAGCTCCACCAGTTCGTAACCGGGGCCGGTCCGCGATTCGTGGACCGGCCCCGGCGCGTCCCGGCCTGAGCGCGTCCCCGCGGCCCTGCCCGCCTGCCGTGGCGGGGCGGGCCGCCTCCTGGCATAGGGTCGGGCCATGGAAATCGCGCGGGTGCGGGCGCTGCTACAGCAGGCGCCGGTTTTCGACGGCCACAACGACCTCGCCTGGGAGATGCGCCTGCGGGCCGGATACGACCACCGGGCGCTCGACCTCGCCGCCGACCAGAGCTGCTGCGGCCTCCACACGGACCTGCCCCGACTCGCGGCCGGCGGCGTCGGTGCCCAGTGGTGGTCGGTGTGGGTCCCTGACGACGGGACGGTCGCCTCGCCGGTCGCGGCCACCCTAGAGCAGATCGACTTCGTCCGTGGCTGGGCGGCCGCCAACCCCGGCCGGATGGCCCTGGCCACCACCGCGGACGACGTGGAGCGGGCCAGGGCGGCCGGCCGGATCGCCTGCCTGATCGGGATGGAGGGCGGGCACAGCATCGGCGGCTCGTTGGCGGTGCTGCGGATGATGCACGCGCTCGGGGCGCGCTACCTGACGCTCACCCACGTCCGGAACACGCCGTGGGCCGACAGCGCCACCGATGTGCCCGCGGCCGGTGGTCTCACGGACTTCGGGCACGACGTGGTCCGGGAGCTCAACCGGCTCGGCATGCTCGTGGACCTCTCGCACGTCGCTCCGGCCACGATGCATGACGCCCTCGACACCTCCACGGCGCCGGCGTTCTTCTCCCACTCCAACGCGCTGGCCATGTGCGCGCACCCCCGCAACGTCCCCGATGACGTGCTCCGGCGGGTCCGGGACACTGACGGGATCGTCATGGCCACGTTCGTGCCCTGGTTCCTCACCGAGCCGTCCCGTGACTGGCTCGACGAGGTGTGGCCGGAGTACCAGCGGCTTCTCGACACGCACCCGCTCGGTGGCTCGGACTTCATGGCCGCCCGCAGGGAGCTGCTGCGCCACCGACCCGCCCCGCCGTGCGGCGCGGTGGACGTCGCCGACCACCTTGACTACCTGCGGGAGACCGTCGGCGTCCGGGGGGTCGGGCTGGGCGGCGACTTCGACGGCGTGCCGTTCACGCCGTTCGACCTACCGGACGTGGCCAGCTACCCGACGTTGCTGGCCGAGTTGGCTCGCCGCGGCTGGTCCGATGCCGAGCTGCGGGCCCTCACCTGGGACAACGCCCTGCGGGTGCTGCGTGACACCGAGTCGGCGGCCCGAGCGTCGCGCTGAGCCGCCAGCTGCGGATCACTGCCCGCGGGCCGCCCGGACGGCGGCATGGGCGTCGACCAGCCCTGCGCCGGTGAGCCGGGCCTGGTCGCCACAGGTGTTCGCGCCGGGGGGCACCAGGATCGGCGCCGCGGTGCCGGTGAGGATCGCGCGGGTTCTGGCCAGATCGCCGATCAGCGACGGCTGTGCCGACCACAGCAACGCCACCACCCCGGCGACGTGCGGGGCGGCCATCGACGTTCCGTCCTGACTGGCGTACCCGCCGCCGGGCATGGCCGAGACGACATCCGAGCCGGGAGCGGCCAGGTCCGGTTTGCCGCTGCCAGGGCCGCCGCGGCTGGAGAAATCGGTGACCTCCCGGCCCCGGTCGACCGCGGCCACCGACAGCGCGTCACGGTAGGGGGCCGGCGGGTCGCTGATCGAGCCGCAACGCGGCCCGGAGTTGCCGGCCGCGGCCACGAAGAAGACGCCGGCGGCGGTGAACGCGGCGACTGCCGGCGCCAGCGCCTGGCGGTCGCACCCCTCCAACGGCGGGCAGCCCCACGAGTTCGTCAGCACGTGCGGCGCCCGGTCGGGGCGTCCGTCCCGCAGCGGGTCGGCGCCGGGCGGGAACGGGGCGAGCAGGAACTGGAGGCAGTCCAGGTACAGCGCCGGGTTGCCGAGGTTGCGGTCGAGATTGACGCAGCCGACCCAGGCGGCGTCCGGGGCGACGCCGACGCCACCGCGACCGACCGCGGTGGCCAGCGTGTGGGTGCCGTGGCCAGCGTGGTCCTGCGGGAACCGGCTGTCGTTCCACGGGTCGCGCCAGGAGTCGTCGCCGCCGCGGAAGCCGCCGGCGAGCGTGGGGTGGGCGCCGTCCACGCCGGAGTCTGACGTGCCGACGACGATGCCCCGTCCGCGCACGCCGAACTCGTTCCACACCCGGTCAGCGTTGATCATTCTGAGGTTCCAGGTCGGGCCGGTCGGGGCGGTCCGGTCGCCACGTGCGGTCCCGACCGGCGCGGGCAACGGACGTAGCCGTGGCGACAGCAGCACCCGGTCGACCCCGGGCAGGCTCTCCAACCATGGCCGCAGCGCCGGGCCGGCGTCCACCTCGATGGCGTTGACCAGGTAGTACGGAGTGTGGGCGAGACGTTTGCCGTCCAGCTCCCGGCGCAGGTCCCGCTGGGTACGGTCGGCGTGCGCGACGAGGCGGTCGTAGACCGCCCGGACCCGGGTAGGGTGCCCGGCCGCCCCGGCCGGACCTGCGGGTAGGCCCACCAACGACGCCTGGTCGTCGAGGATCACGAACAGGCGCTCGCCGTGCAGCCCAGGTTGCCCGGCCGCCAGGTGCACCCCGGCCCCGGACGCCACCAGCACGATGGCCGTCGTCACCGCGCCCAGACGCCGCGACGAACCCCATGCCGGCGCCCACCCCGGCCCGCCAGCCGGCGCCGGCCGGCCCGCCAGCCACAGCACCCCGCCCAGGAGCCACGCCAGCGGCAGCGACACGAGCGCCGCGACGAGCGTCCAGAGCGGAACGTCGCGTCCCAGCAGCAACAACGTCATCTCTTCGTTGTCGACCAGCGCGAGCGGCCCGAATGTCGTAGCGGCGACGAGCGGCCCCACACCCCGCCCGGCCAGCGCGGCGGCGGCGAAACCCAGCGCTGACAGGGCGGCCATCGTCGCCAGGTGTGGACCCGGTAGTCCCACGCCGGCGCCGACCAGCAGGAGGGCGATTCCGGCGACGAGACCGCCGAGCAGGACCCGCCGGGCGCCGCCGCCCGGCGCGAAGTGGGGCCACACGGGGCGCAGCAGACCGGCGCAGAGCCAGCCGAGCGCCGCGGCCGCCAACGCGGCCGCGAGCGTCTCGACGATGCCGCCGAACGCTCCGAGCCAGAGCCACGGCGTCACCATCAACGCCCCGGCGGCCAGTCCCGGCCACCACGAAGCGTCGCGATCCGCCGGGGCCGAGGCCGAGGCCGATGCCGCCGGGGGCGACGGAGGCGTCGGGGGCGGCACGGACGGGCGGGCCCGCAACGCCAGCGCGCCCAGCGCGGCGAGCGCCGCCGAGGCGAGCAGCTGAAGCTCCGCGGCGTGCGGCGGGAACGCCCGGGTCAGCGACAACCCGCCCAGGACGGCGGCGCCGAGCAGCCAGACCCGGCCGGTGGCGCGGGCCCAGGGCGCGCGCGGAACCAGGGCCAGCAGCAACGCCGGGAGGATGATCAGAGCCGCTGACGCCACCCCGCTGACCGGCCACAGCCACCGCGTGGAGACCCCGGTGGCGAGCTGCGCCTGATCGGTCACCCAGATCGCTGACTGGCCGATCCAGAGGACGCTGACAGTCCAGACGCCGACCGCGATCACCGCGAGCGCGGTCCCCACGGCCGATCCGTTCTCCCCGGCGGGTTGCCACGCCGACGCGCCGGGCCCCCGGGCCACAGGTTGCGGCCAGTACGGCCCCGCCGAGGGCTGAGACTGTGGAGTCTGATCGACCATGGGCGCACAGTACGCCGTCTAGCTGGCTACGGTGGAGCGGTGCGTGATCCCGCGGTGTCCCGTTCCGCAGCCGGTCGGTTGTCGCCCCGGCGGCGGCGGGCCGATCTGAGCCGGCTCCGGGACGAGGTCTTCGACGTCGTCGTCGTGGGCGGCGGGGTGACCGGCGCCGGCGCGGCCGTCGACGCCGCCTCGCGTGGCCTGAGCGTGGCCCTGTTGGAGGCCCGGGACTTCGCCGCGGGCACGTCCAGCCGGTCCAGCAAGCTGATCCACGGGGGTCTGCGCTATCTGGAGCAGTTGGAGTTCGGACTGGTCCACGAGGCGCTGACCGAGCGGGGGCTGCTGCTGTCCCGCCTGGCCCCGCACCTGGTGCGTCCGGTGCCGTTCCTGGTGCCGTTGACCGGGCGCCGTGGTCCGTCGGGGTGGCCGGCCCGGGTGGGTCGCCGCGGCTACTACGGGCTCGGCCTGGCTCTGTACGACGCGTTCGCGACGGCGCTCGGGGGCAGCCGCGGGGTGCCGCTGCACCGGCACCTGTCCCGGGCCGGGGCGCGCCGGCTGATGCCGAGCCTGCGCCCGGAGGCGCTCACCGGGGCGATCCGCTACCACGACGCCCAGGTCGACGACGCTCGGATGGTGCTGGCGTTGGCCAGGACGGCGGCGTCGATGGGCGCGGCGGTCCTCAACAGCGTGCGGGTCACCGGCATTGACCGTTCGGTACGGGAGGTGACCGGGGTCCGGGCGCGGGATGTGGAGACCGGCGAGGAGCTCGCGGTGCGCGCCCGGACGGTGGTGGTGGCCGCCGGCGTGTGGAGCGACGACATCTCCGGGATGCTCAGCGACATCGGCGTCCGTCCCGGGCTGCGGGTGCGGGCCTCCAAGGGCGTCCATCTGGTGGCGCCGCGCTCGGCGATCTCGGGGGAGGCCGGGCTCATCCTGCGGACGCCCAGCTCGGTGCTGTTCGTCATTCCCTGGGGCGGCCACTGGATCATCGGCACCACCGACAGCGACTGGCGCCTGGACCGGGAACACCCGGCGGCTACCGCCGGCGACATCGAGTACCTGCTCGGGCAGCTCAACCCGGTGCTGGACCGGCCGCTGTCCACTGCCGACATCGAGGGGGTGTACGCCGGCCTGCGTCCGCTGCTGACCGGGGAGGCCGAGTCGACGTCGCAGCTGTCCCGCGAGCACGCGGTGGTGGAGCCGATGCTGGGCCTGTTGTTGGTGGCCGGCGGCAAGTACACGACGTACCGGGTGATGGCCGCCGACGTCATCGACCGGGCGGCCCGTCGGATCGACCGGGACATCCCGGCCTCGCGCACCGGGCAGCTGCCGTTGCTCGGCGCGGACGGGTTCCGCGCGGCGTGGCGGGACCGGGCCGACACCGCCCGCCGGCACGACATGTCGGTGGGAGTTCTGGAGCACCTGTTGGAGCGTTACGGCACGGTCGCCATCGAGCTGTTGGCGCTCATCGCCACCGATCCGGCGCTGGCCGCGCCGCTGCCGGGCGCCCCGGAGCACCTGGCGGCCGAGGTAGCCTACGCGGTGTCGGCCGAGGGCGCGCTGCACCTGGACGACGTGCTCACCAGACGCACCAGGATCTCCATCGAGACCACCCACCGGGGGACGGAGTCCGCCGAGGCGGCGGCCGGGGTGATGGGAGCGGTCCTGGGCTGGGACGATGACACCCGCCGCCGGGAGGTGGACCGTTATCTGGGGCGGGTCGCCGCGGAGCGGCGCTCGCAGCGGGCGGCTGACGACGCGGCGGCCGACCGGATCAGGCAGTCGGCTCCGGACTCGCGGGAACTGGCGTCCCGGGGCGTGGGAACCGATCCTGGAGACGCCTCGTCGCAGTGACATGAGTCGATACCGACGGGCGATGAGCGCTGCCCTGGCGACGCTGGGCGTGGCGCTCGGGGCGGCAGGCTGCACGAGCAGCGAACCGGCCGTCTGGTCGGCGGCGCCCACCCCGACGTCGTCGGCGTCCCCTGAACCCACCGCGACCCCGAGTCCCACCCCCACGGCGAGCACGTCCCCGAAGGCGAAGCCGAGACCGAGCGGCAGCACGGCGGCGCCCGGCCGGTCGGTCCTGGTGCGGCGCGCGGGCGGGTTCGGCGGCGTGAACGAGGCGCTCACCGTCGATGCCCAGGGGCGGTGGCTGCACCGGAACCAGAGGCGGGACCGCCGCGGTGTGCTGACGGCCCGGCAGCGGGACCGCCTTCAGGGGCTGCTGGCGGACCGGGCGCTGGCCCGCGAGGCGCAGCGCCGGCCCGGAGGCTGCGGCGACACGGTGCTCACCGCTGTCGTCGTCGGACGGATCAACGTGAGTTGGCGCGAGTGTGGCGTCGGTCGGCCGCCGGTGGCCCAGCGGATCATCGATGTCCTGACCGAGTGGACCTCGCTGTAGGCGGCACTGGCTAGGCTGGCGGGATGGTCGAGCAGACTCCCGGGCCCGGTTCTCCGCACCCGCCGGCGGTTCACCCTCCGGCTGGAGCGCCAGCGGGCGCGTCGCTGGGCGGGCCGCTGGGCGGCGGCCAGTGGCCGTACGGACCGTATGGGGAGTCCTCCCGGCAGCGCGGCCGGGGCCGGATTCTGCTGCTCGTCGCCGTGATCGGCGGGATCGCCGCGTGCGCTCTGGGCATTCTTGGGTTTCTGGGGTTCTCGATCGGACCGGTGGCGCTGACGATCGGCATCGCGGCCGCGGTCCTGCCGGTGCCCGTGCTGGTCGCCTGCTTCCTGTGGCTGGACCGGTACGAGCCGGAGCCCGTCAAGTACCTGCTCTTCTGCTTTTGCTGGGGCGCTTTCGTCTCGACGCTGGCCTCCCTGGGCGTCAATTCGGGAGCGTCGTGGCTCTTCGACCGGGTCGGTCTGCCCGATTCGCTGGTGGCGGTGCTGGTCGCCCCGTTCATCGAGGAGCTGACCAAGGCCCTGGGTCCGCTGCTGTTGCTGTGGCGGCGTCGGCGTGAGATCTCCGGCATCACCGACGGCATCGTCTACTGCGGTCTGGCGGCGACCGGTTTCGCGATGGTCGAGAACATCCTCTACCTGGGCGGGCACGGCTACGCGGCGAACGCTGACGAGTTCGGGCCGGCGTCCGGGGCGCAGGCGGTCGTCGCCATGTTCATCGCCCGGATCCTGCTCACCGGCTTCGCGCACCCGCTGTTCACCGCGCTCACCGGCGTCGGCATCGGACTGGCCGCGCGCTCTCCCCGACGCTGGGTGCGTTGGGTGGCGCCGGCGGTCGGCATGGTCGGCGCAATGATCCTGCACGGCGCCTGGAACCTCATGGCCACGTTGACGGCGGAGGCCGGCGAGCCGCTGGTCTTCCTGTACGGGTACTTCACCGTCATGGTGCCGATCTTCTTCGGGATGGTCGGTCTGGCGATCTGGCTGCGGGCCTGGGAGGGCCGGCTCACTGAGCGGATGTTGCCCCGGTACGCGACCGCCGGTTGGCTGAGCCCGCCGGAGGTCGCCGCGATGGGCTCGCTCGGCCGCCGGCACGCCGCCCGGGCCTGGGCGCGGCGGGTCGCCGGCGAGCCCGGTCGGCGGGCGATGCGGACCTTCCAGTTCACCGCGATGCGGTTGGCATTGTTGCGCGACGGGATCGAACGGGGCCTCGACACCGACCATCAGCAGGTCATGCGCAGCGCCGCCGAGGAGTGGCGGCTGCTTCAGCAACTGTCGGCGTCCCGTGGCGTGTTCACCGGCCGGGACCCGGTGACGCCGCCCGCGCTCTGGGACGGGCGTCAGTACCTCATCGTCTTCCCGGACGGGGTGCGCCGCGCGGTCGCCGCGCCGGCCGCGCCGGTCGTCCCGCTGCCGATGGCTCCGCCAACGCCGGCGTATGCCGGCTTCGCCCCTTTTCCGGGCGCGCCCGGCGGCTACCCGGCCCCGACCGGCCGCTACCCGAACCCGCCCGCCGGTCACCCGAACCCGCCGGGGGGGTGGCGCTAATCTCGCTCGGCGTTGGCGGCCATCGGCTAGCGTCGACATTGGTCGCCGGCCGACGTGGCCGGCGGTTCGATGAGGAGACCGCATGAGGAAAGCGTTCCTTGGGGTCCTGGTTGGCGCATTGGCGGCCTCCCCGGTCGTTGTCCCCGTCGTGGCCGTGGCGGCGCCCGCGACCGACACCGACATCGTCGCCGGTCGGTCAGGCGACACGTCCGCGAAGTACGACCGGGCAGCCCACCTTCAGAAGCTGCTCGACGCCGAGCACGCGGCCGGGATGATCGGCGTTCTCGCCCGCGTCCGGGACAGCCGGTGGTCCTGGTCGGGGGCGGCGGGGGTGGCCCGTCTCGACGACGGCGCGCCGATGCGCCCGCGCCTGCGGCACCGGGTCGGCAGCATCACCAAGAGCTTCGTGGCCACGGCGGTGCTCCAGCTCGTCGGCGAGCGCCGGGTCCGGCTCGACGAGCCGATCGCCACCTACCTGCCAAATGCCCTCCCGACGGAGCTCGGCGCGAAGATCACAGTGCGTCACCTGCTCCAGCACACCAGCGGCCTCGGCAACTACACGAGCGCGCTGCTGACCGGCCCGGAGGCGATCGAGAAGGCGCAGATCACCACGTACCGTCCGGCTGAGCTGATGGCCATGGGCCTGACCCTGCCGGCGACGAACGAGCCCGGGGCAGCCTGGTCCTACTCGAACACCAACTACATTCTGCTCGGGATGCTCCTCGAGCGGGTCACCGGCCGATCGGTGGCCACCGAGGTGCGACGGCGGGTCCTGTGGCCGCTGCGGATGCGCGACACGTACTTCCCGGGCACGCAGCCGCGGATCCGCGGGCCGCACGGCGGGGCGTACGTGCCGTGGACCGATGACAAGCCGCGCGACTTCGTCAACTTCAACATGTCATGGGCGGGGGCGGCCGGCGAGCTGGTGTCGACCGCCAAAGACCTGGACCGGTTCTACGCCGCGCTGCTCGGCGGCCAGCTGCTGCGTCCGGCGCAGCTCACCGAGATGCTGCGGACGGTCCCGTTCGACCCGGCCCGCCCCGAGCTGGGCGGATACGGCCTGGGCGTGTTCAACACGAACCTGCCGTGCGGCTCGTTCTGGGGCCACAATGGCGGCGTCATCGGTCACACGACGGTATCGCTCCACAGCCCCGACGGCCGGCGAGGGGTCACCCTCGGCGAGAACCTGAACTTCTACGGCGAGGGCGACGAGCACCCGATCGACGTCGCGCGGGCGAAGTTCATCACGACCGCGCTGTGCGGATCCGAAGCGCCGACGGGCGCGGCCCGTTCGCTGGGTGAAGCGTTGCGTGCCACCGCCGACGGATCGCCGTCAGCTCACAGGTAGAGGCCGGTGGCGTCCGGTTCGACCCGTCGGGCGGCGACCGCGTGGACGTCCCGCTCGCGGAGCAGAACGTACTGGCTGCCGTGCAGCTCCACCTCGGAGCGCTCCTCCGGGTCGAACAGGACGCGGTCGCCGGCGACGATCGACCGGACGTGCGGCCCGACGCCCGCCACCGTCGCCCAGGACAGTCGACGGCCGACGGTGGCGGTCGCCGGGATGACGATGCCCGCGGCGGACCGCCGCTCGCCGTCGACGCCCTCCAACTGCACCAGGACGCGGTCGTGGAGGAGGCGGATCGGCAGCCCGTTGTCGGTCTTCGCTTCGGCGGTCACCGAAAAACCGTATCAACGATGGGCGGGACCAGTTCGGCCTGGCGGTCTACGGTGTCGGTGAACGTCGTCCGGGAGGGGAGTGCGCCGTGAGCTGGTTCGAGCGTGTGTGGGGGGCGGCGCGGGCGGTCGTCCGTCGACGTCCCGGCTCGCCTGCGGAGAGCGCCTCGGCGGCTGGTCCGGACGAGATCACGGAGCCGTTCCCGGTCGTCGCTCCCGCCACGACCGAGAATGTGGTGACAGTTCGGGTCGAGCGTGATGTTCCGGACGGTGTCCGGGTCGCCGCCGCCTGGTCCTGGCGGCTCATCGTCATCGGCGTCGTCGGCTACTACCTCATCGAGCTGATCAGCAACCTGCGCATCGTGGTGGTGCCGTTGGTGGTGGCGCTGCTGCTGACGGCCCTGCTGGCGCCGGCGGTTGACGCGCTGCGCCGGTCCGGCGCCCCCCGGTCGTTGGCGTCCGCGATCGCGCTCATCGGTGGATTGGGCGCCGTCATCGCCACGATGACGGCGGTGGTGAGCCGGTTCATCGAGGGCGTTCCTGAGCTCAGCCGCAACGCCAGCGCCGGCATCGTCGAGATCCAGCAATGGCTCAAGCAGGGTCCGCTGCACCTGTCCGACGCGCAGCTCGACCAGGCGGTCCAGGTGGGCCAGGACTGGCTCGACACCAACACCGGACGGCTTACCAGCGGCGCGGTCTCCACCGCGGCCACCCTGTTCGAGCTGCTGGCCGGCGCGGTGCTCGTCCTGTTCGCGATCTTCTTCTTCCTCCGCGACGGGGATCGGATCTGGCGGTTCACCGTGCGGCTGTTCCCGTCGGCGTCCCGGCCCCGACTGCACCTGGCGGGCACGGCGGCGTGGGCCAGCCTGGGGGCGTACGTGCGGGCGACGGTGCTGGTGGCGATCATCGACGCGATCGGGATCGGGTTGGCGTTGTACGTCCTCAAGATTCCGTTGGCGCTGCCGTTGGCGGCGTTGGTGTTCCTCGGCGCGTTCGTGCCGATCATTGGCGCCGCGTTGTCGGGCACGGTCGCGGTCCTGGTGGCGCTGGTGGCGGACACCGGTGGGCCGGTCAAGGCGTTGCTGGTGCTCGCCGCGGTGGTCGTCGTCCAGCAGTTGGAGGGGCACGTCCTCCAGCCGTTGATCATGGGTAAGGCGGTGGCGATCCACCCGCTCGGCGTCATCGTGGCGATCACCGCGGGCGTGGTGCTGGCCGGGATCGTCGGCGCGCTGGTGGCGGTGCCGTTGGTGGCGGTGCTCAACACCGGAATCCGGCAGCTCGCCCAGCCCTACCCGGTTCCCGAGCCGGACGCCGTCGTCGTCAAGGCCGCACCGGGCTGACGCCACGACGTCGCGGGCCGCCCGCCACGCCCGCGTACGGCGGGTCTGGTCGCGTCGCGGTCAGCCGGTAGCGAGGCGACGCAGCGCGCCGTGTGCCACCGCGGCGTCGGTGGTGTACCAGAACGGCGGCAGCGACTGGCGCAGGAACGCGCCGTAGCCGCGGGCGGTCTCCAGACGCGAGTCGAGCACCGCCACGACCCCCTTGTCGCTGCCGGAGCGGATGAGGCGCCCAACGCCCTGGGCCAGCCGGATCGCGGCGATCGGCACGCTCACCGAGGCGAACCCGGAGCCGCCGGCGGCGTCCACCGCGGCTGACCGGGCGGCCGCCAACGGCTCGTCCGGCCGGGGGAACGGCAGTCGGTCGATGACCACCAGCTGGCAGGAGTCCCCGGGGACGTCGACGCCCTGCCACAGCGACATGACTCCGAACAGGCAGGTCGCCGGCTCGGCACGGAAGCGGCGGACCAGCAGCGGCAGGGCCTCCTCCCCCTGGAGCAGCACCGGTAGTTCGGTGCGGGCCCGGACCAGCTCGGCGGCCTGTTGGGCGGCCTTACGGGACGAGAACAGCCCGAGCGTGCGCCCACCGAGCGCCCCGACGAGGCGTAGCAACTCCTCGCCGGCGGGATCGGCCAGCCCGGAGGCGGTGGGCCGGGGCAGGTGCGCGGCGACGTACAGGATGCCCTGTTTCGGGTAGTCGAACGGCGAACCGACGTCGAGGCTGCGCCAGCCCGGTCCGTCGCCGTCGGACGGGGCGCCGGCACGGTCGGCGTCGACCGGCAGGCCCAGTGAACGGGCGACAGTGTCGAACCGTCCGCCCAGGGTCAACGTCGCGGAGGTCGCCACGACGGTCCGCTCGATGTACAGGCGGCTGCCCAGGGTGCCGGCGACCGACAGCGGCGCGACGACCAGGGCCTGGCGGGTCGAGCCGGTGAACTCCGGGCGCTCAACCCAGGCGACGTCGTGTTCGTCGCCGGCGAGCAGCCGCTGCGCGGTGTCCGACAACTCGTCGAGGCCGGCCTTGGCGCTCTTTTTGGCGACCGCGTCGCCGTCGTCGGCCTTGATGTCGCCGAGGTCCTCCAGAGCGCCCCGGGTGGCGGAGTCGAGCAGGGTGCACGCCTCACGTAACGCCGGCGGCAGGCCCTCGACGAGTCGTCCGGCCGGGGTCTGCCCGAGGCTGGCCGCGAGCGCCCCGCCGGCCTCGGCGAGGGCCTCGTAGGCGCCGCCGGGGGCGTGTGGCCGGATCCGGCGCGCGGCCCTTTCGACCAGATCGGGGGTCAGCTCGGCCTGTGCGGCGGAGGAGACCCGCTCGGCCAGCTCGTGCGCCTCGTCGATGATGAGGAGCTGGTGCGGCGGGATGATGTTCCCGCCGGCCATCATGTCGGCGGCGAGCAGGCTGTGGTTGGTGACGACGATGTCGGCTTCCCGGGCCCGGGCGCGGGATGCCTCGGCGAAACACTCGTCGCCGAAGGCGCAGCGGCTGGCGCCGACGCACTCGCGCGAGGGCATGGAGACCAGTCGCCACGCCTGGTCGTCGACGCCGGGGTCCAGCTCGTCGCGGTCGCCGACGGCGGTCTCCGTCGCCCACTCCCGCAACCGCTGCACCTGGCGCCCGAGGCGCCCGGCCTCGCCGAGCCACTTCGTGCCGCCGGCGGGCCCGGGGGCGTCGAAGAGAGTGCCGCCGGGCTCGTCCTCGGAGGAGGCTTCCAGCCGGGCCAGGCACAGGTAGTGGTGGCGACCTTTCAGGACGGCGAAGGTGGGCCGGCGGCCGAGCAGCGGTCTGACCGCGTCGGCCAGCCGGGGCAGGTCATGGTCGACGAGCTGGGACTGCAGGGCCAGGGTGGCGGTGGAGACGACCACCGGCCCGTCCTGCAGCAGCGCCGGCGCCAGGTAGGCCAGCGACTTGCCGGTGCCGGTGCCGGCCTGGGCGAGCAGGTGTTCGCCGGTCGCGACGGCCTCGGCGATCGCCAGGGCCATCGCCCGCTGGCCGGGGCGATCGGCGCCTCCGGGGACCGCGCCCACGGCCGCGGCGAGAACATCCTGGGTGGTGGCGGTGGGCCGGGCTCTGCGACGCGGTGCGGGGGCGGCGGGGCGCAGGAGGTCGGTCACCCGATGACGGTAGCGGGTCGGTCGGACAGCGCCGACCGCGGCGCGGCGGCCGGTTGGAGCGGTCCGTGACGCCCGGTCCCGGTTAGGGTTGGCCATGGGCGGCGACCTGGTCCGGGTGATCTACACGAAGTTCGATGGCAGCGCGCACCGCGACTATCCGGCCTGGCGGTTGGCCGAGAATGAGCACGGCGTGTGGCTGGGCGTGCGGGCCGGCACCGATTCGATCTACCACGGCAGGGCGCTGCGCCAGCAGCATCCGTACGTGGTGCTGGTGCCGCGGCACGCGTGGTGGACGGCGATGTTCAGCCCGGAGCCGCGGACGGCCGAGGTGTACTGCGACGTGACAACCCCGGCGAGGTGGCCGGATCCGGGCGCCGTCGAGCTGGTTGATCTTGATCTTGATGTGGTGCGGCGCCGCGGCAGCGGGCTGGTTCAACTGCTGGACCAGGAGGAGTTCGCCATGCGCCAGGAGGACTGGTCGTATCCGCCGGAGGTGGTCCGGCGGGCCCGGCAGGCGGCGGGCTGGCTGTACGGGACGGTGGGCGCCGGCGTCGAACCGTTCCACAGCGCGTACCGACCGCTGCTCGACCAGATGGTCTGAGCCGTTTGCGCAGGTCAGCCCGGGTGCGTGACTGCGGCTACGCCGATCACTTTTGGTCATCTCGTGACTGCGTACGGCTGCGCTGACGGGCGACTGGTGAATGAATAGTGAACAGATGATGAACCAACCTTGGGGGAGGGGGATTGGATTTCTTGTCGGCGGCGGCGTTACCTAGCATTCGCAGCGAGTTCACTCGACATTCGATCGCCGGAGCCCCGGGGATCTCACCGATGCGGCTATGAGGTGCTCCGCTGTGAAGTTTTCCTTCCGCCCTTCCGAGGGCGCGTTCTACGAGCTGTTCACGAAGGCGGCGCAGAACCTCGTCCGGGGCACGGAGCTGCTGACCGAGCTCGCGCTGCCCGGGGTGGACGTCCAGTCGGTCAGTGAGCGGCTGGTCGAGGTCGAGCACGACAGCGACGACTTGACCCACGAGCTCTACAACAAGATCAACTCGACGTTCATCACGCCGTTCGACCGGGAGGACATCTACCGGCTCGGTTCGCTGCTCGACGACGTCATGGACCACCTCGAAGGCGCCGGCAGCCTCATCTACCTGTACGGCCTCACCGAGCTGCCCGCGCTGCCGCGCGAGCTGCATGAGCTGGTCAACGTCCTCGACCAACAGTCCAAGGTCACCGCCGCCGCGATGCCGCGACTCAAAGCGATGAAGGACATGGCCGACTACTGGGTCGAGATCAACCGCCTGGAGAACGAAGGCGACCGCGCCTACCGGATGCTGCTGGTCCGGCTCTTCTCCGGCGAGTACGACGCCCTCACCGTGCTCAAGATGAAGGAGGTCGCCGACGAGCTGGAAGCGGCCTGCGACGCCTTCGAGCACGTCGCGAACACCGTCGAGACCATCGCGGTCAAGGAGTCCTGACCGCATGAGTCCCGAGTTCATCGCCGTCGTGGCGGTGATCGTGGCGGCGCTGGTGTTCGACTACACCAACGGCTTCCACGACGCCGCCAACGCCATCGCCACCTCAGTCTCCACCCGGGCGTTGACGCCCAAGGTCGCCCTCGGGGTGGCCGCGATCGGCAACCTCGCTGGCGCGTTTCTCGGGGGTAACGTCGCCAAGACGGTCGGGTCCGGGATCGTGGATCTCCCCACCGGCATGGAGAGCCTGGGCATCGTCTTCGCCGGCGTCATCGGCGCCATCGCCTGGAACCTCATCACCTGGTACTTCGGGCTGCCGTCCTCCTCGTCGCACGCCCTCATCGGTGGGCTCATCGGCGCGACGCTGTTCGCCTCGGGAATCGTCCAGTGGGACGTCATCGTCGCGAAGGTCGTGGTGCCGATGGTGGCCTCGCCGCTGGTCGGCCTGGTGCTCGGCGCCTGCGTCATGCTCGCCGTGATGTGGATCTTCCGTCGGGGCAACCCGGCGAAGCTCAACCGCGGGTTCCGGCTCGCCCAGTCGGCCTCGGCTGTCGCGATGGCCTTCGGTCACGGCATGCAGGACGCGGCCAAGACGATGGGCATCATCGTGTTGGCCCTCTACACCGGCGGCTACCAGGACAACAACACCGACATCCCGCTCTGGGTCTTCTTCTCCTCTGCCGCTGTGCTCGCCCTGGGCACCTATGCCGGCGGGTGGCGGATCATCCGCACCCTGGGCCGTCGAGTGATCCACCTCGACCCGCCGGCGGGCTTCGCGGCGGAGTCGGTCGCCTCGGCGGTCCTGTACACCGCGGCGGCCTTCTCGATGCCTATCTCCACCACCCACACCATCACCTCGGCGATCATGGGCGTCGGCGCGACGAAGAAGTTCTCGGCCGTCCGTTGGGGCGTGGCCGGGAACATCGTCACCGCCTGGGTCCTGACGATCCCGGGGGCGGCGGCCATCGCCTGCGTCGTGCACCTGGCGGTCGTGCCGCTGTTCGGCTGACAAGCTCCTGCGGAGAGGTCGTGGTCGTCGGCCGGCGGCCCGGAGGCCGGCGGATCCGGGCTGAGGACCTCCGCCGAGAGTGACGCCACCAGATGATGACTATGCCGTGGGCATGACCGGACGTTCGGCCGGGTACTCACCTTCACCGGGTACTCATGGCCCGGACCGAGCGAACCGGGGGTGACCGGTATGCCGCACCAACAGCCACATCAGCGACCGTGGACGGCGAAGCGGAACGACCAGTTCCAGCACATCAAGGACAGCGCGAAGGTCCGGGACAAGTCACAGGCGTCGGTTGACGAGTCGGTCGCCCGCCGCACGCACGCCCGCAGCGGACCGCCGGAGCCGTCGGCCCGGCATGAGGCGCCCGCGGCTCACCACGACGTCGACCCGATCGTGCACATGCCGGAGGGCCAGTAGGGAAAGCCCCGATCGTAGGAAGGGCTGTCGGGCCCCGACGAGCGGCGCCTCCGCCAGCCGGACTGCACTACAGTGGCGCGGTGACCGAGCGCAACCGCTGGCCGATGCCCCACTCGCTGGCCGAAAAGTACGACGCGTACGTCGCGTCAGGGGCATTGCCAGCGGCGCCGCGGGTCGCGGCGACCGTGTTGCTGCTGCGCGCGGCTGATGCCGGCTTCGAGGTGTACGCGCTGCGTCGGGCGGCGACGATGGCGGCGTTCGGTGGCATGTACGCGTTCCCGGGCGGCAGCGTCGACCCGGCGGACGCGGACGCCGCCGTGGGTTGGGCCGGCCCCCCGCGGGCCGAGTGGGCCGGGCGGTTGGCGCTGCCGGCGCCGCAGGCTGGGGCGGTGGTGGCCGCCGCGGTTCGGGAGGTCTTCGAGGAGGCCGGCGTGCTGCTGGCCGGACCCACACCTGACACGGTCCTGGCGGACGTGGACACGCCGGGCTGGGAGGCAGCCCGGCAGGGTCTGCTGGCCCGCGAGCGCAGTCTGACCGGCGTGCTCACCGATGCCGGTCTGGTTCTACGGTCGGACCTGTTGCGGCCGTGGGCACGCTGGGTCACGCCCAAGTTCGAGCCGCGCCGTTTCGACACCTATTTCTTCGTGGCGCTGCTGCCGGAGGGCCAACGACCCCGGGACGTCTCCGGCGAGGCGGACGAGACTGTCTGGATCGCCCCTGACCAGGCCGTCGCCCGGCATGAGCGCGGCGAGATGCCGATGTTGCCGCCGACGCTGACGACCTTGACCGAGCTGGCAGCCTGCCCAGATCTGACGGCGGCGTGGTCCGCGTCGGGGCGGCGGGACGTCTCCCGGCCGATCGAGCCCGTCGTGGAGCGTGGCTCGGACGGCGCCGCGTTCGCGGTCTTCTGAGCCACGTCCGGTCGCGTTGATCAAGCGTGCCAGCGGACGGAACTGACCCGCCGGCACGCCCAGGCGACCGACGCCTCAGGCCAGGCGTCGGCCGATCCGACGAGCGGCGAAGCCGGCGGCGACCAGTAGCAGCCCGGTCGCGATGATGGCGGTCAAGCCGGCGCAGGTGCTCGCGAGGGCCGGTGGCCGCCAGCCGGGCTTCCCGGACCCGACGCCGTCCGTCGAGGGCTTCCACATGCGAGTTGGTGATCACCGTGGTGGCCGGCGCGGCGGCCGCGGCGGCGGGACTGATGGACAGCGGTAGGCCGCTGAGCGTCAACCCGACCGCCAGAGCCAAGGTGGTTGGTGAACGCCACGTCGGCTCGGGCGACGACGGCCGCGTCGGCCGGGCTCGGCTCGTAGGAGTGTGGGTCGCCGCCGGGTGGCACGACCGACGCGACCCGGACGCGTTCGCCGCCGACCTGTCTGGCCAGGTCGGCGATGATCTCGGTGGTGACGGCGACGGCGATCCGGTCGTCGTCGCCGTCGCGGACCTCGCAGCCTGCGGCGCCGACGAGGGTCAGCGCCACAGCCAGCGACGCCCAGCGCGGGGTGCGCTGCATGGGGTCCTCCGGGAACAGAAATCGATGAATTCCCATGAGGCTATCGCATATGAAATCGGTTTTCAGTATGGTGGTCGTGGGGACGGGCGGGGTCGTCGCCGTGCGGGCGCTCCCACAGCGACAACCCCGTCACTTCACCGCCTGCGCCACCGGGATGCCTGTCAACCAGCGACGGCGGGCGACGCGCCACGGCGTGCGCGGCGGGTCCGGATCGCGGCCGCGCAGGCGCCGATGATCGTCAGGTTGAGCAGCGCGCCGACGGCGCCGCCGACGAAGACGGCGGCGGCGGAGCCCGACAGGCTCATCACCGCGACGCTGCCCGGCGCGGTCACCACGACGAGCCAGAAGTGCTCCCAGCCGGTGGCGGTGTCGCTGCGGAAAGTCCAGATGAGGGCCGGGAACGCGGCGGCGAGCAGGACCAGTCCGACGTAGATCTTGGCGACGAGGGAGCCGAGAAGGAAGGCGCTGATCCGGCGTACGGCGTTCATGGCTGATCCCAACCTGGAGGGGTTCCGGCGCTTCCCGCCGGTCACCGATGATCCTGCCGCGGCCACGCCCCGCTGGCCATGAGTATCGATACCCATCTTCCAAGCGATCGTGGCCTGAGCCGGCGGATTCCTGCTTCGCCGGCTCAGGCCACGATCATCGAGAGGCGGCGCCGACGGAGGGGTCGCGCCGCCCGTCGCGTCAGCCGAAGCGGCCCGTGATGTAGTCCTCGGTGCGCTTGTCGGCCGGGTTGGTGAAGATCTTGCCGGTCTCGTTGAACTCGACGAGCCGGCCGTGCCGCACCTCGGCCTCGTCCAGTTCGGCGGTGAAGAACGCGGTGTAGTGGCTCACCCGCGCCGCCTGCTGCATGTTGTGTGTGACGATGACGATCGTGTACTGGTCCGCCATCTCGTGCATGAGGTCTTCGATCTTGCTGGTGGCGATCGGGTCCAGCGCCGAACACGGCTCGTCCATGAGGATGACGTCCGGCTGGACGGCGATGGTGCGGGCGATGCACAGCCGCTGCTGCTGACCGCCGGACAGGGCCAGGCCGGAGGTCCGGAGCTTGTCCTTGACCTCGTCCCACAGCGCGGCGCCGCGGAGGGCCTGCTCCACCAGGTCGTCCATGCTGTCGACCTGCATGCCGGTGACCCGCGGGCCGTAGGCGATATTGTCATAGATCGACTTGGGGAACGGGTTCGGCTTCTGGAACACCATGCCGATCCGGCGACGGACCTCGATCGGGTCGACGTCCTTGGCGTACAGGTCCTGGCCGTGGTAGGTGACCGAACCCTTCACCCGGGCGCCCGCTACCAGGTCGTTCATGCGGTTGAGCGACCGCAGCACCGTCGACTTGCCACAGCCCGACGGGCCGATCATGGCGGTGATCTGGTTCTGCCGGATCTGCATCGACGTCCCGCGGACCGCCTCGTAGTCGCCGTAGAAGACGCTGACGTCGCGCAGCTCCATCACCGGCGCCGCCTCGGCGGACCGGTGTCCGCCCGGGGCGGACAGCGGGGTGGGCACGTGGGTGGCGGGTCGGTTCGGGGTGGTGGCGGTGGCGGGAATCATCGAGGTCACCTCTTCGGCACGACGGGGCTTGATGGGTTCGGTCATGGCCGGGGTCACCACCGCTTCTGGAACTTGTTGCGCAGGAAGACGGCCGCCGAGTTCATCACCAGGACGATGACCAGCAGCAGCACGATGGCGCCGGCGGCCAGCTCCTGGAAGGCCGCCTGGGGCTGCACCAGCAACGAGTAGATGTGGATCGGCAGGGCGGTGTAGGCGCTGTCCAGACCGGTCGGGTTGAACGTCACGAAGCTGAACGCGCCGAGCATGATCAGCGGGGCGGCCTCGCCGATGGCCCGGGACAGCGCCAGGATTGATCCGGTAGCCATTCCGGGGATCGCCGCCGGCAGCACCTGCCGCGAGATCGTCTGCCACTTGGTGGCCCCGAGCGCGTACGAGGCCTGCCGGATCGACTGCGGGACCGCCCGGATCGCCTCGCGGCTGGAGATGATCACAATCGGCAGGACCAGCAGGGCCAGGATCAACGCGGCGCTCTTGATCGAGAAGCCCCAGCCGAAGCCGCGGACGATGATGCCCAGTCCGAGAATGCCGAAGATGATCGACGGCACGCCGGCCAGGTTCTGGATGTTGAGTTCCAGCAGCCGGTTGTACCAGCGTTCCCGGTTGGCGTACTCCTCCAGGTAGATCGCGGCCGCGATGCCGGTCGGCAGGCAGAGGGCCGCGGTGACCGAGATGATCCAGAGCGTTCCGGTGATGGCGGACTGAACGCCGGCCTGGTCGATCCGGCTGATCCGGCCGGTGGGCATGTTCGTCCACAATCGGGAGTCGAGCCGGCTCCAGCCCTTGTAGATGGCGTAGCCGATGAGCCAGGCCAGGAAAAGTCCGACGATTCCCAGGCAGGCCACCAGAGCGACGCGGAACACCGTGTCGGCCGGACGGGACTTCTTCTGGGTCAGCACCTCGCCCAGCGGGGTGGCCCGCTGGACGGGGGCGGCGGTCACGCTCACTCGTACACCTCTCGGAACTTACGCACCATGCGGATCGACACGGCGTTGAGGACGAAGGTGAAGACGAACAGCAGCGCGCCGACGGCGAAGATGCTGTCGTAGTCCAACGTGCCGACCGGCAGGTCGCCCTGGCCGATGTTGGCGATGAACGCGGTCATCGTCGCCGCGCCCTCGCTGAGGTCGAAGGTGACCCGGTCCGAGCGCAGACCGCCGGCGATCGTCACGATCATCGTCTCGCCCAACGCCCGGGACAGCCCGAGGACGAAGGAGGCGACGATGCCGGAGATGGCGGCCGGCACGACGACCTTCATGGCGACCTGGCGCTTGGACGAGGCGAGCGCGTACGCGCCCTCGCGCAGACTGCGCGGCACGGCGCTCATCGCGTCCTCGGACAGGCTGGCGATGGTCGGGACGATCATGATGCCCATGACGACGCCGGCCACCAGCAGGTTCTGGAACTCCGGCGGCTCGCCGCCGGGCCAGATGTCCCGCAGGATCGGGTTGAGCGCGTTGAGGGCGAAGAAGCCCAGCACGACCGTCGGAATGCCGGCCAGGATCTCCATGATCGGCTTGAGCGTCCGGCGCGCGCTGTCCGAGGCGTACTCGGCCAGGTAGATCGCCGAGCCGAGGCCCAACGGCACCGCGATGGTGATCGCCACGGCCGTGCTCAGCAGGGTGGAGACGACCAGCGGCAGGACGCCGTAGTGCTTGTCGCTGAACGTCGGCGTCCACTTGCCGCCGGTGATGAACTCGACGAAGCTCACTTCCTGGAAGAAGCCGAGCGTCGGGCCCACCAACGACATGACGATCCCGATGGTCGTCAGGACCGAGACGGTCGCCGCGACGACGAGCAGTGCCGTGATGATGATTTCGAGTGGGCGGCTGCGGCGCCGCAGGGACGGTCCCGCCCCAGCGGCGCCGCGTGCGGTGTCAACTGTGGACACGTCAGCCCTTCAGGCCCGCGAAGTCGGTCTTCAGTTTGGTCTTCTGCGCCTCGGTCAGGGGCACGAACTTGACCTCCTTGACGATCTCGTCAATGCGCTCGATGTAGAAGTCGATGAACGCCTTGACCTGCGGCTTGGCCGCGCCCTTGTCGCTGACGTAGATGAACAGCGGGCGCGACAGCGGCTTGTAGGTGTTGGTCTGGGCCGTCTCCAGCGTCGGCGCGACGCAGCCGGCGCCGCCGTCGACCTGGATGGCGGTGAGCTTGTCGGCGTTCTCCTCGAAGTACGAGAATCCGAAGTAGCCGATGCCGCCCTTCTCGCCGCTGACGCCCTGGACGAGGACGTTGTCCTGCTCCGAGGCCGTGTAGTCGGTGCGGCTGGCGCCCTCCTCGCCGTTGATCTCGTCGGTGAAGTAGTCGAACGTGCCGGAGTCGGTGCCCGGACCGAACAGCTTCATCGGCTGGTTCGGGAACTTGGGGTCGACCTGGTTCCAGTTGGTGACCTTGGACTTGGGGCCCCAGATGGTCTTGAGCTGGGGGACGGTCAGGCAGGTAGCCCAGGTGTTGGCCTTGTTCACCACGACGGTGAGGGCGTCGTTGGCTACCGCCAGCTCGACGAATTTGACGCCGGCCGCCTCGCAGGCCGCCTTCTCGGTGTCCTTGATCGGACGGGAGGCGTCGGAGATGTCGGTCTCGCCCTTGCAGAACTTCTCGAACCCGCCGCCGGTGCCGGACGTGCCGACGGAGACGTTCACACCGGGCTGCTCCTCCTTGAAGATCGAGGCAGCGGCGGTGCTCAGCGGGGCGACCGTGCTGGAGCCGTCCACTGAGACGGCGCCGGACAGCTTGTCGCCGCCGCCCTCGTCGGCGGACTCCGCGTTGTTCGAGCAGCCGGCCAGCGCGAGCGACGCGAGCGTCATGCCAGCGACTACCCGCCGGGAAAGCACGTTGCGGTTCACCTCAGAAAGCCTCTCTGTCGGGGGTCCAGCCGTGGCTGGCCCATCGAAAGCGAAGCTAGGGGGCGGAGGTGACCTTCGTGCCCGCCACAGTTGAACGGCGAGTGAACAGGCGAAACCTTCTGTATAGCTGAACACTGAGAGCAAGATGTCCGTTACGTGAACCGATTCCCGACATACGTGTCAAGAGGTATTTCAGGCAAAGCCGGACGCCTACCCGCCAAAGTGGACGATCCGTGCGGCGATGGTTACGCCCCCCACGGGTGAGAACGGAGCAGCACGTCAAAAGGTGACGGGGGCGGCCGGTGTTTCGGCCGCCCCCGTCAGGGCGTATTGAGGTTTCGACCTGCCTCAGCCGGTGGTCGCCCGGGCGTACGAGACGTCGATCGACCAGCGGGCGAAGCCCAACCCCAGGTACAGCGCCATCGCCGCGGCGTTCGACTCGTCCACGTACAACATCGCCTGATCGAGGCCCCGCTCCCGCAGGTGGCGCAGGCCAGCCAGTGTCAAGGCCCGTCCCAACCCCTGCCCGTGGGCCGTCGGCGAGACGCCGAGCACGTACACCTCGCCGATCGGCTCGTGGGCGTGGGCGGCCCCGTCGCTCGGTCGGACCGGCCGGTCACCGTGCACCTTCGTCCAGTGGAAGCCCAACAGCGCGCCGTCGGCCACGCGTTCGGCGAGCAGGAAACCCGCCGGGTCGAACCACGACTCGGCCATCCGGGCCCGCAGCTCCGCCGCCGTCCAACCGCCCTGCTCCGGGTGGTCGGCGAACGCCGCCGCGTTCAGCGCCAGCCACGCCGCGTCGTCCTCGCCGGGCCGGAACGCCCGCACCCGGACGCCCTCGGCGAAGACCGGGGCGTCCACCGGGGCGAACAGCGAGCGCCGCAGCTGCCACAGCAGCCGCATCCTCGCGAAGCCCAGCCCGCCGGCCAGCGCTGCGGCGTCCGGATGGTCGCCGTGGGCCCACAGCCGGAGCCGGCCACGAGGATCCGACTCCCCGGCGGCCACCAGCGCCGCCTCCACCAGCTCCCGGCCGATGCCGCGGCGCCGCCACCGCGGGTCCACCACCAACTCGGCGGAGGCCCCGGCCACCTGATCGGTGACGTCCAGATGCGCGTAGCCGACCAGGGCCCCGCCGTCGGCGTCCCGGGCCAGCAGGTGGGCCGCCGGGGACTCCCCGCCGTGCCGCAGGTGCAGCACCACGTGCTCGCTCAGCGGATACGACTCGTCCACGTCGCTCGCACGACGGGCCAGGTCCAGGACTACGTCCACCTGATCGGGATCAAGGTGTTCGGCGAGCACGACGGTGAAGGTCACCGGGTCACGGTAACCGCACCGCCCTATCAGCGTCTGAGGGCGGGCTCGTTGTCCGGCGCGTGCCGGACCGGCGGGGCGACGAACTTGTACCCGACCTGCCGCACTGTGCCGATCATCGACTCGTGTTCCGGGCCGAGTTTGGCCCGCAGGCGCCGGACGTGCACGTCGACGGTGCGGGTGCCGCCGTAGTAGTCGTAGCCCCACACCTCCCGCAGGAGCTGGTCCCGGCTGAACACCCGGCCCGGGTGCTGGGCCAGGAACCGCAGCAGCTCGAACTCCTTGTACGTGAGGTCCAGCGGCTGGCCGCGCAGCCGGGCGGCGTACGTATCCGGGTCGATGGTGAGGTCGCCGGCCCGCACCGCGCCGGTGACCTCCTGAGCGGCGGGCGACCGCTCCATCGCCAGCCGCAGCCGGGCCTCCACCTCGGCCGGGCCGGCGCCGGTCACCAGCAGATCGTCCAGGCCCCACTCGGCGTTGACGGCGATGAGACCGGCCTCGGCCACCACGGCGATCAGCGGCGCCCCCAACCCGGTGTTGCGGAGCAGGCGGCACGTCGCGCGCGCGTCCGCCAGGTCGAGCCGCGCGTCGACGAGCAGGACGTCGTGACCCGGGTCGTCCACGAGCGCTCGGATATCGACAGGCGCGAGGCGCACCGCGTGCCCGAGCAACTCCAACGCCGGCAGCACGGCGGTGGCCGACGACGCTGTCGTCACCACCAGCAGCCGCACAACACACCTCCGTCCCAGGTCAGGGGCGTCGCCAGCAGGCCAGGGAACGAGGATAGCCGCCGCGCCGGTGGGCCCGCGGTCGGCGGCGTCTGGCACCATCGAAACGTGTTCCCCTCCAGAGCAGGCGATCCTTCCCGGTCCGGCGAGCCCACCGACACGGGCACGTCGCCCGTCACCGGCGGCAGGTCCGGTGATCCGGCCCGGCCCGACCCGGCGACGGGCCCGACCCGCGACCCCTGGCTGGAGGACGACCCCGCGGACCTCGCTGAGCGCCTCCCGGCCCGGCACGCCGAGACGGTCGAGGACGTCAAACTCGCCGACGAGACCAGCCGGATCGCGGCCGCCCGACGGGCCAAAACCCAGCCGGACGTTCCGGTCGACCGGCGGTTGTCGCTGGCCGTCGCGGCGTTCGCGGTCCTGCTCACCGGCGGGCTGATCCTCGGCGTCTACACAGCCGGCCTGGGCATGGGTCGGATCTCCTTCGCCATCGTCATCCTCGGCGTGCAGTTCCTGTTCGTGCTCGCCTCCGCGATGGCGATGCGTCCACCTGCCCTGCCTGCCGTGTTCGGGGTCTCGATGCTGGTCGCGGCCGGCGCCGATCTCGCCGCGGTGCTGTCGCGGGAAGCGTCGCTGACGGCGGTGTCGCTGGTCGCCGCCGGCGGTTTCGGACTGGCGGTGCTGGCGCAGCTGATGCGTCGCACCGACCGGCAGCGGGTCACCGAGTCGCTCGCCGCCACGCTCATGATCGTGATCGGCGTGGTGGCCTTCGCCACGATGATCGTCCTGACCCGGGTCCCGGCCGGCGCGCAGAGTCTCATGATCTGCCTCGCCTCGGTCGGCGCCGCCCTGGTCGCCGCCCGGCTCCTGGACACCGTCGTCTCCAGCCCGCGGATGGCCCCGCAGGTGCCCCGCGGCGTCGTCGGCGTCATCGTCGGCGCCATGGTCGGCACGCTGGTCGGCGCAGTCGGCGGCGCGTTCGTCGTCGAACCGTTCACCCCCGCCCGCGGCGCCATCCTCGGCCTGCTGTGCGCGTGCTCGGCCGTCCTGGCCGACCTGGCCGCGAACTACGCCGAGGCCGGTCGTCGGATGGCCGGGGACGCCCCCACCATGTGGATCGCCCGGCACATGCAGGGCCCCATCGGCGCCTTCGCGCTGGCCGCGCCGGTGGCCTACCTCGCCAACGCGATCATGGTGCTGCCCAATGTCTGAGCCGATGAGCCCCTGGGACCCCGCGCGGTCGTCCGCCGTCCGGCCGCGCCGACGCCGGTGGCCGCGCCGGCTCGTCATCACTCTCGTCCTCGTGCTCGGACCGCTGCTGGCCATCGGGGCGCTCGTCGACCGGTTCGCCGTCGGCGCCGCCCAGGACCGCATCGCGGCGCAGGTGGGCGCCAACCTCACCAGCCGCGGGGTGGAAAGCGCCCCGCCCCAGGTGAGCATCGACGGTTTCCCGTTCCTCACCCAGGTCGTCGCCGGCCGCTACCCGAGTGTCCGGATCGGGCTGCGGGACGTCACCACTGACGGTGGCGCTGCGGGCCGTGCCCCGGTGGCCGTCCCGCGGCTGGACCTCGTCGCCAACGACGTGCGGGCCCCGCTGGCGGCGTTGCGTTCCGGGCAGGGGACGGTCGTCGCCGGGACCGTCACCGGCAAAGCCCTCGTCGGCTACGCCGCCGTCGGCGACCTGGCCAACCTGCCCGACCTGCAACTGGCCGAGAAGGACGGCAGGCTCCTCGCCGAGCTGCCCGTCGATATCTTCGGGCGGAAGGTCACCGTCGTCGGCACGGGTCGGCTTGAGCCCGGCGCCGGGACGATCCGGATCCGGTTCGACGAGCTGACCGTGAAGGGCCAGCAGGCCACCCCGGCGCTGCGCCAGGCGCTGTCCAGCTACGCCCGGCAGATGGCTATCGACGTGCCGATGCCGGCCACCCCGTTCGATCTCACCGTCCGATCCGCCGAGGCGACGCCCGACGGGCTGCTGGTCACAGCCGAGGCGACCGAGGTGGCATTGCGATGACCCGCCGCGGCCGGCTGCTGCTCTCAGCCGTGGCCGCCGCGTGGGCGGTGGTCCTGCTGGGGCTGGGCTACCTGTCCGCGCGCAACAGCCCGCCGACGGCCCGGGAACAGCGCAGCGTCGCCCAGGCGGCGCCGATCGTGGACCGCGCGGCGACGCTCGTCGTCACCGCCGCCTGGGCCGATGCCGTCTTCGCCGTCGCCCCGGCGCGTCTCGTCGCCGGCTGCCGGCTCACCACCTTCGTCGACGGCGCCCGGCTCAGCCGTGTCGTCACCCTCTACACCGCCGCAGAACGCGGCCCTGACCTGCTACGACAGGTGGCCGGTTCGCTACCGCCGTCGTTCGGGGCGCGGGTGCGCGGGCGCGGCGGCGTCGCCGAACGGATCTCCGCCGACGCCGGCGAGTTTGTCGCGGTGTCCGGGCAGACCCTTGAGCCGGGCGTGCTGCGGTTCACCATCCACACCGGCTGCCGCCCGGCCTCGCCCGACCTACGGCTCGACGCCGACACCGGCCCGCCGCCGGCGGCCGGCGTGCTCGGCTCAGCCGCCGCGCTCCTGGGCCGGCCGGCTGAGCGGGGCCACGTCAGCGGCGACGGCGCCACCGCCTCGACCCAGCGGTGGGACGTGCCACGAGCGCCGATCGTGGACGCTCTCGCCGTCCTGCCCGGCGCGCGTGAGGTGGTCCGGCGCGACGGGTTGGTGGCGCTGCGGCTGGCCGACGAATCGGTCATCATCGACCGCCGGGATGGCCGGACGAGCGTGGCGGTCAGCTCGCTGCGCCGTCAGTAGACCGGCGGCCGTCAGTAGATCATCGCCTGGGCGCCCTCGGCCAGCGACTCCTCGACGAACACTGCCGCCCCCGCGATCCGCACCCCGGGCAGGAGATCGGCCACGGTGAGATCACGCCGGGCCGCGCACTGGGTGCACACCGTCACCGAGCCCTCGGCCAGCACCGCGGCGAGCAGCTCAGCCAACGGCGCCGAGTGCGGCAGCGTGAACTGCTCAGCCCGGCCAGGGACCGCGAACCAGGACGCCTCCCCGGTCAACCACAGGGACACGTCGACGCCGGCGGCCACGGCGGTCGCGGCGACGGTGAACGCCTGGGCGCACCGCTCCGGGGCGTCGTCGCCGGCGGTTGACTTCACTACGAGTGGGCGGGTCATGCCAGACAGCATAGGATCGCCGACAGCGTCGTGACACCGGCGCGGGACGGGGTGAAATCGTGGTCACCGAGCTGGGGTTCGTCAGCGTTCTCGTCGCTGGGCTCGGGGCCCTCGCCGGAGGTCTGGTGCTCCTGGCCGTCCGGTTGCTCCGGGGCGCCGCCGGCCCGCCACGCCGGGACCGTTGACCGGCGGCGGATGAGGCCCCGGGGCTGGCTAGGGTGTCGGACGTGAGCGACAACCCTCTACAGCCGCCCTGGCTCAACGCCCCGCCGGTCGAGCCCTACCCGTTCGAGGACACCTACGATCTGCGCAGCGGTCCCGACCTGCACCCGTCGCTGCTCGGCCTGCTGCCGTACGTGGGTCTGTGGCGGGGGCGTGGCCGCGGCGGCTACCCCACGATCGAGGACTTCGACTACGGCCAGGAGATCCGGATCAGCCACGACGGCCGGCCGTTCCTGTCGTTCGAGTCGCGGGCCTGGGTGCTCGATGAGCAGAGCCGTCCGGTGCGTCCGGCCGGTCGCGAGTCCGGTTGGCTGCGCCCGGTGATCCGCGACGGCAAGACCAGCGACGAGGTGGAGGCGCTGCTGAGCACCCCGACCGGCATCTTCGAGCTGTACGTCGGGAGGCTGGACGGACTCAAGCTTGAGCTGACCACCGACGTGGTGTTGCGCACCGCGACCGCCAAGGAGGTGACGGCGGGTCACCGCCTCTTCGGCATCGTCGAGGGAGCGCTGTTGTACGCGCACGAGATGGGCGCGGTCGGGCACCCGCTGGGGCCGCACCTGTCCGCCCGTCTACTCCGGGTCGGCGGCTGATCAGCCGGGCGCGGCGGCTGGACTGCGGTGCCCGTCGCGACCCACCGCCCGGACCGCGAACTGCACATTGTCCTTGGACAGATCGATGGTGCTGGACGTCACGTCGCCCACCTCGATGACGTGCGTCCACTCCGACGCGGTGCTGTCCCGCCACAACACCTCGTAGCCGGCGAGGTCGGGCTCGGCGCCCCGTGCCCACCGCAGGGTGGTGGTGTTGGTGAGGCCGGAATTGTCGATAACGACCTCGCGCGGCGTCCCCGGCGCCCGTGCCAGCGACCACAACGCGGCGCCGTTGACCCGGGCCACCCGCGCGATGTACGGGTAGTCGCAGAACTCCGGCAGATCGCCGTGCTGCACGCCGTCAACGACCCGGACGTCCTGGTGTTGGTGGGCGAAGTTCTCCCGCGGCTCGGAGAACCGGGCGGCGGGCCAGCCCTGGCGTAGGAACGAGATGTGGTCGCTGCCGCGCAGGTAGCGGTCGCGCCGCCACACGACCCGGACGTCCATGCCGGTGACCTCCCGGCCGGCGACCTCGCGCACGTACCGGCCGAGCTGGCGGGACGCGCCGTCGTTCTCGCCCCCGATGGACTGTCGCGTGCTGGCCTGCGCCGGGGTTTCCGCGGTCGGTACTCCCTCGACGAACAGCCGCACCGTCCGCGGGTCCGGGGGAGTGCCGTCGAAGGCGTTGCTGGCGCCGATGATGTCGTTGCTGAACATGCCCTGCACGTCGACGCCCGCGACCTTGAGCTGTTTGGCCAGGTGCGCCGAGCCGAACAGGCCCTGCTCCTCTCCGGCGACGGAGGCGAAGACCACGGTGGCCGGGAACTCGTGGCTGGCGAACAGGCGTGCCAGTTCCAGGACCGCCGCCACCCCGGAGGCGTCGTCGTCGGCGCCCGGCGCGTCGCTGACCGCGTCGAGCACGTCGGAGGCGCGGGAGTCGTAGTGGCCGGAGACCACGTAGACCCGCTGTGGGTGAACTGTCCCGCGCAGGGTGGCGATGACGTTGGTGATCGTGGTGGCGACCGGCAGCCGCGGACCGGCGGGTTCCACGAACGTCTGGAGCTGGACGGTCATCCGCCCGTCCGAGGCCGCGGCGATGCCGCGCAGCTGGTCGTGGATCCAGTCCCGGGCCGCGCCGATGCCTCGTGCGGGGTCGTCCTGGCTTGACATGGTGTGCCGGGTGCCGAACGCGGCCAGGCGGCGTACGGTCGCCTCGATCCGACGGTGGTCCACCCGGCGGAGCAGGGCCGCCAGGTCCGGATGGGGGCGACGGGGACGGAGCGGACGACCGGGCCCGGGACGGGCCGTCGGAGGCGCGGCAGCAACCGCTCCGCCAGCGGGAATGACCAACGGCGTCGCCGCGGCGGTCACCGCCCCGGCGAGCAGCGCGCGGCGACTGGTTCGGGGCTCACGGGGCGCAGGAGATCGAGGCGAGTCCATACCGCATCCTGGTCTCTACACGCTGTCCCTGTCCAGACCGACCTTCCGCATGGACAATGGCTGAATGGTCTACTCAGGAATTGACGCCGTGGACGAGGTGCTCGACTACCCATTTCCCGACGATGGCAAGCCCGGTATCCCGGCGGAGTTCCACCAGCTGCGCGCCACCTGCCCGGTCCAGCGGGCCCGCCTGCCGTTCGGCGGGGAGGGCTGGCTGGTGAGCCGGCACGCGGACGTGAAGGCGGTGCTCGGTGATCCGCGCTTCAGCCGGGCCGCCACGGTCGATGCCGACATCCCGCGCACCACCCAGTGGCGGACCCAGCCCGGCAACCTCATGGCGATGGACGCGCCGGACCACACCCGCGTCCGCCGCCTGGTCGCGGGCGTGTTCTCCCGCAAGGGCGCTGAGCGACTACGCCCGCGCACGACGGAGATCGTCGAGGAGCTGGTCGGCGGGATGCGCGCCGCCGGTCCGCCCGCCGACCTCGTCGAGCGCTTCTCGGCCCCGCTGCCGGTCATGGTGATCTGCGAGCTGCTCGGGGTGCCGTTCGCGCAGTGGCACCTGTTCCGGGGCTACTCGGAGACGATGCTCAGCGGCGGCACGACAACTCCGGAGGAGGTCGCGCGGGCCTCGGCTCAGCTGGACGCGTTCCTCCGGGAGCACGTCGCCAGCCGGCGCCTGGAGCCCCGCGACGACCTGCTCTCGGACATCATCCGGGCCGGTTCCGGCGACGACGCCCCGCTGACCGAACATGAGCTGGTCACCCTCGGGGTGACCATCCTCGTCGCCGGCCACGAGACCACCGCCCAGGCCATCGCCAACTACGTCCACACCCTGCTCGTCCGCGGTAGCTGGGCGGAGCTGGCGGCGCATCCTGAGCGCCTGCCGACCGCGGTGAACGAGTTGCTGCGGTACGTGCCGATCGGTGGCGCCGAGACGATGCCACGAGTGGCGACCGAGGACGTGGAGGTCGCGGGGGTGGTGGTCCGCGCCGGGGAAACCGTCCTCCCGGTTCTCGGATCGGCCAACCTCGACGGGGCCGTCTTCGCCGATCCGGACGACCTGAACCTGGAGCGCACCGCCAACCCGCACATGGCGTTCGGCTTCGGCCCGCACTACTGCCTCGGCGCGCAGTTGGCGATCATGGAGCTGGAGGTCGGCCTGGGGGCGCTGCTGCGGGACTTCCCCGACCTGCGCCTGGCCGTCCCCGAAGCCGAGATTCCCTGGCGGTCGAACAACCTGGTCCGCGGCCCGCGTCAACTGATGGTCGCCTGGTAGGCGGACCCCGTAAGCGCCGTCCGGCCTGACACTGCGCTTCGCGGACGTCAGGCCGGCGGCGGGGTCGCGAAGCCGAGCAGGTCCAGCAGCTGCCGGGTGCGCGTCGAGGGTCGTAGCGGCGCCCCGTCCAGGGAACGGATCTCGGCGAGCCCACGCACCGACGAGGCCAGCCACGCGCCGTCCAGGTCGGCCAGCGCGGCCGGTCGGATCATGCGTTCGGCGCCGGTGAGCCCGATCGTGGGCGCCGCGGCCAGCAGCGCCGCCGCGGTGCAGCCGGGCAGGATGCCGGTGTCGGCTGACGGCACGGTGCACAGCGCGTCGCCGTCGAGCCAGACGAGGGACGCGGTCGGGGCCTCCAACGCCCAGCCGTCGGCGGAGACCCACAGCGCGTCGTCGACGCCCTTGTCGGCCGCCCAACGCAGGGACGCCATGTTCGTCGCGTACGACAGGCTCTTGACCCCGCCGAGCAGCCAGGGGGCGTCGGGTCGGGCGCCGGCGGCCAGGCCGAGGCTTGCGGTGGCCACGGCGACGCCGTCGCGGCGAGCCCGTAGCTGACCCGGCCCGACGGCTGTGAGCAGGGCGTAGGCGGTCAGTGTGCCGCCGGCCTCGGGGCCACGCGTGCAGACCAGGCGTAGGGCGCCCTCTCGCTGGGGCGGCCATGCCGCGCACACCTGGCTGGTCAGCTCGGTCAGCTCGTCGGCGTCGGGCAGGGGCAGGTCGATCCGGCGGGCGGAGGCGCGCATCCGGCCCAGGTGCTCGGTGAGCAGCCAGGGCCGGCCGTCTCGCACATGCATCGTCTCGAAGACGCCGTCTCCGCGCAGCACGCCCAGGTCGTCGGCGCGCAGCACCGGGGTGTCGGCGGGCACGACGCCCCGGCCGAGCAACGCCAGCACGCGCATCGTGACCGGTTGATCGTTCACGCGTAGGAGCTTATCGGGCGCCGCCCTATAATCGGACAGTGTCCGATCTCGCTGACGCCCTACGTACCCGCGGCCTGCGGCTGACCGCGCAGCGCCAGGTGGTGCTGGACGCCGTCCGTGAGCTGACCCACGCCACGCCCGAGCAGGTCCATGCCCTGGCCCGGGGTCGCGCCGCCGGGGTGAACATCACCACCGTCTACCGGACGCTGGAGCTGTTGGAGCAGCTCGGCCTGGTCACCCACACCCACCTGTCCCACGGCGCGCCGGCCTACCATGCGACCAGCGAACCGGCGCACGTCCATCTGGTCTGCCGGGCCTGCGGCGGCATCCAGGAACTGGCGCCGGACCTGTTCACGCCGCTGGCCGGCGCGTTGCTGGCGAACCACGGCTTCGCGGTCGACATCGACCACGTCGCCTTCTTCGGCGCCTGCGCCGACTGTCGGGAGTAGAAATGATCGAGATTTCTGGCGCGGTGCCGACCGATGTGGTGGAGCCGGACACACTGGACCAGCCGACGCCGGAGCAGCGGGCGGCCGGTGTCGGCTCGGTGGCCGCTCACTACGGCGACCCGACGCGCGAGCAGCGGACTCTGGAACGCGCCGTCGGCGTGGTGGACCGCTCACACCGCGGGGTGCTCGTCGTCGCCGGCGCGGAGCGGGCATCGTGGCTGCACAGTCTGACGACCCAGCACGTCGCCGATCTGCTCGCCGGCCAAGGCACGGAACTGCTGGTGTTGTCGCCCAACGGCCACGTCGAGCAGCACGCCATGGTCGCCGCCGACGCTGACCGGATCTGGTTGGACACCGAGCCCGGGCGGGCCGGCGACCTGCTGGGGTTCCTGGAGAAGATGCGGTTCCTCACCCGGGTCGAGCCGTCCGATGTGACGGCCGACTTCGCCGTCCTGTCCCTGGTCGGGCCGGAGGTCGACGCCGCCCTGGCGGTGCTGGGCGTGCCAACGCTGGCAGCGGCGGAGGTCGATCCCGCGCCGGGCCCGAAGTTTCCCGCCGGCACGGTGCGGCCGGGGCCGACCAGTCGGTACGCCGTGGCGGCGCTGCCCGCCGGTGGCTGGGCCCGGCGCGGTCGCCTCGGCGTCGACCTGCTCGTTCCGCGTGCCGACCTGGCGTCGGTGGTCGACACGTTGGCGGCGGCCGGCGTGCCGGCCTGCGGGCTGTGGGCGTACGAGGCGCTGCGGGTGGCGGCGCGGATCGCCCGGGTGGGCTTCGAGACCGATCACCGGACGATCGCCGCTGAGGTGGATCTCCTGGGCCCGGCCGTGCATCTCGACAAGGGCTGCTACCGGGGCCAGGAGACGGTCGCCCGGGTGCACAATATGGGCCGCCCGCCGCGTCGCCTGGCATTGCTGCACCTTGACGGCGTGGTCAGCGACACACCACCGCCGCGGCACGCCGAGGTCATTGCCGCGGAGGGTCGGGTCGTCGGGTTCGTCGGCACGGCGGTCCGCCATCACGAGTTGGGCATGATCGCCTTAGCGGTCATCAAGCGCAACGTTCCCGGCGACGCCCGGCTCACCGTCGCCGGCCAGGCCGCCGCCATCGACCCAGGGGCCGGCGACTAACGCTCACCGTCGGCTTGCTCCGCTGCGGCCCGGACGTGGTCGGTGTAACTGAGTTCGCCGTGGGCGGGGCCGGGGACCAGGCCGTGACCGTCACGGATGGCGCGTGCCGTCGCGCCGGGGACGCGGATGGTTATGGATCGTTGTCGCGGCCGGTGGGCCGCGCCCCATAGCGCCGACGCCTCACTCCAGGTGATCTGCTGCGGGCCGCCGAGGTCGGGCTGCCGGCCGGCCGGCAGTTGCGCCACCAGGGCGGTGATGCGTTGGGCGACGTCCCGCGCGGCGATCGGCTGTACCGGCAGCGCGGGCGCCAGGCGTAGGGGCAGTCGTCGCTGGGCGTGGAAGAAGGCGTCGAGGAGCTCGTGGAACTGGGTGGCCCGCAGCACGGTGGCCGGGGTCCGGGAGTTGAGGACGATCTGCTCGGCGGCGAGCTTGTGGCGGTAGTAGGCCAGCGGTATCCGGTCGACGCCCACGATCGAGAGCAGCACCAGGTGGGACGTTTGGGAGCGTTCGGTGGCGGCGGTGAGCGTCCGCGTCATCGTCGTGTCGGCCGAGCCGTTGCTGGTGGCCAGGTGGACGACCGTCTCGACGCCGCGCAGCGCCTCGTCGAGGCCCCTGCCGGTGCGTAGGTCGACGGTATGGTCGCCGGCGCCGTCGCGCCGGCTCATCGTCCGGACGTCGTGCCCGGCCAGGGTGAGCATCGGGACGAGCATCCGACCGAGCCGCCCCGACGATCCGGTGACCGCGATGGCGCTCACCGCGTCGGCCTCAACCACCACCGCAGGAGGCGGACCCAGGGGGACCAGCGGGCGGGACGGTGGGCGAGCGTCCCGGTGGCGGCGAGTTCGGCGTTGTCGAGGAGATCCTGGACGAGGGCCTCGTGGAGCCACCGGACGGCCAGCGGCCACCGCCACCGCATCGGGCCTGTGGTCCGGGCCTCGATGGTGTGGACCAGCGTCGGGCGCCCGTTCTCGCCGGTGGTCACTGTCAGCTCGTGCCATCCGTCCAGGCCGGTTTCCTGGTTGAACGCGAAGGCGAGCCGACGACCGGGTTCGTAGGCGGTGACGGTGTAGCGGATCGTGCTGTGGCCACCGGACGAGCCGGGCGTCGGCCCGTTGTCGAGGCGGAGGTCCGGCCAGGCGGGACGTGGCCAGACGGACCGGCCGGGGTCGGTGATTTCGTCGATCACCTGACCCAGCCGTTCGGGTGGCGCGGGGATGACCCGGCGCTGCACGTTCTTCACAGTTGTTCCCTCCCCAGCCTGCCGGCAGGACATCGGCCTTGCCCATGTTCCATAACATGATTTATGTTATGGAACATGGGGCGGATGACGCAAGAGGACTGGTTCCGCATCGCCTGTGAAGGGCTGATCCTGGAGGGTGAGGCGGGGCTGACCCTGCACGCCCTCACCACCAGGGCAGGTGTCACACACGGCTCCTTCTACCACCACTTCAAAGGCCAGGCAGGCTTCGTCACAGCGTTCCTGGAACACCTGGAACGTCGCGCCTTCATCGACGTCCCGGCGGCCGAGGACCACGACCTCGCCACCCCTGTGGGGGCACAGGAGGCGTTGCGTCGTCTCGTCGAGATCATCGCCGCCGAGGACCTGCATCTTGAGGCCGCCGTACGCAGGTGGGCGCAGAGCAACCCGACCGTCGCCGTGGTGGTGAACGAGATCGACGCGCGCCGGGCCGAGCTGCTGTGCCGGCTGTTCCTCGCCGCGACCGGCGACGTGGCCAGAGCTGCATACCTGGCCCGCCTCAACGGCGCCCTTTACCTCGGGGCGGTGCACTCCCGACCGCCGATCCAGGGCGCCGAGTACGCCAGGATGGCCACCGACCTTGCACGGCTCCTCGCCGAGGAAGGGCAGGTTTCGTGAGAATCATGGTGATCGGCGCCGGGATCGCCGGCCTGGCCGCGGCCTGGACCCTGCGGTCGCAGCAGGTCAGCGTCCTGGAAGCTGGCGATAGCGTCGGCGGCCGGATGCGCTCCGAACTGATCAACGGCTACCCGATGGAGACGGGCGCCCAGTTCCTCGGCTCCGGGTATACGGTCGTGCCGCGGCTGGCCGCAGCGGTGGGCCTGGCCACCTCGCCCATCCGGGCGGGCGCGGCTGTATTCCAGGGCGGCGCCATGCGGCGGTTCCGCTCCGATCGTCCACTGAGCCAGTTCACCGGCGGCCTGCTGCCCTGGCCGGCGGCGCCCCGAGCCGCCGCCGGGCTGATCAAGGCGGCAGCGGCAGGCCGCGGCCGGGCGACGAGCGACCTGACCTGCTGGACCGACCTCGACACCGAGCCCGCCCGCGAGTGGGCCGAGCGGGTGCTGGGCCCCGACGTCACCGACCGGGTCCTGATCCCCACCGTCAGCGGCTTCTACTTCCAGTCCCTCGACCAGTCCAGCGCCGCGCTCCCGGCGGCGGTGTGCGCGTTCGCCGCCCGGCCCGGACCGGCGTTGACCATCCGCGGCGGACTGGGGAGGCTGACCCGGTCGCTGGCCGCCGAGGTCGACGTCCGGATCAACACGACCGTGACGTCCGTGCGGCGCGACGGCGCCCGCGCCGTCGTCACCACGACCGACGGCGAGGAGGTGGCCGACCGGGTCATCCTCGCCGTGCCGGCATCGGCTGCCCGGGCGATCCTGCACGACCCGACCGACCTGCAACGGCGCCTGACGGCGACGCCCTACAGCCGTGGGCTGCTGGTAGGTGTTCCGCTCAGCGCGGCGCTGCGGCCACACCAACTCGCCGGCGCGTACGGGATCCTGGTCCATCCGGGTGAGGAGAACCCGGTCGCCGCGGTCGCGGTGGCCAGTCGCGCCCATCCCGCAGCCGCCGACCGGGATCTCCTCACGGTCATGCTCAACCAACACGCCGCCGACGCGCTGCGTGCCGCCGACGATGCGACCGTCGTCAAGGCCGCCCTCGCGGGGCTGCGTCGCCTCGACCCGACCGTCGAGCCGCTGCTGCCGCCCGACACCGACACCGCACGGGTAGTTCGCCACCAGGAGGCCATGCCGACCGTCCCGACCGGCCACGCCGCCGCGGTCGTCGCCTACCGAGACCGCCCGCGAGCCGACCCGATCGCCCTCGCGGGCGACTACCTCGGCTTCCCGTGGACGGATTCAGCGGCTGCCACCGGTGTGTGGGCAGGGCGGCGACTCCGCTGACCCGGTGGGTGGCGGTCCGAGCGCGCCGCCACGACGGCATCGGCAAGCGCGGCTCCCTCGCGGCACGGGCCTCACCATGTCCTCACCGCGTGACATGCGAGGATTCCGGGCATGAGCGGAACGTTGATCACCGTGGCGCCGACCGGCGCCGAGTCGGCCAAGGCGGACGTTCCGGCCCTGCCGGTCACCCTTGAGGAGCTGGTGGCCACCGGCCGCGAGTGCCAGGCCCTGGGCGCCAGCGTGATCCATGTGCATGTCCGGGACGAGCGGGCGCTGCCCACCCTGGACCAGGGCCGGTTGCGGGAGACGGTGGCCGCGCTGCGCTCGGAGACCGGTCTCATCGTCCAGCTATCCAGCGGCGGGGCGGTGACGGACCCGGAGGAGGCCCGGCTCGCCGTGGTCGGGGCCGGCCCGGACATGGCCTCGTGCACGATGGGGACGGTGAACTTCGGCGACGACGTCTTCATGAACCGGTGGGAGTTCATCGTCGCGTTGCACGCCCGGATGCAGGACGCGGGCGTCGTCCCGGAGTATGAGATCTTCGACCTAGGGCAGCTCGCAACGCTGGCCCGGCTGCTGGACCGGCACGGTCTGCCGTTCGGGGGCCGGGTCCATGTGGACTTCGTCATGGGCGTGCCCGGCGGGATGCCCGGAACGACGGAGGCGCTGGTGGCGTGCAAGTCGGCGCTGCGTGATCTGCCGGTCGGGGCGACGTTCTCGGCCACCGGCGTCGGCCGATCGACCCTGCCGGTCCTGCTGGCGTCGTTGTCGGCCGGTGGGCATCTGCGGGTGGGCATGGAGGACACCACCTCGTACGCGCGCGGGCGCAAGGTCGAGTCGAACATGCAGTTGGTGGCCCGGGCGGTCGGATTCGCCCGGCTGGCCGAACGCCCGCCGCTGAGCCCCGCCGACGCCCGGGTTCTGCTCGGTGTGCCGCCGCATGGTTCGTCGGCCTGATCAGCGCCCGGGTAGGTACGGTCGAAAAATGGCAAAAGCGTATGAAGGCGGCGTTCCGCTTGTTGAGGTGGTCCGCTCCGGATTCACCGAGAGCGTCCACCGCGGATCGGTCGTCGTCATCGACGCCAGCGGGGATATCCTCGCCGCGGCCGGGGACGTCCACGGCCCGATGTTCCCCCGCTCCACCAACAAGCCCATTCAGACCATCGGCATGCTCCGGTCCGGGCTGCGCCTGGCCGACCCGGCCGACCTCGCCCTCGTCAGCGCGAGCCACAGCGGCGAAGACTTCCACATCGCCCGGGTCCGCGCCCTGTTGCGCAGCGTCGGGCTCGACGAGACCTTCCTGCGCTGCCCGCCCGACCTTCCGCTCGGCGAAGCCGCCAAGGCCGCGCTCTACGCCGCCGGCGGCGGCCGCGCCCGGGTGCTCATGAACTGCTCCGGCAAGCACGCCGGCATGTTGCTGACCTGCCGCGAGGCCGGCTGGCCGCTGGAGGAGTACTACGACCCGGAGCATCCCCTCCAGGAACGCATCCTGCTCGCCTTCGAGGAGTTCACCGGGCAGTCGCCGGTCGCCACCGGCGTCGACGGATGCGGCGCCCCGGTGCTCGCCGCGCCCCTGACGGCGCTCGCCGGCGCCTACCTGCGGATCGTCAGCGGCGAGCCCGGCTCGGTCGAGCGGCGGGTCGCCGACGCGATGCGCGCCTACCCGGAACTGGTCGCCGGCACCGGCGCCGAGGACACCGTCCTCATGTCCCGGGTTCCGGGCCTGTTGTGCAAGAGCGGGGCCGAGGCGGTGATGGCGGCCGCTGTCCCCGGGGTCGGCGCCGTCGCGGTGAAGATCGATGACGGCGGCATGCGCGCCCGGACGCCGGTGCTCGTCGCGGGCCTCCGTCGCCTCGGCCTGGACGCGCCGGTGCTCGCCGAGCGCGCCCAGACCGCGCTCCTCGGCGGGGCCGCGCCCGTCGGCGCGATCCGCACGATCTGGTAGGCGGATCGGCGCGGGTCCCATGCGGACGTGGCCCGTCATGTGACGTGACCTGCGTTGCTTGCTTTTGTTAGCGAAGTGCTAGCAGGAGCTAGCGGGGCGCGGTAGCGTCAGGGACGTGTCCACCGAGAACGACTCCCCGCGCGATGTCGGCGACTTCATCCGGGACCTGCGCCACAACGCGCGCATCTCGCTCCGCCAACTGGCCCAGCAGGCCGGCGTGAGCAACCCCTACCTCAGCCAGATCGAGCGTGGGCTCCGTAAACCCAGCGCCGAGGTGCTCCAGCAGCTGGCGGCCGCGCTCCGGGTGTCGACTCCGCTCATGTACCTGCGGGCCGGTCTGCTCGACGGCCGGGACCACCCCGGTGTCCTCGCCGCCATTGCCACCGACCCGGACCTCACCGCCGCGCAGAAGCAGTCCCTGAGCCAGATCTACGAGACCTTCCGCCGGGAGAGCAACCGCCCGGACGCCACCGATCTGGATGCCACCGCGCCAGATCCCGACCCACGCCCGTCCGACCGTCCTGAACCTGAGGAGAAAAGATGAACACCGAACACAAGCGCCGCGTCCCGAACCCGCTGTACGCCGCCGCCGGCGCCGGCGACCTCGCCTATCAGCAGTTGCGCCGCCACGTGCCGACCATTGTCGCCGAGCTGCGCGAATCCGCCACCGCGCTGCGCGAGCGCGCCACCAACGGCGAGCTCGAGGCCGTGCGCGCGGACGTCCGCACCGTGCTGAGCCACGCCCGCGAGCGGGCCAACGCCGTGTACCGGGAACTGGTCGAGCGCGGCGAGCAGGTCGTCGGGCATGCGTCTGCGCCCAGGTCCGGTTCCCCGAAGCCGGCGAAGGCGAAGCCCCGGGCCCCGAAGCCGGCCCAGGCGAAGGCCCAGTCGTCGAAGCCCGGGCCGAAGAAGTCCGGGCCGAAGAAGTCCGTCCAGCGCGCGTCCGGGCGCGGCCACTCACCCGCAGCGCCCGCGGAGCCGGCAGCATAAGCTCGCGGTATGGCTACCACCGCGCCGATTTTCTACCTCGCGATCCAGCACATGCTCGATCTCGTCGTCGGGTTGACCGCGTGCGCGGTCACCGTCGGCGGATTCGCCCACTGCCTGGCCCAGCGGCCGTCGGCGTTGGCCGCGTTGGGCACCCTCCCCAAGGGCGGATGGCTCGCGTTGTTGGGCGTCACCGGACTGCTGAGCCTGCTCCAGACGTACCTGACCGCCGTCGCCCTGCTGTTCAACGCCGGTCCGGCGGACATCTTCCTGGGACTGATGGCCCAGCTCATCGGCATCGCCGCCGGCATGGTGTACCTGCTCGATGTCCGGGCCGGTCTGCGCGGGATGAGCGACGGCCGGGGCATCTGGTGAGGGACTTCCGCTGGCCGCCACCCCCCGAGGGCGGGCCGCGGGTGTTCGGACCGGGCCCGACGGCGCCACGCAGCGGGCGTCCCGCGTTGCCGCAGCCGCCCAGCGACGTGGTGGCCACGCCGCACGGCGTCGGGCTGGAACAGGTGGTGTCCGGCGCGGGCGAACCGGTGACGATCTTCGCGCACGGCCTGGCGAACGGCATCGCCGGGACCCGTCCGTTGGGTAGCGGCGTGCGTGGCCGGCGGGTCTTCTTCCACTTCCGTGGCCACGGCCGCTCGGACGCGCCGCCCGGCCCGTGGGGGTACACCGACCTCGCCCGGGACCTACGTTCGGTGGCCGACCTCGCGGGCGCCACCCGGGCGCTCGGGGTGAGCCTCGGCGCGGGCGCGTTGACCAGGCTGCTGGCGGACAGTCCCGAGCGTTTCACCCACGCGGTGTTCTTCCTGCCCGCGGTCATCGACCGACCGCGTGGCCCGGCGACCCGGGCACGGTTGGCTGAGCTGCTGTCTGCGGTGGAGAGCGGGGATCTGGGCGCGGTGGCCGACGTCGTCGCCAGCGAGTTGCCGGCCTCGGTGCGCAATACGCCGGCGGGCTGGGCGTACCTGCGGCAGCGGGTCGAGCAGCTCACACAGGACGGGCTGGCGCCGGCCCTGGCCAGCCTGCCCGACGAGGTCGCCATCGGGGACCGGTCAGCGCTGGCCCAGGTGACCGCCCGCACCCTGGTGATCGGCTGTCACAACGACGACCTGCATCCGACCGCGGTGGCCGAGGAGCTGGCGGCGGCGCTGCCCTCGGCGACCCTGCATGTATACGACCGCCCGGCCGTGCTCTGGACGGCCCGGGCTGATCTGCGCGACCGCATCTCGACGTTCCTCAACGACTGAGCGGCGACGACTGAGCGCGACGACCGGGCGGCGGCGACGGTCAGCGGCAGGGCGTCAGCCGGCGTGCAACGCCCCCAACAGCGACGCGTCGCCGGTGACCGCCAACGACCGGGACGGGACGCGCCCGAACAGGCTCAACAGCAGATCGCTGGCGGCGCCGGCGGCGTGTGCCCGCGGATGGTGGTCGTCGGTGTCCAGGATCGTGTCGGTGTCCAGCAGCGAGATCCCCTCGCCGCGCAGCCGGACGTACCACTCCTGCGCCAGGTCGGTGGCGACGAGGTGGACGACGCCGTTGAGGTCGGTCGGGCCTTGGCGGCGTCCGGCCGGGAGCCAGGTGTCGAGGATCTCGCTGACGCCGTCAGCGGCCAGTTTGGACTCGATCGGCTGGGCGGCGCCGGTGGCGCTCTGGAGGTCCCAACGGTGGACGGCGGTGTCGAGGGCGGTGCGTCGGAACCAGAAACCGGCCTTCTTCGCCTGCGGCGCCCAGTTCCAGGCGGGGGTGGTCGGGTCCAGCGGCTCCAGGCACGACATGAGCATGAGGTGCTCGTCATCCCACCAGCTCAGCGTCGCAGGCCACGCGGGGACGTCCGCGCGGTGGTCGGCGAACGCGGACGGCGGCTCGGTCACGCCCCGCTCGACGTGCTGACGCACCCACGAGTAGAAGCTGCCGAGATGGGCGGTCAGCGTCTCGACGGTCCAGCCCGGGCAGCCGGGGACGACGACATCCGGTGGGGCGGTGGTGGCAGCGGCGCGGAACGCGGCGCCCTCGGCACGTAGACCGGCGAGCCAGAATTCCTTGTCGCCGTGTAGTCGGTGCATTCGCGGCCTCCTCACGGTCCCGGGCCGACCGGGCGGGCAGCGCCCGCCCGGCATACCCCACCCGCCTAGGGTGGTGATGTGTTTGACGATATCTCTGAATCCGCGCTCGCGCCGGCTACGCCACTCAGTACGGTCACCACCCTGCGCCTCGGCGGCCCGGCGCCGCGGCTCGTCAGCGCCACCACCGATGCCCAGCTCATCGACGCGGTCCGGGGCGCGGAGACGTTCCCGCTGATTCTGGGCGGCGGCAGCAACGTCGTCGTCGCCGATGCCGGGGTTGCGGTCCCGACGATACTCATCCGCACCCGCGGCGTGGAGTCGGCGCTGGTCGGCGACGAGGCGATCGTCTCAGTCGCGGCCGGCGAGCCGTGGGACGAGGTCGTGGCGGCGATGTGCGCGGCCGGGCTCGCCGGTCTGGAGTGCCTGTCGGGGATCCCGGGGGCGGCCGGCGCGACCCCGATCCAGAACGTCGGCGCGTACGGGCAGGAGGTTGCGGAGACGATCGTCGCGGTGCGGGCGTTCGACCGGGTCGCCGACGCGGTGGTCACGATGACCGCCGAGCAGTGTCGGTTCGGGTACCGCGGCAGCGTCTTCAAGCGCAGCTCCCGCTGGGTGGTGCTGGGGGTGGACTTCCGGCTGGCCCGGTCGACGCTGTCGGCGCCGGTCCGGTACGCCGAGCTGGCGGGTCGGCTGGGCGTGGCGGTGGGGGAGCGGGCGCCGCTGGCGGATGTCCGGTCGGCGGTGCTGGCGCTGCGCGCCGGCAAGGGCATGGTGCTGGACCCGGCCGACGCGGACACCTGCTCGGTCGGATCGTTCTTCGTCAACCCGGTGCTCGACGCCGCCGCCTACCAGGCGTTGGGCGTGCGGCTGGCGGGAGGCGAGGTGCGGGCGTGGCCGATGGCAGGCGGCGGCGCGAAGGTCAGCGCGGCCTGGCTCATCGAACAGTCCGGCTTCGGGCGTGGCTTCACTCTCGGCGGCGGGGTCGCGGTATCGGGCAAGCACACCCTGGCGTTGACGAACCGGGGCGGCGGCACGACCGCGGCCCTGCTGGAGCTGGCCCGGCACATCCGCGACGGGGTGCACGAGCGGTTCGGCGTGACGCTGCGTCCGGAGCCGGTCCTGGTCAACTGCGAGCTGTGACCGGCCCGCCGGGCGCCACCGCCGACCAGGCGACGGTCACCTCTCCGAGCCGCCACCGCGCCGGCCGGTCCAGCACCGGCCATCCGGACTCCAGTATTGATGCCACCGCCCGCTGCCAACGTTGCCGGGGGCCGAACGCAGCGTAGGGCGCGGCCGCCGCCCACCCGGAGTCGAGCGCGCCGAGCAGCGCGTGCACGCCCTCGCCGGGCACATTGTGGTGGATGAGCGCCTTGGGAAGCCGCTCGGCGAGGGTCGCCGGACGGTCGAGCTGGTTGAGCCGGGCGGCGAGCGTCAGCGACCGTGGTCCGACCGCGTCGACGCTCACCCAGGCGGCGAGCCGACCCAACTCGTCGCAGGTGCCTTCGACCAGCGCCCCGCCAGGGGCGAGAGCGCCGACGATCGTCTGCCAGGCCCCGGCAACGGCGGCCTCGTCGTACTGGCGAAGGACGTTCGCGGCACGGGCCACGGTCGGGCGCAGGCCGGCCAGCTCGAAGCCGCCGCGCCGGAACTCCAGCAGCGGCGGTCGCGCCGCCGACTGGGCGGACGCCACCCGTTCCGGGTCGATCTCCAGGCCGACGACGCGCAGGTCGGGTCGGATCGCGGCCAGCCGGGACCGCAGTTCGAGGACCGTGACCGGGCTGGCGCCGTAGCCCAGGTCCACGACCAGGGGATCGTCCGCCTCGCGCAGCAGCGGGCCGAGCCAGTGGGCGATCCAGCGGTCCATGGCGCGTAGCCGGTTCGGGCTAGTGGTGCCCCGGGTGACGACGCCCTGCGGGCGGGGCGCTCTCACACGCGGTGCACCTTGTGCTGGGCGGCCTGGGCCAGCGGGCGGACCACCAACCGGTCCACGTTGACGTGCCGTGGCCGGGTGGCGCACCAGGCGACGCAGTCGGCGATGTCGTCGGCGACCAACGGCTCGGCGACCCCGGCGTAGACGGCGGCGGCGGCCACGGCGTCGCCGCCGGTCCGGTTGAGCGCGAACTCCTCGGTGCGCACCATCCCCGGGTCGATCTCGATGACCCGGACCGGACGCCCACACAGCTCCAGCCGCAGGGTTTCGGTCAACGCCAGTTCGGCGTGCTTGGCGGCGGTGTAGCCGCCCCCGCCCTCGTAGGTGACCAGACCCGCCGTGGAGCCGATGACGACGATTGTTCCGGCGCCCGAGCGCTCCAGCGCCGGCAGCAGCGCCTGGGTGACCCGCAGCGTGCCGAGCACGTTGAGGTCGTACATCCACTGCCAGTCGGTCGGGCTCGCATGCTCGACGTGGTCGACGCCCCGGGCGCCGCCAGCGTTGTTGACCAGCAACGACACCGGACCGCCGAGGTCGGCTGCCCGGGCGGCGAGCGCGGCCACCGACGCGTCGTCGGTGACGTCGCAGGTCACCGCGACGGCGGCGCCGCCGTCGGCGGTGATCCGCGTGACGAGGTCGGCGAGCCGGTCGGCGCGGCGGGCGGCTGCAACGACGCGGAATCCCTCGTCGGCCAGGCGTCGGGCGGTGGCCGCTCCGATGCCGCTGGAGGCGCCGGTGACGACGGCGATGGGTGAGCTCATACCCGTCATTGTCGCCCGCAACGACGGCCATGCGACAGCCGGTAGTCGACGCCGGACGAAAGCGGACAAGACGCCAGGTCTGTCGCGAGAGCTGTGTCACGTCTGGGAGGCGGTCATTCACAAGAACGCATGCCGGCGGGAAGATGTGCCGCGGCGCGGGCGTTGCGTGGCAGGAGCGAAGCTGGCGGCGATGGGAGCGAATGTGGCGAATTGGACAGATGGACGTCCTGGTGACGTTCCGTCCGGGCTTCGCCGGATCGCCACCCTCACAGTCCACACCTCGCCGCTCGACCAGCCCGGCACCGGCGACGCCGGCGGGCTCAACGTCTACGTCGTCGAGGTCGCCAAGCGGCTCGCCGCCGCGGGCGTCGAGGTGGAGATGTTCACCCGGGCCACCGCCAGCGACCTTCCGCCGGTGGTCGAGCTGGCCCCCGGCGTCCTGGTCCGCCACCTGGTCGCCGGACCCTTCGAGGGCCTGGCCAAAGAGGAGCTGCCGGCGCAGCTGTGCGCGCTGACCACCGGCGTGCTGCGGGCCGAGGCGGCCCGCCCGCCCGGCTACTACGACCTCATCCACTCCCACTACTGGCTCTCCGGCCAGGTCGGCTGGCTCGCCAAGGACCGTTGGGGCGTGCCGTTGGTGCACACCGCGCACACCCTCGCCAAGGTCAAGAACGATCAGCTCGCCGACGGGGACCGGCCCGAGCCGAAGGCCCGAATCATCGGCGAGGAGCAGGTCGTCGCTGAAGCCGACCATCTCGTCGCCAACACCACAGTTGAGGCCGGTGACCTCATCACCCGGTACGGCGCCGACCCGTCCCGGGTGTCGGTCGTCGAGCCGGGCGTCGACCTGCAAACCTTCCGGCCGTCGTCGGCCGGGTGTGAGCGGACCGTCCGTCGGCGCTCCCGCCGGCAGCTGGGCCTGCCCGAACACGGCCAGGTGGTGGCGTTCGTCGGACGTATCCAACCGCTCAAGGCCCCGGACGTGCTGCTGCGCGCCGCCGCTGACCTCGCCGCCCGGGACCCGGAGCTGGCCGGCCAGCTCACCGTCGTCATCGTCGGCGGTCCCAGCGGCAGCGGGATGGACCGGCCCGCCGCCCTCATGGAGCTGGCCGCCGCGCTGGGGCTCGCCGACAGCATCCGCTTCCTGCCTCCGCTGCCACCCGAAACGCTGGCCGACCTGTACCGGGCTGCGGACCTGGTGGCGGTTCCCTCGTACAGCGAATCCTTCGGACTGGTGGCGCTGGAGGCGCAGGCGTGCGGCACGCCGGTGGTCGCCGCGGCCGTCGGCGGCCTGGTCACCGCGGTCCGGGACGGCCACAGCGGGCTGCTGGTCCCTGGCCACGAGCCGGCCCAATGGTCGGCCGCGTTCGCCGGCCTGCTGCGCGCGCCGACACGGCTGGCGGAGTTGGCCAGGGGCGCGGTCGACCACGCGCGGGACTTCTCCTGGGACCGCACGGCCGCCGGCCTGCTGGCCGTCTACGGTGGGGCGATGGCGCAGCGACAGGCCCAACGCCAGGCCGACCAGCCCGTCGGGGCGGTGGCCTGGTGACCGCGGCGCGGGCCGCTCAGCGCTCCGCGGTGGGCGAGCTGATCGCGCGGTTCTGCGCCGAGCGTGACCTACCGCTGGAGCGGACCGGCGAGCACGCGTACGCCGTGACGCTTCCGGGCACGCACAAGCTCAGGACCGTCTGCCATCTCATCGTCGGCGAGCACGCGTTGCGGATCGAGGCGTTCGTCATGCGGCAGCCCGACGAACGTCGGGAGGACGTCTGGGCGTGGTTGCTGCGACGTAATTCGCGCATGTACGGGCTGGCCTTCTCGATCGACGCCGCGGGGGATATCTATCTGACCGGTCGGGTCGGCCTCGGCGCGCTCGCTGAGGACGAGCTTGACCGTTTGTTGGGGTCCGCCCTCAGCTATGCGGATGGATCTTTCGACACGCTGTTGGAGATCGGCTTTGGCTCGGCCATCCGACGGGAATGGCAGTGGCGGGTCAGCCGCGGCGAGTCGGTGGCTAATCTGCGCGCCTTTGCCCATCTATTTCCTCAGGAATCGCCCGCGGACGAGCGCCATGACGAGGGCTCACCTCGCGAATCTGACGCCTCGGGTAAGCCATCGGTGTGACGGGGGGAACAAGCCGTCGCGTTGTGTTGGGCCCCTTCGGTAACTAAGGTTTGGGTCAGCACTTGTGCTTCGACGCCTCGCAAACGTTCGCCTGGGGAGTATTCCATTCGCTTCCAGCGGACGTGGGCATTCGACGGAGACGGTGGGGGAAAGAGCGGAGACGCTCGCCGTTGGGGAACGGCATCGTGAGGCCGGCTGATCCGGACAGCGCTTATGGGGATGGGCGCTCGGATCCGCCGGCTTTTCGAGTTCTCTGGATCGCCGCGACGTTTCCGGCCGGTATCCGTCAGGCGCCTCCGCCCGCCTGACCGGCCCGGGTGCGGCAGGATGTCAGTCATGACTCTGGGAACCCTGGTGCTGCTGCGGCACGGCGAGAGCGAGTGGAACGTCAAGGGCCTGTTCACCGGATGGGTGGACGTGGACCTGACCGCCAACGGCGAGACCGAGGCCCGTCGTGGCGGGGAACTGCTCGTCGAGCACGGCCTGCTGCCGGACGTCGTCCACACCAGCCTCCAACGCCGCGCCATCCGAACCGCGAACATCGCGTTGGACATCGCCGACCGGCACTGGATTCCGGCCCGGCGGTCGTGGCGGCTCAACGAACGCCACTACGGAGCGTTGCAGGGCAAGGATAAGAAGCAGACCCTCGTCGAGTTCGGTGAGGAGCAGTTCATGCTCTGGCGCCGCTCCTACGACACCCCGCCACCGCCGCTCGCCGACGACGACGAGTTCTCACAGGTCGGCGACGCCCGTTACGCCGAGCTGGCGCCCGAGCAGCTGCCCCGCGCCGAGTGCCTCAAGGATGTCGTCGGCCGGATGCTGCCGTACTGGCACGACCAGATCCTGCCGGACCTGCGGGCCGGCCGGACTGTTCTGGTAGCGGCCCACGGCAACTCGCTGCGGGCCCTGGTCAAGCACCTCGACCAGGTCTCGGACGAGGCGATCGCCAGGCTGAACATCCCGACGGGTATGCCGCTGCGCTACGAACTGGACCCGGGCACGCTGCGTCCGCTGACGGCCGGTGGCGTGTATCTCGACCCGACGGCGGCGGCCGCCGCGGCCGCCGCCGTAGCCAACCAGGGCCGCTGACCCGACAAACCCCGGCCCGAGGACGGCGCCGACCATGGACGCTGCGCGTGAAACTCCGCTGACTTGCGGCTGACTCGCGCGCAGCGTCCAGGTCACCAAGTGCGGCGTCGCGGCGGATCAGTCGGTCGCCGAGGTGGGCTGTTCGCCGGTGATCAGGTACACGACGTGCCGGCCGGCGTTGACGGCGTGGTCGGCGTACCGCTCGTAGAAGCGGCCCAGGAGCGCCGCGTCGACGGCGGGCTCGACGCCGTGCGGCCAACCGGGCCCGAGCACGATGCCCAGCAGCTGTCGGTGCAGGGTGTCCATGGCGTCGTCGGCGTCGTCCATCCGGGCGGCCTGGGTGGCGTTGGGGGCCGAGAGCACGCGTCCCATCTCGCCGGCCATCCGGTCGGCGACGTTCGCCATCTGCCGGAACACGCCGACCAGCTCCTGCGGCAGCGCCGACGCCGGGTGCCGGCGGCGGGCGGTGCGCGCCACATGCCGGGCCAGGTCGCCCATGCGCTCGATGTCGCCCGCGATGTGCAGGGCGCTGACCACCATGCGTAGGTCCCCGGCGACCGGCGCCTGCCGGGCGAGCACCTCCCGAACCTGCTCCTCGACCTGCCGGTACAGGTCGTCGATGTCCTGGTCCCGGGCCACCACCGACTCGGCGGCATCGAGGTCCGCTGAGATCAACGCGTCGGTGGCCTGGCTCATCGCGGCCCGAACCGCGTCGGCCATCGATACCATTAACCGGCCGATCTCCAACAGGCTGGCGTCGAACTCCTCGCGCATAAGGCTCCTCAGATTGTCGTTACGGCGCCACCGTAGGCCCGCTCACGCGGCCGCCGGGTTAACTGCGGTGAACACATGTCGGCGGGAAAGTGAACAGTACGGCCCTCGCGTCCGCTTCGTGTCGCTCGCTGCCCGGATGCGCGAAACAATGAGCCGTACGATCGTCTTGTGGATCTGGCAGCGGCAACCCTGGCTGAGCCGATGGCGTTGGCCGTCGGCTCCGGGCTGTTGGCTGGCCTGGCCTTGGCCACCGTCGCATGGGCGGTCCACAGCCGCCGATCGCGTCCGGCCGGCTCCCTCCGCGCCGTACCGAGCGGCGCAACCAGGGGGAGGACCATCATCGGCGCGCTCACCACCGACGTCCATCGCCGCTGTCTGGACGCGCTCCGGGCCGGCATGGTCGTGCTCGACGCCGACGACGAGCCGGTGCTGGTCAACCCGGCGGCTCGGGCGATGGGCCTGCTCCGTGCGGCCGGTCCGGGCATCGTCACCGCGCACCCCATCGTGCGGACCATCGCCGGGCAGGTCCGCCGCACCGGCGTCCGCCGTGAGGTGGAGCTGGACCTGCCGCGTGGTCGGGCGCCCGGGGGCTCGGACGCCCTCGGGGTGCACCTGAGCGCGGTCTCGCTGGGGGAGGGCTACGTCGCCGTCGAGGCGTCGGACGTCACCGAGGCGCACCGCGTGGCCAGGGTGCGGAAAGATTTCGTCGCCAACGTGAGTCACGAGCTGAAGACCCCGATCGGGGCGTTGCAGCTGCTCGCCGAGGCGCTGCTCGACGCCACCGAGGCGCCGGTCGACGACAACGCCGTCGCGCAGCCCGAGGCGACGGCCGCGACGCGTCTGAGCGCTCTCGGCGTCGCTGACGATGTGGCCGCCGCGCGGCGCTTCGCCGAGCGCATCCAGATCGAGTCCACCAGGCTCGGCAGGCTCGTCAACGAGCTACTGGAGCTGTCCCGGCTACAGGGCGCGGAGCCGCTGCCGGACCTGGTGCCGGTCTCGCTGGACTGGGTGATCGCCGAGGTGATCGACCGCAGTCGCACCGCCGCCGCGGCCAAGCACATCACGGTCGAGGTGACCGGGGACAAGAACCGCACCGTGTACGGCCGGGACAGTCAACTCGCGACCGCCCTGGCGAACCTCGTGGAGAACGCCATCGCCTACGCCAGCGAGAACACCACGGTCGCGGTGACGGTCGGCGGGGACGCCGACGAGTTGACCCTTGAAGTCACCGACGAGGGCATCGGCATCGCCGCCGGCGACCTCGACCGGATCTTTGAACGCTTCTACCGGGCCGACCAGGCGCGTTCCCGCGCGACCGGCGGCACCGGGCTGGGGCTGGCGATCGTCAAACACATCGCCACCAACCACGGCGGCCGGGTCGAGGTGCGCAGCAGGCTCGGTGAGGGGTCGACGTTCACGCTTCGGTTGCCGGCGCGCCCGCCGGAGGAGAGCCTGCCGATACCGATGTCTGCTGAAGTCGCGGCTGGCCGTGCCGCTGGCGGCTCTGCCGCCTGACGAAAGGAACAATGTGTCCCGGGTGCTGGTCGTGGAGGACGAGGAGTCCTTCTCCGATGCTCTGTCCTACATGCTGCGCAAAGAGGGGTTCGAGGTCGCGGTGGCGGCGACCGGGACGGCGGCCCTCACCGAGTTCGACCGCGCCGGGGCGGACATCGTCCTGCTCGACCTGATGCTGCCCGAGATGGCCGGCACCGAGGTGTGCCGGCAACTGCGGCAGCGGTCCCAGGTGCCGATCATCATGGTCACCGCGCGGGACAGCGAGATCGACAAGGTCGTCGGGCTGGAGATCGGCGCCGACGACTACGTGACCAAGCCGTACTCGCCGCGGGAGTTGGTGGCCCGGATCCGGGCGGTCCTGCGCCGGCAGGGCTCCGAGCCGGTGGAGTCCGACGCGGGCTCGCTCATCGCCGGTCCGGTGCGGATGGACGTCGAGCGGCATGTGGTGACCGTGGGCGGGGCGCCGGTGGCGCTGCCGTTGAAGGAGTTCGAGCTGCTGGAGCTGCTGTTGCGCAACGCCGGCCGGGTGTTGACCCGGGGGCAGTTGATCGACCGGGTGTGGGGCGCGGACTACGTCGGCGACACCAAGACGTTGGACGTGCATGTCAAGCGGTTGCGTTCGAAGGTCGAGCCGGAACCGTCGAGCCCGCGGCACATCGTCACGGTGCGAGGTCTGGGCTACAAGTTCGAGCCGTGACCAACACGGCTACGACGTCTGCGGTCGGACCGCGGCCCTGTCGGTGGCTCAGAGCTGGCGGATGATCGCCCAGCCGCCCCACAGGATGGACAGGGAGAGCAGGCCAGCGACGGGCATCGCCCAGAAGCCGACTTTGCGCTGCCCGACGAGCCACATGCCGCCCCAGCCGACGGCGCCGGCGGCCAGCAGGAACACGAACCAGAGTAGGTATTTCACCTTGTCCCTTTCGAAGGATCGAGAGAGACGAATCTGATACGTGATCGGCTTCGGGGTAAAGGCAACTGTCGGATATCTGACTTACTGGCCAGGTCTGGGCCGATCGTGGAGGAGGCCACCCACCTTGTCTGGGGCTGCGTCACGCAAGTCCGACGCGATCTGTACGGTGGTTGTACAGTTGGCTGATGACTGCGCACCCGACGCCTCAGCCCCCTGGGTCTGAGCCCCCTGAGGCCAGCGTGGCCATCAGCGACGCCCGGGCCCGGCTCGCCGAGCTGGTGGAGTCCGCCGAGGCCGGCACCGTCACCTACCTGACCCGGCACGGGCATCGGGTGGCCGCCATCGTGCCGGTTGATCTCCCGGCGGAGGCGGGCAGCGCGCGGGTCCGGGCCTTCGCCCGGGACTTCGCCGATCGGCGCCGCGGGCTGCTCGACCGCCTCGCGGAGTGACGCGTCACCTGACGGTCGAGGATGTCCTGGCGATCGCCGAAGAGATCGGCGCCGGGGCGGAGCTGCGTGATTTCGGCCTGCTCGATTCGGCCGTGGGAAGGCCCCGGGCGTCCCTGTTCGGCGCGGACGCCTACCCGGACTTCTGGTCCAAGGCGGCAGCGCTCATGCACTCGATCGTCGCGAACCACCCGTTCGTCGACGGTAACAAGCGCACCGGGCTGGTCTCGGCGTTGGCGTTCCTGGACCTCAACGGCGTCCCCATCGCAGCATTCGACGAATCGGATGCCTACGACTTCACCATCGCGGTCGCTTCGGGCGCGCTCACCGAGATCGACGCCATCGCTGACCAGCTACGGCGCGTTTTCGGCTGACGGCGTCGCGGCGACCGTGGCCGGGTGGGGGGCGATCTGGCCGGTGGCGACGCGGGCCGCGCACAGCCGTTCCAGCTCCCCGTATGCCGCCGACCCGATGAGGGCGGTCAGCTCCGCCGCGTACGACCGGTACATCGGCTCGGCGCCGCCGTGCGCGTCCGGCGACGAGGTGCACCACCAGTCCAGGTCGTGCCCGCCCTCGCCCCAGCCGCGCCGGTCGAACTCGGTGAGCACGGTCAGCAGCACCCGGGAGCCGTCGGGGCGGGTCGTCCAGTCCTGGTCCCGCCGGACCGGCAGCTGCCAGCAGACGTCCGGTTTGTAGGTCAGCGGGTGGACGCCGTCGCGCAGCGCCTGCCCGTGCAGGGCACAGCCGCCGCCGCCGGGGAAGTCCGCGTCGTTGAGGAAGACGCACGGCTCGTCCTCGCCCCGGGTGGCGGTGCGCCGGGCCGGGGCGTCGCCGTCCGCGCTGTCCACAGTGGTGTAGTTGGCGAAGCCGCGCCGGTAGTGTTGCCAGGTGGCGCGGCGGAGGCGGCCGGTGGCGGCACGGACCCGCTTCTCGTCGTCGGCGTCGGTGAAGAAGGCCCCGTGCGAGCAGCAGCCGTCGCGGGAGCGGCCGGCGATGATCCCGTGACAGCCCCTGCCGAAGACGCAGGACCATCGCGACAGCAGCCAGGTCAGGTCCGCCCGGATCCGGTGTTCGGCGTCGGCCGGGTCGGCGAACTCGATGAACTCGCGCGGGAAGTCCAGCGCGGTCTCGCGCGAACGGGGGGTGTTCGCGGACGTGTCGGACCCGCCCCTTACCGGAGCATCCGCCTGATTTGCCATCCGTTCAGGGTACGGCGCTCGGTCACGTCCGCCGCGCCGCAGTAGGGTCGGCCCATGCGACTGGGTGTGCTGGATGTCGGTTCGAACACGGTCCACCTGCTTGTCGTCGACGCCCATCCTGGCGCGCACCCCTGGCCGGCCCGGTCAGAGAAGACGTTGCTGCGACTGGCCGAGCGGATCGGCGCCGACGGCGCCCTGGCCAAGGACGGCGCCGACGACCTCGTCGCGGCCGTCGCCCGGGCCCGGGAGTCCGCCACCGCGATGGGCGCCCAGGAACTGCTGGCCTTCGCCACCTCCGCGGTGCGCGACGCCACCAACGGCGCCGAGGTGCTCCGTCAGGTGCGCGAGCACGCCGGCGTCGCCCTGTCGGTGCTCTCCGGCGCCGACGAGGCCCGGTTGACCTTCCTGGCCGCCCGACGGTGGTTCGGGTGGTCCGCCGGCCGGTTGCTGACCCTGGACATCGGCGGTGGCTCGCTGGAGCTGGCCGCGGGCGTCGACGAGGTGCCCGATCTGGCGCTGTCGGCGCCGCTGGGCGCCGGGCGCCTCACCCGCCGGCTGGGGATGACGGCCGACAGCCAGGAAGCCCCGGACCAGGACGCCGTCGAGGAGCTGCGCCGATACGTCGAGCTGGAGCTGGCGCCGGTGGCGAAGCGGCTCGCCGTGGTCGACTGGGACCGCGCTGTGGTGACCTCCAAGACGTTCCGCAGCCTGGCCCGGCTGGCCGGCGCGCCGTCGTCATCGGCTGGCCTGTGGGCGCCCCGTCGACTGACCCGGACCGGACTGGGGCAGGTGCTCGGGTTCATCCGGCACATGTCGCCGGCGGCGCTGGGCCGGATGGACGGGGTGAGCCCAGGGCGGGCGCACCAACTGCTGGCCGGGGCGGTGGTCGCCGAGGCGACGTTGCGGCTGTTGGACGTCGAGCTGGCGCATGTCTGCCCGTGGGCGCTGCGCGAAGGCGTCATCCTGCGCAGACTCGACCAGTATGGCACTGGATGATCCATTTTGGGGTGCCTTATCGCGCCTGGCAGGCGCTCCGCCGCTAGGCTGACCCCGTGGTCCCGGTCCTGCTCTCAAGCTCCTCGGTCTTCCCCGAGCCGACGGCCGCCGCCTTCGAGCTGGCCGGCGCCCTCGGCTACGACGGGGTCGAAGTCATGGTCTGGACCGACGCCGTCAGCCAGGACGCCCGCGCCCTGGCCGGCCTGGCCGAGCATTACCACACGCCGGTGCTGTCGGTGCACGCGCCGTGCCTGCTGGTCACGCAGCGGGTGTGGAGCCCTGACCCGTGGGTGCGGCTGCGCCGCGCCGCCGAGTTGGCCGACGACCTCGGCGCCCCGACCGTCGTCGTCCATCCGCCGTTCACCTGGCAGCGCGACTACGCCCGCCGGTTCGGCGAGGGCCTGGCCCGGCTCGCCGCCCGGTTCCCGCACATCAAGGTCGCCGTCGAGAACATGTACCCGGTGCGGCTGGGAAAGCGCGAGTTCGTCCCGTACCTGCCCGGCTGGGACCCGACGGTCCCCGGCTACGACGCGTACACGTTGGACATTTCCCACTGCGCCGCCGCCCGCACCGACCCGATCGCCATGGCCGACGCGATGGCCGCCGGGCTGGCGCACCTCCACCTCGGCGATGGCACCGGCGAGGGCCGTGACGAGCATCTCGTCCCGGGCCGGGGCGCCCAGCCGTGCGCGGAGCTGTTGTCCTCGCTCGCCGCGCGTGGTTTCGCCGGCTCGGTGGCCATGGAGGTCGCCACCAGGGGAGCGGGCAGCCGCGCGGTCCGCGAGGCGGACCTGGCCGAGGCGCTCGCGTTCGCCCGCACCCACCTCGGCCCGACGCCGACTCAATCGACCAAAGTCGATCGGGGTGGTCTCGTCGACCAGCCACCGGCGGCGGGTTAGTCTCAGCGGATGCTCCGAAAGCTGATCCTTGCCGCATCCAGGTCCCCGCGCCTGGAGCGGGTCATCGTCGACTCCCCGGTCAGCGGGGACGTGGTCCGCCGCTACGTGCCCGGGCCCGCCATCGACGACGCCGTCCGTGCCACCCGGGACCTCACCGGGTCCGGCCTCACCGTCACCGTGGACAACCTCGGCGAGGACACCACGACGCTGGAGCAGGCGACAGCGGTCCGGGACGAGTACGTGGCGCTGCTTCGGGCGCTGTCGGCGGCCGAGCTGACGCCGGCCGCCGAGGTCAGCGTCAAGCTGTCGGCGGTCGGCCAGCGGCTCGACGAGAAGCAGACCCTGGAGAACGCCCGCGCGATCTGCGCCGCGGCGACCGAAGCCGGGACGACGGTGACCCTCGACATGGAGGATCACACCACCACCGACTCGACGCTGGAGATCCTCGGCGAGCTGCGTAAGGACTTCCCGACCACCGGGGCGGTCGTCCAGGCGTATCTGCGTCGCACCGAGGCCGACTGTCGTGAGCTGTCGGCGGCCGGATCCCGGGTGCGGCTCTGCAAGGGGGCCTACGCCGAGCCCGAGTCGGTGGCCTACCAGTCGCGGCTTGAGGTCGACAAGTCATTTGTTCGCTGCGTCAACATCCTCATGGCCGGCGACGGCTACCCGATGCTGGCCACCCACGATCCGCGGCTCATCGCCATCGGTCAGGACCGGGCCCGTTGGTTCGGCCGTAGCGCCGACCAGTTCGAGCTGCAGATGCTGTACGGGGTCCGCCCGGCCGAGCAGCGCCGGCTCGCCCACGACGGCTACACGATGCGGGTCTACCTGCCGTACGGCACTGAGTCGTTCGGATACCTGGTGCGGCGGCTCGCCGAGCGGCCAGCGAACATGGCTCTGTTCGCCCGGTCCCTGGTCGCCCGCGGCTGACTCAGCGGGGGCGGGGCGAGGCGCCCGCCCGGTGGGCGTCGCCGTCGATCGGGAAGGTCTGCCCGGAGATCGTCCGGGCGTGCGGTCCGGCCAGGAACACGGCGAGCGCGGCCACGTCCGCCGGGTCCACCAGTCGGCGGATCGACTGGTGCTCAACCGACGCGGGGGACTCGTCGCCGGCCCGTCGCGGGTCGGCCAGCGGGCCGGGGTTGATGGTGTTGGCGGTGATGCCGTGCTGGCCCAGCTCGACGGCGAGCGTGCGGGTGAATCCGACCAGGCCCCACTTGGTGGTGGCGTAGGCGATCCGGCCCGGATGGCCGAAGCGCCCCGACAGCGACGACATGACGATGATCGCGCCGCGCCCGGACTGGCGCAGCAGCGGAACGGCCGCCTGGGTCACCAGGAACGTGCCGGTGAGGTTGAGGTCGAGCACGGCTGACCAGGCGGCGGCGCTGAGCGCGTCGACCGGCGCTTTCGGGCCGGTGACGCCGGCGTTGTTCACCAGGACGTCGAGGCCGCCGAGCCTGCCGTGGGCGTCGTCGATGAGGCGGACGGCCTCGGTGGGGTCGCTGAGGTCGGCGACAGTGCCGCTGAGCTGGCCACGGCGGGTCGCGGCGGCCACCGCCACGGCGTCGATGTCGGCGATGTGGACGCGGGCGCCGTCGGCGGCGAAGGCCCGGGCGATTGTCAGGCCCACCCCGTTCGCCCCGGCCGTGACGAGGACCCGCTGCGCCATATCTGATTCCCATCCCAGGCGTTCAGCCCCTCGCGGGGGACGAATGTCGTTATCGACGTTCCGGGCATCTTATGGGCATTTCATGAACGGCCGACGAGCGGTAGTGATCTCGTTCTGATGGTTCGGCTGACGATTCCGGCGTGGCGACTTGACCGTTTGGCGCGACTTGTCGCCGCAGTCACAGCGGTCCCGCTACCGTACAGAAGACGCGCGACTGACGACCGGACGGGAAGGTGCGCCATGACCAGATCACCGCAGGTCGACGGCGACCTCGCCGATGTCCGTTTCCTCACCGTGGCCGAGGTGGCGACGCTGATGCGGGTCTCCAAGATGACCGTCTACCGGCTCGTGCACAACGGTGACCTCACAGCGGTGCGGGTCGGCCGTTCCTTCCGGGTCCCCGAACACGCTGTGCACGAGTACCTGCGCGCCGCGTTCGACGAGTCAGCCTGACCGCCCGTCATGGCGCTCGGGGCCGTGTTGGCCCGCGCGATACCGGCCGGCTACCCTGATGGTCGACCGCAGTCCGTCGCACCCACATATCGGCTCGCGCCCCTGGAGCCGGTAGTCCCGCGTGCGGCTTGTCCTCGGTCGAGTGTCCAGGATCCAGGGCTGGCCGTCGCCGCCGCGTGTGCGCGTCGCCGGGCTCCCGTTTGTGTGAGGAAGGCTTTCGTATGGGCTCGGTGGTCAAGAAGCGCCGCAAGCGTATGGCGAAGAAGAAGCACCGCAAGCTGCTGCGCAAGACCCGCGTCCAGCGTCGTCGTCTCGGCAAGTAGGCCGGATCCGGCTCACCGGCCCGCGGCGCCGCCCGTGGTGAGGTTGCGGCCGTGACGGCCGCTCCCACCCCGGGCTCGCCCGGGGTGGTCGTCGTCACCGGCGTCAGCCGGTTCCTGGCGGCCACCGTCGCCGGCCGGCTCGCCGCGGATCCTTCCGTTGGTCGGGTCATCGGCCTCGACTCGGTCGCCGTCCCTGACGCTGTCGCGCCGTTGCTGCGCGGCGTCGAACGGATCAGCGCCGACGAGCGCGACGCCGCCAGCGCCATCGCCGATCTCGGGGCCACCGCGGTGGCGCACCTGGCGATCACCGCAGCGCCCGACCGCACCGACGACGACGGCGTCCACAAAGAGCGCAACATCATCGGCACCATGCGCCTGCTCGCCGCCTGCCAGCAGGCCCCGGGCCTGCGTAAACTCGTCGTGCGCTCGTCCACCGCCGCCTACGGCGCCTCCTTCCGTGACCCGGCGGTGTTCACCGAGGAGACCGAGCCCCGGGCGGTGCCCCGCGGCGGATTCGCCCGCGACATCCTGGACATCGAGGGATACGTCCGTGGTTTCTGCCGCCGCCGCCCCGATGTCGTCGGCACCGTGCTGCGGTTCGCCCCGGTCATCGGCTCCGCCGCCAACACCACCCTGACCCGCTACTTCTCCTCACCGCTGGTCCCCACCGTCTTCGGTCGCGACCCCCGGCTCCAGTTCGTCCACCTGGACGACGCCATCGAAGTGTTGGTGCGGGCCGTCACCGGCGACCACCCCGGCACCTTCAACGTCGCCGGGCCCGGGGTGCTCACCCTGTCCCAGGCGATCCGCCGCGCCGGGCGGATCGGCGTGCCGGTCTGGGAGGGTGGCCTGTCCGCCGCCGCCGCCCTGGCCCGCGGCCTGGACCTGCGCGGATTCAGCTTCGACCAGCTCGACCTGTTCGTCCACGGGCGGGTGGTCGACACCGACCGCCTCATCGCCGAGTTCGGCTTCCAACCGCGCTCCACCGCCGAGGCGTTCGACGACTTCATCAGCGCCCACCGCGGCGGCACGGTCATCCCGGCCGCCCAGGTGGCCGCCGCCGAACAGGCCATCCTGGACGGCATCCGCCAGGCACGCCGGGCCCGGAGTGGACATGTCTGAGATCGCGCCCCCGCCGGGCGACCTCTGGGACCAGCGGGTCGCCGCCGGCCTGGCGTTCCTGCGTGGACGGTTGACCGGCGACTACGAGGTTGACGAGTTCGGCTTCGACCCGCAGCTGTCCGACCACGTCTTCCAGCCGATGCTGCGGTTCCTCTACCACCACTGGTTCCGCACGGAGGTGCGCGGCGTGGAGCACCTGCCGGAGAAGGGCGCGGCGTTGGTCGTCGCGAACCACTCCGGGACGATCGCGCTGGACGCGTTGATGCTGTCGGTGGCGATCAACGAGGCGTACCCGGTCGGACGGAACCTGCGCCTGCTCGGGGCGGACCTGGTCTTCCGCACCCCGATCCTGTCCGAGTTGGCGCGCAAGTCCGGGGCGACCGTCGCCTGCCACGCCGACGCCGAGCGGCTGTTGGAGACCGGGCGGCTGGTCAGCGTCTTCCCTGAGGGCTTCAAGGGCGTCGGCAAGGGCTACCTTCAGCGGTACCGGCTACAGCGGTTCGGTAGGGGCGGCTTCGTGTCGGCTGCGCTGCGCACCGGCCAGCCGATTGTCCCGGTGGCGATCGTGGGCGCCGAGGAGGCGTACCCGATGCTCGCCGACATCCAGCCTTTGGCCCGGCTGCTCGGCCTGCCGTACTTCCCGGTCACGCCCACGTTCCCGTGGCTGGGTCCGCTGGGTCTGCTGCCGCTGCCGAGCAAGTGGCTGATCGAGTTCTGCCCACCGATCCCGACCGACGAGCTGGCCGGCCACGCCGACGATCCGATGGCGGTGTTCGATCTGGCGGACCAGGTCAGGGAGACGATTCAGGTCGCGGTCCGGCAGCTGCTGACGCAACGCCCCGACCCGTTTGGCGGCTGACCTAGCAGTTCTGGGGCTGACCCTAGCGGAGCGAGCGTAGGTCGAGCAGGCGCCAGGCGGTCGTGTCATCCTGGCCGGTGGACCACCACAGCCAGCCGCCGCGGCTGTTCACCATGCCCACCCCACGAGCGACCTCGACGGTGCGGCGTCCGGCCGCGTCGTACAGCAGCAGGTCCTGCTGGCTGTCGACGGCGCCCTGGCCCCCTACGCGGGTGAGAACCTCGTACCGGTCCAGCACGGCCACGTCGGTGATCGCCGCGGTGGCGCCCGGCCCGGCGACCCGACGACGCTGCGACCCGTCAACGCGCATGAGGTCGAGCTGGGTCGGCCCGTCCGCGCCGACGACCTGCACCCGGCACCACGCGGGGGAGCAGGTCACCAGCTCGGACGCCGACGACGGCACCCTGATCTGGCGGTTCTCGACGAGATTGTGCAGCTGCGCCTCGCCGGTGCTGGCCGACACCGCGCTCACCAGCCACGGCCACGCGGACAGCGCCCACTGCCCGGCCAGTTTCTGGATGGCGACCGCGCCGCCGGTCAACGGCGTGGACCGGATCTCGGTGACCGGGGTTTCGCCGGCGCCCAGCGCGACCCAGTGGACGCGGTTCTCGGCGACGGTCAGGTCGTGTTGGGAGTTGAAGAACGCCAGCGCGCCGGTGGCGGTGGTGAGGCGGCGCGGCGGAACGTCCCGCCGCCAGTCGGCGGACCACAGCTCGCTGATCGCGCTGCCGCCGCCACCGCTGATCGTCTCCGCCCACAGCAGCGTGTCGCCGCTGGCGGTGACCCCCGCGAACAGTGGATCGTCCGCCAGCGGCAGGGTTTTGAGGACCCGGGGGACGCTGGCGGTGTCCCACACGACGAGCCGGCTGGCGGCGCCGTCGGGGGTGGGCGCGGTGCCGGCCGAGACCGTCGGCGTCAGCACGTAGAGGGGGTCGTAGGCAGGGCCGTCGGGCATCGCGGCCGGAACGCTGCCCACGACCGCCTTCGGCCACGCCGCCGCCAACGGCTGCGGCTCGGTGGTGGCCGGCTGGCGCAGGTTCGGAAAGAGCAGGAGACCGACGGCGAACAGGGCCAGGACCAGCACCAGCACGCCGGGCGACCAGGGCGGGAGCAGGCGCCGCCAGCCGGTCCGCCGCGCCGGTGGTGTCCCTTCCCCGGGTTCGTCGGTGGCCGGGTCCGTGGTCATCGTGGGGCGGTCCGCCGCTTGCGCACGGCCAGGCCCGCGGTCACCGCCCCGACGACCGCCCCGGCGGCCAGCGCGGTGGGCACCGCCAACCGGACGGCCTTACGCCCGGTGCGGAAGTCCCGGACCTGCCAGCCGCGCTGCCGGGCCTCCCGGCGGAGCGCCGCGTCCGGGTTGACGGCCACCGCCCGCCCGACTACCGAGAGCATCGGGATGTCGTTGGCGGAGTCGCTGTAGGCGACGCAGCGGGTGAGGTCCAGCCCCTCGGCGGCGGCGATCGTACGGATCGCGTCGGCTTTGGCCGGCCCGTGCATGAGCTCGCCGACGAGCCGGCCGGTGTAGGCGCCGTCGCGGATCTCGGAGACCGTGCCGATGGCGCCGCTGAGGCCTAGCCGCCTGGCGATGACCCGCCCCAGCTCGACCGGGGCGGCGGTGACCAGCCACACCTGATGTCCGGCGTCCAGGTGCAGCTGCGCCAGCGCCCTGGTGCCCGGCCAGACCCGGTCGGCCATCAGCTCGTCGTAGATCTCCTCGCTGAGGCGCTCCAGGTCGGCGACGCGCCAGCCCTGGACGAAGGCGAGCGCGGTGTCCCGGGCCCGGTTCATGTCGCCCGCGTGCTCGGTGGCCAGGATGCGGAAGCGGAGCTGACCGAGGGCGAACCGGGTCAGGTCGCCGGCGGTGAAGTACTTGCGCGCGGCGAGCCCTCGGGCCAGCCAGTAGATCGACGCGCCCTGCATGATCGTGTTGTCGACATCGAAGAACGCGGCCGTCGCGAGATCCTGCGGCACGTCCACCGGCTCGTGAGTGAGCGCGGCGAACGGCAGTGGGGCGACGGCCTTCTCGGCCTTCTCCCGCCCTCGGACCACCGGGTCTCCTCTCGCCGCCGTCATCGTGCCGATTCTCCGGCGAGACTATCCGGCCGGACCGGCGAACGGGCTGATGCGCGCTGGCGGCGGTATGTCCAGGTGGTGACGGTTCTCGTGCCGGAGCCCGGTCGCGGCGCGACGAGGTGGCTGTCGCGCCGCGACCGGGCCCTGACGCTCGGGACCGACTGGCCTGGTCGGGAGGGGCTGGCCCGCTCGGAGCGCGGGCCTAACCGTCGGTTGGTTGGAGGTCGGTGAGTGTGACGCCCGGGGCCGGAGCGGTGCTGCCCTCGGCCGGGCGCTTGTCAGGGCTGGCGGGGGCCTTGTCGGCGGGGCCGCTCTCGTTCCTGGCCGCCGGCGCCTCAGCGGGGGCTGGCGTGGACGGCGCGGCCGTCCGGGTGGGCTGCTTGGGCCGGTTCTGTCGGGGCACGACGGGCTCAGGCTCAGCGGGCGCGTCGGCGGTGCAGGAGCGGGGGCGTGGGCCGTAGGCGTCGCTGCCAGCGGAGACGACTCCGCAGCTCATCGAGGTGCGCAGCGCCTGGGCGCGTTGGGTGACCCGTTCCAGCAGCTCCAGCGTCCACAGGGCCCGATCCTGATTGATCTTGTCGAGTCTGCCCATCATCGGGCCGAGTGCGAGGCGCTGACCGGCGGCGAATGTCTCGATCGCGTCCAGGGGCTCTGGCTCACGATCGTTGACGGCGGCCGTGGCCAGCAGCCGGACCCCCTGCCGGATGTCGTTCTCCATATCGAACATGACCCGGTCGAAGCTGGTGTGGTCCTGGCTGACCGCGAGCGCCTCGCTGACCCGGGTGCGGGCCCAGGTGAGGTGCCGGTGTCCGCGTTCGGTGTCCGATGTGGTGAGCGCGATCGACGCGCGTTCGGTGGTGCGCTTGATGCCGTAGAGGGTGTCGCCGGGGACGGCGCTGTCGCTGGCGGCGGAGATGCCTGAGAGCACGACCGCGCCCAGGGTGATGCCGGCGAGCGCGGTGACCCGGGCCTGGGTGCGGGTCAGCCGTGGGGCCAGGCGGCGTCGGTGCGAGGTCGCCGCCGGGGTTTCGTCGACGTGTTGCGCGGTCGCGCCGATGCCCTCGCGTTCCGCGGTGGCCACGAGCAACGCTCGCAGCCCGCTGCGGAAGTCGTGATCCAGCTCGACCGGGAGGGACACCTCCGCGGTGCGGTGGGCGAGCGCGAGCAGGTCGGCGAGCCCAGCGTCGGGAGGCGCCGGTCGGTCGGCGCGGCTGCGCCGACGACCGCCGCCGGGGGTGTCGTCGAGGAGTTGATGGAAACGCTCGGCCCGCCAACGGCCGAAGATTATCGTTTTCACCGCGGGCACCTGTTTTCGCTGATTTCTGCGGTGACGGCGAGGGCGCCGCCGTGCAGTGGGGGGGTGAGGTGTTGGGGTTGTGACTCGATCAACGCTCGCCGCGAGGGGGTCGTTACGGGCGTCGGGGTGGCTGGTCGGCGAAGCGCGCCAGCTATTCGTCCTATATCGGCACTCACCGGCGGAAACCGTCAGGCAGCAGTCGCGCTAACGCCCGCACCGCACGGTACTGCAACGCCTTGATCGCCCCTTCGTTCTTACCCATTGCCCGGGCCGTCTCCGCGACCGAGAAGCCCTGGAGGAAGCGCAGGACGACGCACTCCTGCTGCTCCGGGTTCAACTGCTTGACCGCCGTCAGCAGCGCCACGTTGGTGATGTGGTCCACCACCGCCGCCTCCGGACTGCCCTCGGGGCCGTGGTCGGCCCGGTCGGCGTCCAGGACGTCTCCGCTGGTGACCTCCAGCCGGTACCGGCCGGACTTGAAGTGGTCGGCGACGAGGTTGCGAGCGATGGTGACCAGCCAGGCGCCCAGGTCGCGCCCCTGCCAGGTGAAACTGCTGATCCGCTTGAGGGCCCGCAGGAACGTGTCCGAGGTGAGGTCCTCGGCCAGCTGGCGGTTGCCCACCCGGAAGTAGATGAAGCGGAACACGGTGTCGACGTAGCGGTCGTAGATGAGCCCGAACGCCTCCGCCTCGCCGGCCTGGGCGCGTTCCACCAGCCCCCACACCTCGGCGGCGGCGTCGGACGGGTCCGGACGGCTCGGCGCTCCGGTCGGCGCCGCCGCCCCGGTCGGCCCAGCCGGACCGACCGGGGCGTTGCGCGCTGGCGGCGGCGCGACGCGGGCGGTGCCGATGGCCGGGCCGTCGGCCGCGGGCGGGGTCGCCTCGTCGGGGCTCTGGACGGGCCCTGGCTGCACCGGCATCGTCGGCCGGGCCGGGGTCCGCCAACCGTCCATTGAGCGGCTTGGGCGCGTTGGCCGGTCCCGACCTGATCGGACTGTCCGCCGTGTGCGGCCGGTTGCGGGTGCGTCGGGCCCCGCCCTCGCCCCGGACGGTGGCGGTGAGCAGCTGGGACAGTGTGGACCCGAGCGCGGAAAGGGCAGGACGCAGGGACTGCCGGGCCGACTGGCCCGACTCGATGCCTGGCGTCAGCTTGAATCCGCCGGTATGGACGTACCCGGTCATGCATGCACCTCGCTGGTCCGCTCGTTTGGAACCCGTCGCGGCTGCGAGCGGTCCGGGACCATCGGCCTTGGGACGACGGGTCTGACTTTCACGTCCAGGCGGCACCCGCCGATGGCGAGCGAGTGCGGCACGAAAACGGGCACGACGGCCTCCTCGGTATGAGGGATGGCAACTCGAATGAAAAGGGGCGAGTCGACCTAAAGATGATAGGTCACGCGTCACCCGTGTGCGTAGTGTCCACTTGCTGAGAGCGCGATTGTTCACCCGTTCTTGGCGGTGTTGTCGCACTCGTTGTGCGTCCCACCGTCAGAAGTCCGCGACGGCATCGTCCCGGCGTGTGGTACTTCCGCGAAGCCATGCGATTCGCCGATATGCCCGACGACGGCTTCGTGCCAGACTCACTCCTCGTGGAGGATGCCGTGCCGACGAGCCTGAGCGACCGGGTACGGATGACGGCCGCCGCCGCCCCGGACCGGATCGCGTTACGGGCCGGCCCGGAGTCGGTGTCCTGGGCGGCGCTGGACCAGCGGATCGACCGCCTCACCGCCGACCTGCGGTCCTGCCACGACGGTGCCCGGACCGATGACCCGCACCGCCCGCGCGTCGTCCTCGATCTGTCCGATCCGGTCGAGTTCGCCGTGGCCTACCTGTCCTGCCTGCGGTCCGGGCTCGTCGCCACCCCGGTGGATCCTGACGCGTCATCGGGCCTGGCCCGTCGGGTCATCGCCGACAGCGGCGCCGTGGCCGTGGTCCGGACCGGGCCGGACGGCCGGGCGGCGGTCGGCCACCTGGCCGCGGCCGGCGGGCCCGCTGCGCCGACCGGCGGGCCGAACGGCACGGGACCGGCCGCCCCGCCGGCCGCCGAGGACCTCGCCGTGCTGCTGTACCCCGCCCGGGGCTCCGGCGGCCCGGCGGTGATGCTCCCGCACCGGACGCTCACCGCCAACCATGAGCAGCTGGCCCGGATCGAGCCGCCGATCATGCGGGGCGATGACACGGTCCTCATCGCCGCGCCCCTGTGGGGCGCCTATGGACTCACCTGCGGGCTCGGCGCCGTGGCGTACCACGGCGCCTCCGGGGTGCTCGCCGATCCCGCCGACCCTGTCTCCGCCCGCGGCCTGGTCGCCGGGCGCCACGTCACCACTGTGGTCGGTGTGCCGCAGCTCTACGTCGGATGGTCCCGGCTCGACGCGCTCGCCGATGAGCTGAGGACGGTCCGGGTCGCGGTCTGCGGCCCGGCGCCCCTGGACGCCGACGTGGCCCGCCGGTTCACCGACGCGAGCGGGCACCGGGTCTTCGTCGGCTACGGAACCCGGGAGGCGCCGATTCTCACCTCGACCCTGGTCGGACCGGCCGCGCTCACCCCGCACGGGCGGCCGATCGGACGCCCGCTGCCAGGCGTCCAGCTGCGGCTGTCGTTCCCCGACGGCGTCGTCCTCGCGGTCGACGACGAGCCCGCGCGCTGGGACACGGTCGCCGTCACCGGCGGATTGACCGGCGCGGGCGCGATCGCGGTCCGTGGCCCCAACCTGTTCACCGGCTACTGGCCGGACGGACGCGACGGCCCGGACCGGGACGGCTGGTGGGCCACCGGCGACCTGGCCTTCGCCGACCCGGACGGCCTGCTGTACCTGGCCGGCGCCGGCCCGACGCCCGGACGACGAGAGGCAGGCTACCTGTGACCGGATCCCGGCTGACGCTGCTCACCCGCGACGGCTGTCACCTGTGCGATGTCGCCCGCGAGGCGATGGACCGGGTGGCCGCGGCCACCGGCGAGAGTTGGCGGCAGGTCGACATCGCCAGCGACATCGAGCTGGAGCGCGAGTACGGCGACCGGATCCCGGTCGTCCTCCTCGACGGACGGGAGCACGGGTACTGGCGGGTCGAGGAGGATCGGCTCCGACGGGACCTGGCGGCCAGCCGGTGAGCGTCCCGGCCGGTCGTCATCTGGTATGGGACTGGAACGGCACCCTGCTCGACGACCTCTCCCTGGTCATGACGGCGACGAACGTCGCCTTCGCCAGCGTCGACGCCCCGCCGGTCACCCCGGATGACCACCGTAGACGGTTCCGTCGGCCGATTGTGGACTACTACGGTGAGGTGCTCGGCCGCGTCGTCACGCCCGAGGAGTTCGCCCAGCTCGACCGGATCTTCCACGACGCCTACCGGCAGGGGCTGGTGAACGCGGCGCTGGCCGCCGACGCCGAACACGCGATGCGCTCCTGGCCGGGTGGGCAGTCGCTGCTGTCGATGTGGTTCCACGACGAGCTGGTCCCGTTGGTCCACGGCTTCGGCCTACAGTCGCTGCTGGCCCGGATCGACGGGCTGCGCGCGACGGTCGGCGGTGGCCCGAAGGCCGGGCACCTGGCCGAGCACCTGGTCGCCCTCGGCCTGTCGGGCGGTCAGGTGGTGCTCATCGGGGACTCGCTCGACGATGCCGACGCCGCCGAGGCGGTGGGCGCGGGTTGTGTCCTCTACACCGGCGGGCTCACCCATCCGGAGTTGCTGGCGGCCCGGGGCGTTCCGGTGGCGACGACTCTGGTCGAGGCGGTGCGGTTGGCCGCCCGGCTCGACTGAGCAAACCGTTCGGGGCGCCGCCATGACGGGCTGGCCGGACGAAGCGCCTCGACCGGGCCGGCCGGAGGACAACGGTCACCACGTGCCTGCGCCCAGCGGGGTGATCCGGGCCGACTTGTCAAGATCGCGATTTGTGCGTGCGTTCACAAGCGCCTACGCTGTAGATCTGTTGGGCCCCGCTAGCACAGCCACCGCACGCACCTCGTCGCGGGCGCCGTGATTGGCGTCGGCCCGCCGGCAACGGTCGGCCGGGCTTCCGGTCCGTCCGCCCGATGACCTAGCGTTTCGTCGGCACGGAGTCGTATGAGCCAGCTATCCCCCGGAACCGGTTCGGGTAGTCCCGGCGCCAGCGTCGGACCGGACTTCCCGGATCTTCCGGAGGCGACGGTCGCGCGGCTCCCGGAGTACCTGCGGGCGCTCAGCAACCTCGCAGAGGCCGGCAACGACACCGTCTCCAGCGAGGCCCTCGCCGCCGCCGCAGGCGTGAACTCGGCGAAACTCCGCAAGGACCTCTCCCACCTGGGCTCCTACGGCACCCGTGGCGTCGGCTACGACGTCGCGCTGCTCGTCGGCCAGATCGAGCACGTCCTCGGGCTGACCCACCGTCGGGCCGTCGCGCTGGTGGGCGTCGGCAACCTCGGCCACGCGCTCGCCGGCTACGCCGGGTTCGGCAGCCGCGGCTTCCGGATCACCGCCCTGTTCGACGCCGACCCCAGGCTCGTCGGCAAGACGATCAACGGCCTGATGGTGCGGCACATCGAACACCTCGCCGACGTGGCGGTCCAGGAGGCGATCGCCATCGGCGTCATCGCCACCCCCGCCTCCGCCGCGCAGCCCGTCGCCGACGTGCTCGTGCGCGCCGGGATCACCAGCATCCTCAACTTCGCCCCGTGCGTCCTGTCCGTCCCGGACGGTGTCGACGTGCGGAAGGTCGATCTGGCCATCGAGCTACAGATCCTGTCGTTCCACGAACACCGTAAAGCCTCCCTCACCGGCGTCGCCCTCACCGGCGTCGCCCAGAACGGGGTCGCGCCGGTCGAAGGAGTGGGCGGATGAGTCTGCTGGTGGTCGGGATCTCCTACCGTTCCGCGCCGGTGGCGCTGCTGGAACGGGTCGCCGCCGCCGCCGGCGAGCTGCCCGGCCGGCTGCTCGCCCAGCCATACGTCAAGGAGACGGTCCTGCTGTCGACCTGCAACCGGGTCGAGGTCTACGCGGCCGTCACCGGTTTCCACGGCGGCGTCTCCGATGTCTGCTCGGCGCTCGCCGAACAGGCCGGCGTCCCGGCCGTCGAGTTGGCTCCGCACCTGTACGTGCACTTCGACTCGGCGGCCGTCCGGCACGCCTTCCGGGTCGCGAGCGGACTCGACTCGATGGTCGTCGGCGAGGCACAGATCCTTGGGCAGCTCCGGGACGCGTACCACGCCGCCGCCACCAGCGACGCCGCCGGACGACTGCTGCACGAGCTCATGCAGCAGTCGCTGCGGGTCGGTAAACGGGCACACGCCGAGACCGGCATCGACCGGGCCGGCCAGAGCGTCGTCAGCGCCGCGCTGGAGATCGCGGGCGCCACGCTGAACGCGCCCGCCGCCCCCACCCCAAGCCTGGACGCCGCCGTCGGCCCGTCCGGCGTGGTCGGGCTGGCCGGTCGTCCGGCGCTGGTCGTCGGGGCCGGAGCGATGGGCGCGCTCGCCGTCGCCACCCTCAGCCGGGTCGGCGCCGGCCCGGTGGCGATCACCAATCGCGGGATCGACCGGGCCGCCCGGCTCGCCGACGCGTACGGCGCGCACGCCGTTCCGCTGGCCGGGCTCGCCGACGCGCTCGCCGCGGCGGATGTCGTCATCACCGCCACGGCCGCCGTCGAGCCGGTGCTGGACGTCGGGACTGTCAGCGCGGCGTTGGCCCGCCGCGCCGCCGACCGTCCACTGGTCATCCTCGACCTGGCGGTCCCCCGGGACGTGGTTCCCGAGGTGGCGTCGCTGCCCGGGGTCGCCCTGTTCGACATCGCGGCGATGGCCGGCCACCTCGACAGCCGGGGCGCCGCCGCCGCGGCCCGCGCCGTCGAGGAGATCGTCGACGGCGAGGTGGAGACCTTCCTCACCTGGCTGCGCGGCAGCGAGATCGCCCCGACGGTGGCCGCGCTGCGCGCCCGCGCCGAGGACGTGGTGAGCGCCGAGCTGGGCCGGCTCGGTCAGCGCCGCCCCGAGCTGACCGACGATCAGCGCGCCGAGGTGGCGCGCACCGTCCACCGGGTGGTGCAACGACTGCTGCACTCGCCGACGGTCCGGGTGCGTCAGCTCGCCGCCGAGCCCGGCGGCGACCAGTACGCCGCGCTGCTGCGCGAGCTGTTCGACCTCGACCCGTCGCGGATCACCTCCGCCGAGGCGGTGCCCGAGCTGGCCACCGACCTACCCGACCCGCTTGAGGAAGGCGCCACATGAGCGCGCACAACGGTCCGCTACGGCTGGGAACCCGCGGCAGCGCGTTGGCCCGGACCCAGTCCCAGCACGTTGCCGACGCCCTCCGCGCCGCCACCGGACGTCCGGTGGAGCTGGTGGAGATCGTCACCGCCGGCGACCGCTCCGCCGCCCCGGTGGAGCAGCTCGGCGTCGGCGTGTTCGTCTCCGCGCTGCGCGACGCGCTGCTCGCCAAGGAGATCGACTTCGCGGTCCACTCGTACAAGGACCTGCCGACCGCGCCCGCCGACGGCCTGGTGATCGCCGCGACGCCAGTCCGCCAGGACCCCCGCGACGCCCTGGTCGCCCGCGACGGCCTGCACCTGTCGGAGCTGCCGCCGGGGTCGACCGTCGGCACCGGGGCGGTCCGCCGGATCGCCCAGCTGCACGCCCTCGGGCACCAGCTGGACGTGCGTCCGATCCGCGGCAACGTCGACAGCCGGCTGCGCAAGGTCACTGACGGCGAGCTGGACGCCGTGGTGCTCGCACGCGCCGGACTCGCCAGGATCGGCCGGCTCGACGCCATCACCGAGACCCTCGACCCGATGCTCATGCTGCCCGCGCCCGCCCAGGGCGCGCTGGCGGTCGAATGCCGCGACGGCGACGGCGACCGCGAACTGGTCCGCCTGCTCGCCCACCTCGACGACGCCGACACCCGCCTGACCGTCGCCGCCGAGCGGGCGCTGCTGGCCGCGCTGGAAGCCGGGTGCAGCGCGCCGGTGGCGGCGCTCGCCGTCCTCGCCGAGGACGAGGACGGCGCACTGGAGCTGTATCTGCGAGGCGCGGTGATCAGCTTGGACGGCGTTCGCGACGTCCGGCTGTCCCGCAGCGCCCGCCTGTCCATCACGGACCCCGAGACCACGGCCGAGTCAATCGGTCGAGAACTGGCCGCCGACCTGCTGGAAGCCGGGGCCGACGACCTTCTCGCACCCGGTGCGGGAGCTGACGAGATCCTTCGGCCGGGCGACGCGCCTGGCGACGGATCGCAATCTGGGAGCGCAAGATGAGTCGCAGCCGTAAGCCCGCTGGTCGGATCGCGTTTGTCGGGGCGGGACCCGGCGACCCCGGCCTGCTGACCAGGCGGGCCCACGAGGCGCTGACCGGGGCCGATCATGTGGTCTACGACCGTTCGCTGCCCGAGGCGCTGCTGACGGCGTTGCGGGAGGAGTCGGCGGTGGAGGTCGCCGCCGGCCGTCGGGACGAGGCAGCCCAGTTCAGCCCGGCCGAGGGCGGCGCCGGTGACGTCGCCAAGGTGCTGCTGTCGGCGGCCCGTTCCGGGCTGACCGCGGCCCGCCTGGTCGCCGGTGACCCGTTCGGTCAGGAGTCGACGGTCAGGGAGGTGCAGGCGGTCACCCGCACGGCGGTGCCGTTCGAGGTGATCCCCGGGATCAGCCAGGCCGCCGGCGTCGCCGCGTACGCGGGCGTGCCGCTGGCCTCGGTGCGGGTCACCGCCGACGTCGACGACCTGTCCACGCTGGACTATCCGGCGTTGGCCGCCGCGGCGGCCCGCAGCGCGGCCGCGGTGGCTGTCGACGCCGCTGACCTGGGAATGGTCCGGGACGGGCTGCTGGCCGCAGGCGTCGATCCGACCTGCCCGGTCGCGGTGACCGGCGACGGCACCGGGGAGACCCAGTACACGACCGCCTCGACGGTCGACAGTGTCGTCAACGCCGCGCTCGGCTTCACCGGCCGGGTCGTGCTCACCGTCGGCGAGGGCGTGACCCAGCGCGACAAGCTGGGCTGGTGGGAGTCGCGGCCGCTGTACGGCTGGAAGGTGCTGGTGCCGCGCACCAAGGAGCAGGCCGGCGCGATGAGCGCGATTCTGCGCGGCTACGGCGCGATCCCGTGCGAGGTGCCGACGATCGCCGTCGAGCCGCCGCGCACCCCGGCCCAGATGGAGCGGGCGATCAAGGGCCTCGTCGACGGCCGGTACGCGTGGGTGGTGTTCACCTCGGTCAACGCCGTCCGGGCGGTGTGGGAGAAGTTCGCCGAGCACGGCCTGGACGCCCGGCACTTCGGCGGCGTCAAGATCGCCTGTATCGGCGAGGCGACCGCGGACGCGGTGCGCGCGTTCGGCATTCAGCCCGAGCTGGTCCCGGCGGGGGAGCAGTCCAGCGAGGGTCTGCTGGCCGAGTTCTCCCCGCACGACGAGATCCTCGACCCGGTCGGCCGGGTGCTGCTGCCGCGCGCCGACATCGCCACCGAGACCCTCGCCGCCGGGCTCACCGAGCGCGGTTGGGAGGTCGACGACGTCACCGCCTACCGGACCGTGCGGGCGGCCCCGCCGCCGGCAGACATCCGCGACGCCATCAAGTCGGGCGGGTTCGACGCGGTGCTGTTCACCTCGTCGTCCACGGTGCGCAACCTCGTCGGCATCGCCGGCAAGCCGCACGCCCGCACCGTCGTGTCGGTGATCGGGCCTAAGACCTCGGAGACGGCCGTCGAGTTCGGTCTGCGGGTGGATGTGCAGCCGGCCAACGCGAGCGTCCCGGATCTGGTCGAGGCGCTGGCCGCCTACGCGGTCGAGCTGCGCGAGAAGCTGGCGGCGATGCCCGCCAAGCAGCGGCGCGGCTCCAAGGTGCAGGGCCCCACGGCGCTACGTTTCCGGGCATGAGCGACGCAGGCGTCAGCGGCGCGGGCCTCGGGGCGTTCCCGCAGGTGCGGCCACGTCGGCTGCGGCGTACGGCGGCGATGCGTCGGCTGGTGGCGCAGACGCACGTCGAGCCGTCGCAGCTGGTGCTGCCGTTGTTCGTGCGGGAGGGCCTCACCGAACCTCGACCGATCTCCTCCCTGCCGGGGGTGCTCCAGCACTCGCGGGACTCGCTGCGTAAGGCGGCGGTCTCGGCGGCGCAGGCCGGTCTCGGCGGCGTGATGCTGTTCGGTGTCCCCGCCGGGCGCGACGAGCACGGCTCCGCCGGCTGCGACCCGGACGGCGTCCTCAACGTCGCCATCCGGGATGTGGTGGCCGAGGTCGGCGACGCGGTCGTGGTGATGAGCGACCTGTGCCTCGACGAGTTCACCTCGCACGGGCACTGCGGACTGCTGGCCGCCGACGGCACGGTCGACAACGACGCCACGCTCGCGGTCTACGCGCAACTGGCCGTCGCGCAGGCGCAGGCCGGCGCGCACATGCTCGGCGCCTCGGGCATGATGGACGGCCAGATCGGCGTCGTCAGGTCGGCGCTGGACGCCGCCGGTCTGACCGACACCGCGGTGCTGGCCTACGCCGCCAAGTACGCCTCGGCGTTCTTCGGCCCGTTCCGGGAGGCGGTCGAGTCGGCGCTCACCGGCGACCGGCTCGGCTACCAACAGGACCCGGCGAATCTCACCGAGTCGTTGCGTGAGGTGCGGCTGGACGTGGCCGAGGGCGCCGACATCGTTATGGTGAAGCCGGCGTTGCCGTACCTGGATGTGATCTCGGAGGTGCGGCGGATCGTCGACGTGCCGGTGGCCGCCTACCAGGTCTCGGGCGAGTATGCGATGGTCGAGGCCGCCGCGGCGAACGGCTGGCTGGAGCGGGACCGGGTGGTGCTGGAGACCTTGACGTCGATCCGGCGTGCCGGCGCGCAGATCATCGTGACGTACTGGGCGGTGGACGCGGCCCGGCTCCTCACCCGATAGGGGGCAGCGCGTTCGGGGACAGGCGGCCGACGATGCCATTCTGACCAGCGGGAATGCCCCCGATGCGCCCCCGATTGGGTGGTTGGGCTCGTTGGGATTGTCGGCTCTTCTCGCTGCACACTAGGGACCGAAGTTCCAAAACGGACTTTGTCCTGTGAGGAGAGGAATCCCCCCGTGCGTCTTCGTCAGGCATTCACCGCGCTCGCCTTCGCTGGTCTCGCCGCTCTCGGCGTCGCTGGTCCGGCCGCTGCGGACCCTGGACTGATCAATGGCGGTGTGCTCAACGGCGGTCTCGTCAACGGCGGTGTCGCCAACGGCGCCGGCAGCCCGGCCGTCGTCGCCACCGACCTCATCCAGGTTGTCACCCAGGACCTGGCGAGCGGTAACCAGGCAGCCACCGTCCAGAACGTCACCACCTCCGTCGCCGCGGTGCTCTGTGGCACCACCGTGGAGGCGCTGACCAGCAGCCTGGACCGGACCGGCATCGCCGACTGCCCGCTGGCCACCACCGGCGAGCAGCTCTCGTTCATCACCGAGGGCTGAGCCTGAGCGTTCCGGGCCGCCCGCGCGGGCGGCCCGGAACGCTCAGCTGTCGAGCCGAGCCAGCAGGGTCGCCACGTCCGCCTCGAATTCCAGCCACTGCCGGTCCGGGCGGAAGCCGATGTCAGAATTGATCTTCAGTAGGGCGTGGTCGTCCGGGGCGTTCCAGGTCTGGACCTGACGCACCTGCGGCGCCGCCGTCCGCAGCTCCAACAGCATCCGGGCCTTGATCGCCCGGTCGATGCCGTATCCCCGATGGTCCGGCACGATGATGGTGTCGTACTGGTCGGCCCGCTCCGGGCGCTGGGCCGGCACCACCACCTCTGTCAACCCGGCGACCTCCCCGGTCCGCAGATGCAGCGCCACCACCACATGCGGCTCCAGACCGCGGCGGCGCAGGCAGGCGATGCTCTCGCGGAGCAGCGCCGCGGCGTCCGGGTCGGTGGGGGACCCGCCGCCGGCGCCCGGCAGCTCCGACTTCGCCGTCGCGTACGAGGCCAGCAGCTCCGGCGGCGGTCCGCCGGCGTGGTACTCGAGCCGGTACCCCGACCCGACGCCCTCGGCCATCTCGCCGATCATCGGCCAGTCCATCGCGGCGACCGTCAGCACACTGCGGATCTCCGCGTACGCAAGGCGGAAGCCCAGGCCCTCGTAGAAGGCGACCGCCGGAGTGCCGCCGGGCACCTCGACGCCCAGGGAGGTGTACCCGTTGGCCGCCGCCCACCGGGTAGCCCCGGCGAGCAGCTGGCGGCCGAGGCCGTGGGTTCGACGTCGCGGGTCCACCAGCAGCTCGATCACCCCGGCGTCAGCCATGCCCAGCAGGCTCATGTGACCGACGAGGCTGGCGTCGCTCTCGGCGATCCAGCTCTTGCGCCGCTGGCCGGGCATCAGCTCGGCCATGTACTCCCGGAAGTGGTCCGCCTGCCACTGTGGATCGTCCGGCAGGTCGACGGCGAGGCCGGCGTTGAGCACGGCCAGCAGGCTGGCGATCTCGTCGGCCGGGGCGGTCCGGACATCCCACTCGCGAAGTTTCACCAGCACAGCTTGCCTGGGACGGGCCCTCGACGGAAGCTTCGGCGCAACCCGGGCGAGTGGTCAGCCCCGGCTGAGTCGTCCGTACTCGTTCGCGGCGTCGTGGACCTGCTGCGCGTATGAGGTCAGATTGTTGTACCGGAGAACCGCCTGCCACCACTGGTCGGCGTTGGACAGGTCCTGGCCGGCGCCGCACAGGTAACCCCCGGCCGCGAGGGCGGCGTCGTCCAGGTCGTTGGGGTCGCGCTTGGCGTCGCCGTCGGCGTCGACGCCGGAGACGCTCCACGTCGAAGGCAGGAACTGCATGGGTCCGACCGCCCGGTCCCAGGTGGTGTCGTTGTCGAGCGCGCCGCGGTCGGTGTCCCGGATGGCCTTGTTGTTGTTCGTGCCGTCCAGCGGGGGGCCGATGATCGGAGGCTGGACGGCGCCGTCGATGTTCAGCCGGGCGCCGCCGAAACCGCCGTGCGACGACTCGACCTTGCCGATCGCGGCCAGGGTCGTCCAGCTGAGGCGACACCCGGGCTTGGTACGGGCCAGGACCAGCTCGGCGTAGGCGTAGGCCTCCAGCGCGGTGGTCGGGATCTGGAGCCGGGCGCCCAACGGCGTGGCCCAGTCACGCAGCGAGTCGGCGGGGCGCCCGCCGGCCGCGGGCGCGCCCGGCCCGGCGCCGGGTAGGTCTGGCAGCGTCGGTCCGGGAACGGCCGAGGCTGGCGCGGGACCGCCGGCGCCGGCGCCGGACCGCGACGGCTGCGGTCCGGCCGCGGACGGGATGATCACACCTCCGGCCAGCACCGCGACCGTGGTCAGCGCGATCATGACCAGGTAAGGGGAGGCATGCCGCACCCCAGGCCGCCGCAGCACGCCCAGGAGCCGCCGTTTCGGACGTTCCTGCCGGTGTCGGGAGGCGACCGGCGGGGCAAGCTGATCGGGTCGCGGCACCCCGGAGCGCAGCCGGACGACCGCAGGCAGGTCCGGGATCTGGGGATCGTCGGCGTCGCGGTTGTCGGCGTCCAGCGTCGCTCCCGTCCCAGGCATGTCACGAGTATCCCGCACCGGTCCCAGCGTCGCTGGCCCGGCCGGCGCCGCAACCGTCCCGCCGTCCGGTCGTTGTCCATCTCGGATTCGTCCCCGACACACAGCGCAAGCGAAACCCGCCGCCACCTCGTTGTCACGGCCCGCGACGGGCCGTTCAGATCTTGGATGCGGCGTCTTGCGAAGATGTGATCTGCTGGGCCAGCGAAACGCAGGGCGGAGGTGTCTCCATTGCCGATACGGTCGGTGCTGCCCACCGGGCTGGTCACGTTTCTCTTCACCGACATCGAGGGCTCGACGCGGCTGGCCCACCGTCTCGGCGACGCCTACCACGACCTGCTCGGCACCCATCGCACGCTGCTGCGCCGCACCCTTACCGATCACGGCGCCGAGTTGTTCACCGAGGGTGATTCGTTCTTCGTCGTTTTCGGCAGAGCTGACCATGCCATCGTGAGCACCCTGGCCGCTCAGCGGGCCCTGCTCACCCATCCGTGGCCCGGTGCTGGCCAGCCCCGGGTCCGGATGGGCCTGCACACCGGTTGGGCGCGGCCGCGTGGTGGCGAGTACGCCAGTCCCGAGGTGCACCGGGCGGCCAGGATCGCCGCTGCCGGCCACGGTGGACAGACGCTCTGCTCGGGCGAGACCATCCGACACGCTCACGGTATCCCCGCCGCCGCGCGGGTCACCGACCTCGGCCTGCACCAACTCCGCGGGTTTGACGGCCGGTCCCGGCTCTACCAGGTGGACGCCGAGGACCTACCGGGCCGCTTCCCGCGGCCGCGCACCTGCGGCGTCGTCCGGCACAACCTGCCGGCCGAGCTGAGTCCGCTGATCGGCCGCGAGCAGGACCGTAGGGAGCTGACCGGCGCCCTGGCGCAGCACCGGCTGGTGACCCTGACCGGTCCGGCGGGGGTGGGGAAGTCCCGGCTCGCAGTCAGCGTCGGCGGGGGGCTGTCGGAACGCTTCGCCGACGGCGTGTGGCACGTCGACCTTGCCCAGGCGACGACCGCGGGAGCCATCGTCGCGTCGGTCGCCGCCGCGCTCGGGGTCCGGATCGACCCGCACCACGCCGACCGGGGCGGCCTGGGCTTCCTGGCCACCGGCGCGGAGCTGCTCCTGGTCCTGGACACCTGCGATGTCGCCCCGGCCGCCGCCCGGGCGGCGATCGCGGGGCTGCTCGCCTCCGGCGGGGGACTGCGGGTGCTGGCGGTCGGCCGGTCCCCGCTCGGGCTGCCCGGCGAGTGTGTCTGGCGGCTGGCCCCGTTGAGCCTGGTCCCCGCCCGGCACGGCGCCCGCGACGATGCCACCCGTTTGCTGCTGGCCCGCGCCGAAACCGCCCGGGGCGGCCGACCCGTCGACGGGTCCGAGCTGGCCGCGTTGGGCACGATCGCCGCACGGCTGGACGGGCTCCCGCAGGCGTTGGAGCTGGCCGGGTCGGCGCTGGGCGCGACGACAGCGCACGAGCTGGGCGACCGGCTCGACTCGCTGCTCGCGCCCAGCCCGCCGGACGACGTCGGTGGGGGTCGGCTGACCACCGCGGCCAGCGTCGCCTGGTCGTACCGGCGGCTGCCCGCGTCCCAGGCGCGGTTGTTGAGGTGGTTGGCGGTGTTCGCCGCGCCGGTGTCGTTGGACCGGGTGCGGTGGCTCGCCCAGGGCGAGCCGGGCGCCGCGCTGGCCGGTCTGGTGGACGCCTCGCTCGTCCAGTTGGAGCAGGGCGCGGACGGCGCCAGCTACCGCCTGCTGAGCCCGATCCGGGCGTACGCCGCGGCAGCGCTGGCCGCCAGCGGCGAGGAGGCCGCCGCCCGGGACCGGCACGCCGCCTGGATCTGCGGGGAGCTGGAACGGATGGCGCACGGGACATCGAGCCGATCGCCAGCGGTGCCGTTGCAGTCGTTCGATCCACTGGTCCCGGACGCCCGCGCCGCGCTGCGCTGGTGCGCGGTCCGGGCCCGCTGGCGCGGCCTGCGGATCGTCCGGGCCCTAGGGGTCTGGTCGCTGGAACGCGGCGACGCGGCCGAAGCCCGGCGGTGGCTCTGCGAGCTCTATGACGGGCTCGGCGGCGTGCACCGGCTGGCCGACGGGGCGTCCCGGACCGAACTCGCCGCGCTCTCGCCCGCTTTCATGCTGCACAGTCAGCTCGCGGCGGTCGGCGGCGCGCAGATCGCGCGCGCGGTGTTCGCCGGTCGGGCCGTCCTCGCCGGCGCCGCCAGCGGCGACCCGACGTTGTCGGCCCGGGTCCGGCTGTGGGCGCCAGCCGCGGCCGAGCACCTCGACGAGGCGGCCTGCCAGGTGCTGCTCGACCGCGCCGACAGTCAGGACCGGCCCCTGCCGGTGGAGTTGCTGCCGGTGGCCAGCCGGCTCGCCGAGCGTCGATGGCGGCGCGGCGACCTCGACGCGGCGGCCGCGCTGATGGCGGCCGCGCGACCGGCCGAGGCCGCACAGCCGTTGACCCGCGGGCGCCGCGACGTGGACATGCTGCTAGGCGTGGTGGCGCTCGGGCGCGGGGACCTCGTCGCGGCGCACGACCACCTCAAGGCGGCGCTGCGCTCGCGGGTGGCGTTCGGGTTCCGCCGGGCCGCCTGCGAGACGATCGCCGCGGTCGCGGTCCGGTGCGCCCTAGGCGGGGAGCCGCTGCGCGCCGCCCGCCTCCTCGGCGCGGCGGCAGCGGGCCTTGCCGACCTGGGCGGCGTTCCCGGCCCGTTCGCCGGCTTCGTGGCGTGCCAGCAGGCGGCCGCTCGGGCGGTGGCCCCGGACGACTTCGACGCCGCGTTTGCCCAGGGCTCGACCTGGAGTCTCATGGAGGCAGCTGATGTGGCGTTGGCGGTGGAGCATCCCGATCTTGCGTTGGGTTACGCGCGCTTCGTTGAGATGACGTTGCCGGGGCCACAGGGGCAGCGGGCCGACCCGTCCGGGGCGTCGGTGGCCTGAGCCCGCCGTGTCCCGGCGCCGCCTGCCGCGTTAGTCCGGGCGTGCGGGTCGACGTTGATCAGGTGACTTACCAGCGGTTTCTCGCGGACGCGGGGGCCTTCTGGCGGTCCGAGACGCGCCCGACGGACCCCGGAGCGTGCGTCCTGGCCGACGCCCGTCACCATGACCTGAGGGTGCTGCTGCGCACCCTGACCGTCGCGAACGCCCTGCGGCGACTGACGCCGGCCCGGCTGGTGGTGCTGGCGAATCCGGCGCCGTGCTGGCCGCTGGCGTGGGGCGTGCCGTACGACCTCGACGCTGTCATGGAGCTGGCCGCCGCGTTCGCCGCCGACGAAGTCATCGATGTGGACGCCTTCGCCGAGCGTCGCCTCGCCGAGCTGGCCACGGCCCGCGCCACGCCGACCGTCGACGAGCTGGCCCCGGACGTTGACGCCGCCTACCGTCGGATCACCGGCGCGCCGAGCGTGACCGAGGCGGCCCGCCGGAACCAGGACTACCGACGACTGCATGCCCGCATCCGGGTCCTGTCCAGGTTCTACGCCGAGCTGATCGCCGAACGGGCGCCGGTCGCGCTGGTCACCAGCGAGGTCGACTACGACGAGTGGGGCGCCGCGGTGCTGGAGGCCCGCCGGGCGGGGGTGCCGGTCATTCAGCCGCTGGCCGGCGGGGCGCTCCGCGCCTACGCGCTCTTCCCCGAGCAGGACCACGGCGCGCCGACGTTCGGCGCGGCGCTCACCCCGCTGATCGGGGAGTTCTTCGGCGCCCAGGTGTGGCCGCGCCGGGAGCATTGGCGGCGGGGCGTCCGTCGGGTGCTGGCCCGGGACCGGGCGGGCCGTGGCCGTCCGACGGACGCCCGCACCGGCCCGAACGCCGCCGTCGAGATCGAGAACCCCACCCAACGCCGCCAGGTCCGGCAGCATGTGGCCCGCCGGCTCGGCTTCGACCCGAACCGACCGGTCGCGGTGGTGTTCCGGCACCGTGCGCAGGACCCGGTCGACGCCCGCGCGGCGGCGTTCCCCGACGGTGACGCGTGGCTGGACGCGACGGTCGCCGTCGCCCGCTCCGCCCGAGAGATCAACTGGCTGTTCCTGGACGCCCCTGACCCGGCGCCCCCGGCGGCCCCGCCGACCACCGCCCGGCCTGAGGACCGGTTCGCGGCAACGGCCCGCGAGTGCGCCGGCCACACCCACCTGGCGTTCCGGCCCGCCGCGGCGTTCAGCCGCAACGCCCTGCTCAGTCTGGCCGATCTGGGCGTCACCCTCCACGACCCGGTCGCGGTGGAGTTCGTCGCCTACGGGCTGCCGGTGGTCCAGGCCGGATGGTCGCCGTGGAGCGACTGCGGCCTCGGGCCGGTCGTCACCGACCCGGATCAGCACCGGCGCGCGCTGGTCGCGGCCGTCGCGGAGCTGGCGGCGGACCGTCCGCCCATGACGGGCGAGCAGATCGAGCGGGCCCGGCTGTGGCTGTGGCTGGACCGCGCCGGCGCGGACGTCGCCGGGCCGCTGGTCCCGACCTGGGCGGCGTGGCCGGCCGAGCATCTGCTGCGTCCGCTGGGCGCCTACCTGCGTCACGTCGACCCGGACGGCGACCCGGTCTTCGCCGCCGTGGAACGCCTCTGGCGGACCCGGGCGCCGCTGCTGACCAGGGCTGATGTCGCCGTCGAGGTTGACCGCTCCCCGCGTTCCGACGCCGCGCCGACGGTCGTCGGCGTCGGCATGGTGCCGCAGACCCGATCCAGCCGCGCCGCCGCGGCGGCGCACGAGTGAGAACCCCGGGCGGGAGCGGTGTGGTGAGCCACGACTACCCGGCGCTGACCGCCGGCGCCTGGTTCGGCGAGGACGACGCGCTGGCGCCGATGGGCGTGCCCGGATGCGTCGTCAGCGGACTGGCGCCCCAGGTGCGGCTGGTCGACCAGCTGACCCGCGGCCGTCGGTCGGTTGGCCGGTGCGCGGCCGCGGCCAGCCTGGTCGGCGTCCGGGTGCACGCCTACGGGGCCCCGGTGCACGTCACCGTCGATCTGCGGCTGGAGATCAGCGCCGAACACCGACGTCGCGGGTCATCCCTCGCCCGTCCTCGGTTGCTGCTGGTCCTCAGCCAGGGGACGCCCCGGCAGGCGGTGTTGTTGGCGGCCGACCGTCCCGACGGCGGCGGGGACGGCGTCCGGGCCAGGGTCTCGTTCACCGTGCCCGCCCGGGACCTGCCTGACGGCGGCCTGCTGCTCATCGAGATCCTGGACGGCGCCGCCCGGCTGCCGAGGGCGGACGCCGCCGGGTTCGCACCGGCCGGACCGGTGGGGGTCCGCGTCGATCGCATCGACTTCGCGGCGATGCCGGTGGCCGCCCCCACGCTCAGCGGGGCGGTCGACCGGCGCACCGCCGAGTGGTCGGGGCTGGTCAGCTCGGGCGGCCTGCTCCTGACCGCGGGCGCCTCCGGCGACCATCCAGGGATGGCGCACAGCCCCAGTCTGGTGGTGAACGAGGCCGACGGCGCCCTACCCGTGATCCGGGTGCGCTGTGGCGAGCCGCTGCGTTGGTCCGGTCCATCAGCTGGCGCGGCGGCCTCGTCCAGTGGCGGCGGTCCTTCGTCAGGCCCGGAGCGTCGGGGCGGCCCTGGCACACGGTTCGCGGCGGCGCTGGGACCGGCGCTGCGGCGGGCGCTGCCGCCCCGGGTCCGGCCGCTCTCCGCCGACGAGGTGGAGTTCCGCGCGGCGTCGGTTCTGGACGGGCGGTCCGTCCCACTCGCCGTCTCCGGGCAGGGCGCCACCGCCTCGCTGGCGTTCCCGGCCAGCCAACGCGGACCGGTGCTGGTGGTGGCGTCACCCAGGGACGTTCCGGGGGCGCCGCGCCGCGCGGTGTGCGAACTCGTGGACGCCAGCCACGGCTGACGCCCCGCCCGGCTGTCGCGCCCCGCTCCGCCGTCGCGGCGCTAGTTGATTGTCCAGGTGTCGCCGCTGCGCAGCAGCGCCGCCAACTCGTCCTCCGGGGTCGCGTTCCGGCCGGTGACCGCATGGTCGATCTGCTCGGTGACGAGCCGGTCGTAGGTGGGCCGGGCCGCGGACCGGAACACGCCGATCGGGGTGTTCCGCAGGTCCGGCTGCGGGAGCCGGGACAGCGCGAACGCGTACGACGGGTCGGCGATCGTGACATCGTGGGTGACGATGTCGGTGGCGGCGACGGCCTCGGTCGGCCGTACCTCCAACCCGAAACCGCCGGCGGTGCGGGCCACACACCACTGACCCTCGTGGCCGAAGGTGAGCGGCTGTCCGTGCTCCAGCCGGATGAGGTAGTCATCCCGGGTGTCGGCGTCCTTGAGCTGGTCGAAGGCGCCGTCGTTGAAGATGTTGCAGTTCTGGTAGATCTCCACCAGCGCCGAGCCCTCGTGCTCGGCGGCGGCCCGCAGCACCGACTGGAGGTGCTTGCGGTCGGAGTCGATGGTCCGGGCGACGAAGGACGCCTCGGCGCCCAGGGCCAGGGACACCGGGTTGAACGGGGAGTCCGTCGAGCCCGACGGCGTCGACTTGGTGATCTTGCCCAGTTCGGAGGTGGGCGAGTACTGGCCCTTGGTGAGTCCGTAGATCCGGTTGTTGAACAGCAGGATCTTGAGGTTGACGTTGCGGCGCAGCGCGTGGATGAGGTGGTTGCCGCCGATGGACAGCGCGTCGCCGTCGCCGGTGACCACCCACACTGCCAGGTCCGGACGCGACACCGACAGCCCGGTGGCGATCGCCGGGGCCCGTCCGTGGATCGAGTGCATCCCGTAGGTGTTCATGTAGTACGGGAACCGGGACGAGCAGCCGATGCCGGAGACGAAGACGATCCGCTCCCGCGGAATGCCCAGCTCGGGCATGAAGCCCTGGAGCGCGGCGAGGATGGCGTAGTCCCCGCAGCCGGGGCACCAGCGCACCTCCTGGTCGGACTTGAAGTCCTTCTGCGTCAGCTTGACCGGAATCTCAGCCATTGTTGACCACCTCCTCCCGGTAGGTCTCCGGCAGAACGCCGGAGACGACGCCCGTCAACATGGACTCCAGTTCGGCGGCGGTGAACGGCAGCCCGCGGACCTGGTTGTAGGGGATCGCGTCGACCAGGTACCGGGCCCGGATGACGTGCGCGAGCTGCCCGAGGTTCATTTCCGGGATGACCACCCGTTCGTAGCCGGCGAGCACGTCGCCGAGGTTCGCCGGCAGCGGCGACAGGTGCCGCAGGTGCGCCTGGGCGATGTCGAGCCCACGTTGCCGCAGCGTCCGGCAGGCCGCGCCGATCGGACCGTAGGTGGAGCCCCAGCCGAGCACCAGGACGCGCGCCGCGCCGGCCGGGTCCTCGACCTCGACGTCCGGCACCGGGATCGCCGCGATCCGGGCGGCCCGGATGCGAACCATGTGGTCGTGGTTGGCCGGGTCGTAGGAGATGTCGCCGGTCCTGTCGGCCTTCTCCAGTCCGCCGATCCGGTGCTCCAGGCCCGGGGTGCCGGGCACCGCCCAGGGCCGGGCCAGAGTCTGCGGGTCCCGCAGGTACGGCAGGAACTTCTCGCCCTCGTTCGGGCCGGTGGCGAAGTCGACCCGCAGGTCGGGCAGGTCGGCGACGTCGGGCAGCCGCCACGGCTCGGAGCCGTTGGCGACGTAGTTGTCCGACAGCAGCATCACCGGGGTGCGGTAGGTGAGGGCGATCCGGGCGGCCTCGATGGCCGCGTCGAAGCAGTCGGCGGGGGAGCGCGGGGCGATGACCGCCAGCGGGGCCTCGCCGTGTCGGCCGAACAGCGCCATGTTGAGGTCGGCCTGTTCGGTCTTGGTCGGCAGCCCGGTGGACGGGCCGGCCCGCTGCACGTCGATGACGACCAACGGTAGTTCGAGCATGATCGCCAGGGAGATCGTCTCGCCCTTGAGCGCCACGCCGGGTCCTGATGTGGTGGTGACCCCGAGCGAGCCGCCGTAGGACGCGCCGACGGCGGCGCCGACCGCGGCGATCTCGTCCTCGGCCTGCATGGTGACGATGCCGAACCGCTTGTGCTTGCTCAGCTCGTGCAGGATGTCCGAGGCCGGGGTGATCGGGTACGCGCCGAGGAACATCGGCAGCCCGGAGCGGACCGTCGCGGCGACCAGTCCCAGCGCCAGCGCCCCGTTGCCGGTGATGTTGCGGTAGTCGCCGGCCGGCATCGTGGCCGGGGCGATCTCGTACCGGACGGCGAACGCCTCGGCCGTCTCGCCGTAGTTCCAGCCGGCCTTGAACGCGGCCACGTTGGCGGTGACCAGATCCGGACGTTTGGCGAACTTCTTCTCCAGGAACCGCATCGTAGAGTCGTACGGCCGCGAGTACATCCAGGAGAGCAGGCCGAGGGCGAACATGTTCTTGGCCCGTTCGGCGTCCTTCTTGGACACCTCGTGTACGGCCAGGGCGCCGATCGTCATGCTGGCCAGCGCCACCGGGTGCACGGCGTAGGCGTCGAGCGAGCCGTCCTCCAGCGGGTTGGCGGCGTAGCCGACCTTCTTGAGGTTGCGTGGGGTGAACTCGTCGGTGTTGACGATGACTGTCGCCCCGGCGGGCAGGTCGCCGACGTTGGCCTTCAGCGCGGCGGGGTTCATCGCGACGAGGACGTTCGGGGAGTCGCCGGGGGTGAGGATGTCGTAGTCGGCGAAGTGCACCTGGAAGCTGGAGACGCCCGGCAGGGTGCCGGCGGGCGCCCGGATCTCTGCGGGGAAGTTCGGCAGCGTGGAGATGTCGTTGCCCAGCTGCGCGGTTTCGGAGGTGAACCGGTCGCCGGTGAGCTGCATGCCGTCGCCGGAGTCGCCAGCGAACCGGATGATCACGCGATCGAGACGCTCGACCCGTTTGGCCGGTCCGTCCGGATCGAGTGGGGTCGCGGCCGACTGACCTGGCCCGCCCAGCGGGCCTGGCTCGTCCCGTAGGCCTGGCGTGAGCTGCCCGGACTCCTTTTGCTCGGTCACCTGTGCCGACCTTTCCGACGCGACGTGTGGCTAAGGCAAGCCTACGTCGGGTGGGGTGGCGGCTACGGGGTGGGTGGGGCGTGGGGCCGCCGAAGAGAACTGGGCCACATCGACGACGCCGGAGCCGCCCCTTCGGGTAGAAAGCGGCACTTTCGTCACTTCGGGTGCCATTCACGCCGAGCTGCCACCCGGTGGCGTGGTGTGGTCGCGCTCTGGCGCTCGGTCAGAAGGGGAGACCTGCGCCACATCGACCAGACACTATGGTTGGTTGATGGCGTTTGGTGTGGAGATTTATGACCTTCTCTGCATTCCAGCGCCCGACTGGTGGGGTTCTACGGGCCCCCACGGGTGCGCGACGGTGATAGAGATATGGCGGCGCGACGGAAATCCGCGCGCTTCAGCACGTTCACCCCCACCGAAAGGCCAGTGCATGTCGCTGATTGCCCGATCTCTGCGTGTCGGCATCGCAGGAACTGTCGCCATTGGTCTGTTGACCACCGGCGCCGCCGCCTACTCCGCCCCCGGCGCAGCCCGCCACTCGTCCGCCCCCGAACAGGTCAAGGTGGACAAGGTCCCCACCCCGAGGCTGTCCTGGTACGACTGCGAGGACTTCCAGTCCTCGCCGATCATCCCGCAGTGCGCCACGGTGAAGGTCCCCCTCGACTACGACGACCCGACCGGGCCCACCACCGAGCTGGCGGTCCTACGGCTCAAGGCCACCGGAAGCCCGGCCCAGCGCAAGGGCACCCTGTTCGTGAACCCGGGCGGTCCGGGCGGGGCGGGCACCATGTTGGCCGCGATCGCCCCCGCCTTCCTCAGCCCGAAGGTCCTCCAGAGCTTCGACGTCGTCGGCATCGACCCGCGTGGCGTCAACTTCAGCGACCAGGTCCGCTGCTACTCCTCGCCGGGTGAGCAGCGTGCCGCCTTCGACGGCTTCAAGGAGCCGTTCCCGATAAGTCCGGCCGAGACAAGCGCGTTCTTCGCCAGCTCCCGCAGTCTCGGCAAGGCGTGCGACACCACCGGGGCCCCGCTCACCCGGAAGGTCTCCACCGCCGAGGTCGCCCGCGACATGGACCTGATGCGCCGGGCCGTCGGTGACGAGAAGCTTACCTATCTGGGCTTCAGCTACGGTACGGCGCTCGGCCAGTACTACGGCAACATGTTCCCGGACCGCGTGCGCGCCATCGTCAACGACGGCGTCCTCAACCCGGTCAACTGGGTCGGCGACCCGGCCAGGCCCAGCGAGCTGGACTCCCGGATCCGTTCCGGCCTGGGCGCGGTCAAGGCGCTCAACGAGATCATGAAGCGTTGCAAGGACGCCAAGAAGAAGTGCGTCCTCGGCGCCACCGCGCAGGCCAAATGGGACCGCGTCATGACCGACCTCAAGAAGAAGCCGGTCGTCATCGACGACGGAGGCGAAAAGCTCACCGTCACCTACGCCATGGCCGTCGGGACCGTGTTGGGCGCGATGTACGACCCGGCCGGCTGGGAAGCCGTGATCGACATCACCAACCTGCTGTACAAGGCCGTCACCAAGAAGACCGCCGATGTCGACCGGTCCGCCCTGCGGCAGCGATTCGCGCCGAAGCGGGCCGGCATGGCGGGCTTCCCCTACAACAACGGCCTTGAGTCCGGCCTCTCGGTCGTCTGCAGCGACACCACGAACCTGCCGCGACTGGAGGACTACCCGGCCGAGGCGCAGCTGGCCGACAAGCGGGCGCCCAACTTCGGTCCGGCGTGGATGTGGTACAGCGCCCCGTGCGCCCAGTCGACCTGGACCGCCCAGGACGACGACGCCTACCGCGGCCCGTTCAACGTCAGGACCGCGTCCCCGATGATGTTCGTCGGCAACACCTACGACCCGGCCACCTACTACTGGGAGGCCCTCGACTCGGCCGCCCTCAGCCCGGGCGCCTACCTGGTCAAGAGCCAGAGCTGGGGTCACACCGCCTACGGATCGTCGGCCTGCGTGACCGGCAGGGTCGACGCCTACCTCCTCGCGCTGACGGAACCGGCGGCCAAGGCCTGCCTCGGCGACGTCCAGCCGTTCGTGACCAACTCCTCCTCGGCCGGCGCCCGCGCCACCGTGGCGGGCCCGCTCACCCCGGAGACGGTCGTGCGCATCCTCAAGAGCCGGAAGCAGATCATGCCGCCGGTCGCCAACCCGTGGCTGGCCAACGCCGGTCGCTGATCGGCCGCTGAACACCATCGAGTAGCGGTGGCGGCGGCTCCAGCCGCCGCCACCGTCCTTGTCCACACCACCAGGGGGAGCACAGATGTCGCCGATCGCACGGCTCGGGACCATGGCACTGGCCGGGGTCCTCGGCGTGGGTCTCGTCGGTGTCCAGTCCGAGCAAGCCGCCGCGCGGGCCTGGGCCGCCGGCGCCGGCGCGACACTGGGCCGATCCGTCGCCTCGGACGTGACGTCGCCCGAGGAGGCCCTCCGCGTCGACCGGGTGCCGACGCCGGTCCCGGCCTGGGCCACGTGTCATGGCGGCCGTCTCGACTGTGCCAAGGTCACATTGCCGCTGGACTACAACTCTCCGAACGGCGCCACGGTCACCATCGCGCTGGCCCGCCTGCGGGCGACGGCGCCGGCCGGGAAACGCTCCCCCAGCCTGTTCGTGAACCCAGGCGGTCCGGGCGGGTCCGGAATCGCGCTGGTGGCGCGGCCGACCACCTTCGCCAGCGCCGCGCTGCGCGCGACCTTCGACATCGTCGGGTTCGACCCGCGCGGCGTCGGCGCCAGCCAGGCCGTCCGCTGCCACGCCACGAACAACGACCAGGCCAAGACCCGGGCGAAGTCGGCGTTCCCGTTTCCGGTCACCAAGGCGCAGGAGCAGCGGCATGTCGCCTATTCCGGCCTGCTCGCCAAGAACTGCTCCGGCGCCGGCCGCCTCCTCGCCGGCGCGATGTCGACCGCGCAGGTCGCGCGCGATCTCGAACTGCTCCGCCGCGCGGTCGGCGACGACAAGCTCAACTATCTCGGATTCAGCTACGGCTCGGTGCTCGGCCAGCAGTACGCCAATCTCTTTCCCGACCGGGTCCGCACCATGGTCATCGATGGTGTGGTGGACGCCCGCCAGTGGGCCGGGACGAATGACCGGCCGATGTTCGACCGCATCCGGTCGGGCGAGGCCACCGCGCGAGGCCTCGCTGAGCTGCTCAAGCGCTGCGCCGCGGCCGGGAAGGAACGGTGCCCGTTCGCCGCGGCGGGCGCCCCGGCATCGAGTTTCGAGACGATCACCAAACGGCTCACGGCGGAACCGCTGAAGGTTCCCACCGGCAAGGCCACGTCACTCACCTACCGGTACAACGAGCACATCGCGTTGACCACCGCGGCCCTCTACGACGATCCGGTGCTGGCCACCACCCTTGCCGCCGAGGTATGGACGGCCACCAGCCCCTCGGCGTCGGCCGCTGCCAAGAAGAAGGCCCTGGCCGCGATCGGCAAACTGGCGGGCAGTCTGGGCTTCGGCGTGGCCAGGACCGCGGCGGCGGCGTCGTACGACAACACCGAGGAAGCCCAGCTCGGCGTCATGTGCTCCGACGGTCGGCATGCCGCCAAGGCGACGGCGTGGCCGGCCCTGGCCGCCGCGGCCGACAAGGGCGCTCGGCATTTCGGACGAATGTGGTCCTGGATGGACAGCCCGTGCGCGACGAGCGTCTGGAAGGCCAAGGACGAGGACGCCTACCGGGGTCCGTTCGACCGGGTGACGGCCGGCCCGGTGCTGGTGGTCGGGAACACCTGGGATCCGGTGACCCATCCCGCCAACGCGGTCGCCATCGCCACGCTGCTGCCCAACAGTCGCATGTTGGGCAGTGACAGCTGGGGCCACACCGCCTACGGCACGTCCCGCTGCGTCACCCGCGCCATCGACCACTACCTTGTCACCGGCGCCACCGACACCGTGCCACGTCCGGACGCGCTCCCGCCGCCCGGCCTGGTCTGTATGGGCGACCGCCAGCCCTACGCCTCACCGACCCTCTTCGACCCGCCCGGTGGCCACCGGCCCGCGCTGCCCGCCCCGTTGCCGCTCATGGCGGTCCGTGGCTGAGCTGCTACCGGCTGAGCGGCCCGTGGCTGAGTCGTCCGCTGTTCAGGCGTCGTCCCAGGGCGCGTGGTTGCGCGTAATAGGCTGCGGCGGTGAGCTATCTCGGCACCTACGCGACGCTCGGGCTGGCGCTGCTCGTCGGGACGGTCCTGTTCCTGGCGGCCTTTGGCCTCAACCGGCTGTTACGGCCGGCCCGGCCGGCGACCTCGCCTGGGCGCTTCGAGCCGTACGAGTGCGGTCTGGACGCGGCGCCGGGCCCGTGGGCGCAGACCCGCATCAGGTACTACGTCTACGCGTACCTGTATGTCCTGTTCGCGGTCGAGAGCGTCTTCCTGTTCCCCTGGGCGGTCGTGTTCGCCCGCCCGGAGTTCGGCGCGACCGCGGTCGTCGAGATGGCGATCTTCGTCGCGGTGCTGGCGCTGGGTCTGCTGTACGCCTGGCGCAAGAAGGTCCTGCGCTGGGAGTAGCCCGGCGAGCCGCTCAGGCCAGCCCTCGTCGGGACACCGCCGGCGGACGGTCGCCGCGTACCGCAGACACCAGATCCAACGCCTGACGGGTCTGCCGCACCTCGTGCGCCCGGAAGACCCGGGCGCCCAGCCAGGCCGACAACGCGGTGGCCGCCAGCGTTCCGGTGACCCGCTCGTCCACCGGCAGGTCCAACGTCTCGCCGATGAAGTCCTTGTTCGACAGCGCCACCAGCACCGGCCACCCGGTAGCCGTCAGCTCGCCGAGCCGGCGGGTGATCGCCAACGAGTGCCGGGTGTTCTTGCCGAAGTCGTGCGCCGGGTCGATGAGGATGCCGTCGCGCCGCGCGCCAAGGCCCACCGCCCGGTCCGCCAGGGCCGTCACGGTCGTCAGCACGTCGGACACGACGTCGGTGAACGCTGCCCGGTGCGGCCTGGTCCGCGGCTGCAGTCCGCCGGCGTGTGAGCACACCAGCCCGGCCCCGGTGTCCGCAGCGACCTGCGCCAGCTCCGGGTCCGCACCGGCCCAGGTGTCGTTGAGCAGGTCGGCGCCGGCCGCCACGGCCTCCCGCGCCACCTCGGCCCGCCAGGTGTCGATGGAGATGACGATGTCGGCGAAGCGTTGTCGGACCGCGGCCACCGTGGCGACCGTCCGGCGGATCTCCTCAGTTGTGTCGACCGCGGCGCCGGGCCCCGCCTTGACTCCGCCGATATCGATGATGTCAGCGCCGTCGGCGACGGCCGTGTCGACGGCGCGCAGCGCGGCGTCGGCGGCGAAGGTGGCGCCCCGGTCGTAGAACGAGTCGGGGGTGCGATTGATGATCGCCATCACCACGAGATCGGTCGGCTGGAACACTCGGACGCCCAGTCGCAGCGGCTGCCCCATTCGATCTTCTCCTCATTCGGGTGGGTGGCGCGGTCGCCCCGAGCGCGCGGGCGTGCCACGATCAGGCGCATGGGTCAGTATCTGCTCGGGCTCGTGGCCGCGTTGACGGTGGGGGCGATCGTGTTCGCGGTCGCGGCGCTGGTCTCCGGTTCCGACCCCGGTCTCGACGAGGTGGAACCGGACGGTCGGTCATTGCCGCTGCCCACCGACCGTCCCCTGGTGGAGGCGGACGTGTCACGGGTGAGGTTCGACACCGGCGCCCGGGGTTACCGGATGGCGCAGGTCGATGCCGCGTTGGCACGGGCCGCCTATGACATCGGGTACAAGAACGAGCTGGTAGCGGTTCTTGAGGCGGAGGTGACGGCGTTGCGCGCCGGACGCGCCGACGAGGCGGACGCGCTGCGGACGGCCCGCGAGGCCGCCGAGGCCGCCGCGTCCGGTCCGCCCTCGGACTCGACGCAGCCGGCGGCGCCGGACCGGCCCGCCGACGCGCCCGGGGGCGCCGAGGCAGATGTCGCTGCGCCCACCCAACCCGACGGGCCGTCCGATGCCGGCCCCGCCGGCGCCGAGTCTGAGCTTGTCCCGCCCGCGGCCGCGCCGGCTGTCGCGCCGTCCGGGAACGCCGACATCGCCGTGTCCGGACCGCCCGGGGAGCCCGACGTCGCCGTGTCCAACCCGCCTTCGGACGGGACCGCGCGGCCGACACCGGCGACCGCGCAACCAGACCTGGCGACAGCGGCCCCGACCCCGTCGACCCCGCGGCCGTCCCAGGCAGGGGAGCGGGCGGTTGACCCGGCCCCGCGGCAGTCTGACGACCGCGCGAAGGACCGCACATGAGCGGGGACCTGACCGAGGTTTCCCGTCCCGGCTCCGGCGAGGTGACCGCGACGATGATCGTGCGCGCCCCCGCCGCCCGGGTCTATGACGCGTTCGTGGCCTGGGAGCGGCAGTCCGAGTGGATTCCGTTCACCAAGGTACGGCTGACCTCAGGCGACGGCGGCGAGGGCAGCGTCGTGGAGGCGGTCACCGCCATCGGTCCGGCGGTGTTGCGGGACGAGATGCGCGTTCTGCGACTTGATCCGCCGTACGAGGTGCGGGTGGTCCACTTCGGGCGGCTCCTTCGCGGTCCCGGGGTGATGCGCTGTACCCCGATGACCGGCGACCGGACCCAGGTCGTGTGGCACGAGTGGTTCCACCTGCCCGGCGGCGCCGCGGGTCGGGCGATGTGGCCGCTGGTGTGGCCAGGCTCGAAGCTGGCCCTGAAGCAGGCGCTGAAGCGGTTCGCCCGGCTGGTGGAGGCCGGTCGTCTGCCCTGACGCGGCCGCACGGGCGGCCATGGGACATGGTGTGATGGGCCGATGAAGGCAATGGGAACCTGGCTGGTCAGCATCGATCTGCCGATCGAGGCGGCGAGCCCGGGCGAGGCCGTAGACCAGTTCTGGACATACGTGCGCGAGCTGGGCCCGTCCGAGCTTCCGGTCTTCGTGGCCCCCACCGACGACGAGCTGGCCATGCTCGCGTACGTCCAGGGTGAACAGGTCAACCTCGACCCTGAGGAGGCTCCCTGATCAGCCTCGCCCCGCGCGTCGGGTGTTGACCACGACCTGTGCGCGTGAAGCGTCAGATTCATGCGCACAAGCCATGATCACTACGCGGTTGGCGGGGCCGGGTGGGCCGGGCGTCAGCGGCCGTCGAAGACGGGCTTGCGTTTGTTGACGAACGCGTCGGTGGCGCTGCGGTGGTCGGCGGTGGCGCCGCAGATCGCCTGGGCCTGGGCTTCGGCGGCGAGCGCGTCCGACAGGGTCCCGGCGTCGCCGACGGCGAGCTGGCGCTTGATCGCCCCGTACGCCACCGTGGGGCCGCTGGCCAGCCGGGCGGCGAACTCCTGGGCGGTCGGCAGCACGTCGGCGTCGTCGCCGACGACGCGGGTGAGCAGTCCCAGCCCCAACGCCTGCTCGGCCCGGACCGGCTCGGCGAGCATGAGCAGCTCGATCGCCTTGGCGTGGCCGACCAGCCGTGGCAGCGACCAGGAGATCCCGGTGTCGCCGGCCAGGCCGACGTTCGCGAACGCCATGAGCAGGCTGGTCTTGGGTCCGCCGATGCGGAAGTCCGCCAGCAGCGCCAGCGAGGCCCCGGCGCCGGCGGCTGTGCCGTTGACGGCGGCCACCACGGGCTTGGGCAGGTTCGCCAGCTCCTGGGCGATCGGGTTGTAGTGCGCCCGGACGGTCGCCAGCGGGTCGGTGTCCCCGGCGGCCAGGGTGTCGGCGTGTTCCCGGAGGTCCTGGCCGACGCAGAAGGCCCGTCCGGCGCCGGTGAGCACCACCGCCCGGATCGACCTGTCGGCGGCGATCCGACCCAGGGTCTCGCGCAGCGCGACCTTGAGCGCGACGTCGAGGGAGTTGAGCGAGTCGGGCCGGTTGAGCGTCAGCGTGCCGACGCCGTCGGAGCACTCCAGCAGCAGGGGCTCGGTCACAGTCACCATCCTTGGGAGGGAGTCAGACACCGGTCAACGTACCGGTCCGCCGCCGGTCGTAGCTGCGCGGCGTGGTGTCCGAAGAACGTCGCGGCCGCCACACCTGCCCAGTCGGCGGGCAGCAGGGTCGGTGGCAGGGCGGGGTCGCGGAACAGGAACGAACGCCAGGCGTGGACGAGCTGGAACCGGGCCGCGTAGGCGTCGACGTCGTCGTCGCCGAGGTCGGTGACGACCGGGGTCAGCTCCTGTTGGAAGTCCCGGTAGGCGGCGGAGAGGGCGGGCAGGTCCCACGCGCGGTCGACGAGTCGGGCGGCGGCGCGGGCGCCCTGGGCGTGCCGTGCGGTGAGTCGGTCGTGCCGGAGGCCGCTCTCGGCGAGGACGGCGTCGACGCCTTCCCCGGGGCGGGCCGCGACCCAGGTGAGGTCGCTGAGGGCGCCGTAGCCGAGGAAGGCGAGCTGGGCGGCGAGGCGCCGCCGTTCGGTACGGGCCAGCGGCGGGGCGACGATGACGAGATCGAATTGTCCGTTCCAGCTGACTGCGTTCGTTCGGTAGATCCGCGCGGCGGCGTCGTCGAGCCGGCGCGCGGCCCGGTCGGAGAGCGCGTACCCGGGTCCGGCGCTGAGCCGGACCGGTCGTAGCCACCCCTGGCGGGCCATGCGGGAGATGGCGGTACGCACCGCGGGACCGGTGATGCCGAGGGGTTGAAGGAGGCGGACCAGCGCGGCGACCGGGGCACGCCCGCCGCGCGGGCGCAGGTGATCTCCGTACAGGTCGAACAGCGCCGACCGTGCCTGCATGACCGCACATTGTGACACCCGTTACCGGGATATGCTAGAAGGTGTCACAACATCGGCTCGCCGGTTTGGGTGTACGGGGCGCCATCAGGGAAAATCAGTGACCGGCGCGAGGGACTGGGCGGCCAGCCCCCTCGATGAGTCTGAATTCCCGATGTTTTTGCGAGGGGAGACAACATGGCGGCGATGAAGCCGCGGACGGGCGACGGTCCGCTGGAGGTCACCAAGGAGGGCCGGGGCATCGTCATGCGGGTGCCGCTGGAAGGCGGAGGCCGGCTCGTGGTCGAGATGACCCCGGACGAGGCGACCGCGCTGGGTGAGGCGTTGAGGTCCGCAGTCGGCTAAGGCGACCCACCCGCGCGCGTCGACCGGGCTGTTGGTCCCGATGCGCCCGCATTCCGTGTTGGATGCGTGATACTCGCCGGCATGGGGTTCACCACCCATGTCGGCGAGCTTGTATGCCCGGGCCCGGTCCGTTCCAGGAAAGGTAACGCGTGCTCACCATCCGTCTTGCGCCCCGGCGGGCCGTCTCAGGAGTGCTGGCGTTGCCAGTGGCCGGGAGCGGATCGACCGACCTGGCCCGACCACGCGACGACGTCGCGCTGCTTCCCGAGGACGCTGCTGCCGAGGCCGCCGCGCTGGTGGACGACGCCGACAACCCCGGTCGTGCCGGGGCGACGCAGATCCTGCCGCGCCCGCTGCGCCGCCCCGAGCGCCTGCTGCTTGTCGGCGTCGGGGCGGGCGATGAGGCTGGCTGGCGGGCGGCCGGCGCGGCGCTCGCCCGGCAGTCCGAGTCCACGGCGCGCACGGTCGCCCTGCCGCCCGACTGCGACCCGTCGGTGGTCCGGGGGCTGGCCGAGGGGTTGTGGCTGGCGTCCTACCAGTTCGTGGCCGGCGGGCGGCGCCGACGGCGCGGCGCGATCACCGTCGCGGTCGATGGGCACGAACGGTATGCCGACGCGCTTACCCAGGCCAAGGCCACAGTGGAGGCCAGCTGCCTGGCCCGTGACCTGACCAACACCCCTTCGTCACGCAAGAATCCGGCCTGGTTCGCCCAGCAGGTTCAGCAAGCGGCGACCAGCCGCCCGGAGTTGAGCGTCACGGTGCGTGGGCCCCGGGAACTGGCGGCGGAGGGCTTCGGCGGCATCCTCGCCGTCGGCGGCGGCTCGGCGACGCCGCCCCGGTTCGTAGAGTTGAGCTACCGTCCGCGCGGCGCGCGGACCCACGTCGTCCTGGTCGGCAAGGGCATCACCTTCGACACCGGCGGCATCTCGATCAAGACGCTCGACGGCATGAAGCTCATGCGCAAGGACATGGGCGGCGCAGCCGCGGTCGCCGCCGCGACGATCGGCGCCGCCGACCTAGGGTTCAGGACCAGGATCACCACGTTGATCCCGTTGGCGGAGAACGCCGTCAGTGGCGGATCGTTCCGCCCCGGCGACATCATCCGGCACTACGACGGCGCCACCAGTGAGATCACCAACACCGACGCCGAGGGGCGATTGGTGCTGGCGGACGCGCTCGGCTACGCCGTCAGGCGGCTCCGCCCCGATGTTTTGGTCAATCTGGCGACTCTCACCGGCGCCAACGCGGTGGCGCTCGGCAAGCGGACCGCAGCGATGTACAGCGACAACGACACGCTTGCCGGGGCGTTCGCGGACGCGGCCGCCGCCGCCGGGGAACGGGTCTGGCGGATGCCGCTGCCGGAGGACTACGTCGCGTACCTGGCCAGCGACCTGGCCGATCTGTACAGCGCGCCGACCCAGGGCGCCGGGTCCGTCGTCGCGGCGCTGTACCTGCGCGAGTTCACCGGGGACCTGCGCGACCGTTGGCTGCACCTGGACATGTCCGCGCCGTCGTGGTCCGACCGGCCGGTCGACGAGTTGGCCAAGGGCGCCACCGGCTGGGGCGTGCGGACCCTTCTGCGCTGGTTGGCAACCGTCGACTGACGGTCCACGCTGACCCCCAAAGCGGCAGCCACGGTGAGCGGGGCCACGCCCGGGCTCAGCGGCGGATGGCGGTGAGCAGCCCGTCGCCGACCGGCAGTAGCGCGGACACCCAGATGTCCGATTCGCGGACGTTCTTGGTGAGTTCCCGACGCGCCACAGTGTCCTGGTCGCGGGCGGCCGGGTCGGCGATCCGGCCGCCGGTGAGCACCCCGTGGACGGCGACGACGCCGCCGGCCCGCAGCAGCCGCCCGGCGGCGCCCACACAGTCGCCGGCCTCGGTGGGGTCCGCGTCGACCAGCACCAGGTCGTACGCGCCATCTGCCAGCCTGGGCAGCACGTCCAACGCCCGCCCGGCGATGACCCGGGTCCGGGAGGCGCTGAAGCCAGCCTGCTGGAACAGCCGTCGGGCGATGCGCTGGTGTTCGGCCTCGACATCGATCGTGGTGAGCACTCCGTCGGGGCGCATGCCACGCAGCAGCCACAGCCCGGAGACGCCCGCGCCGGTGCCGATCTCGACGACGGCCTTGGCGTTGCTGGCCGCCGCCATCAGCCGCAGCGCCGACCCGGCGGCCGGGCTCACGGAGCCCACACCGACCTCATCGGCGAGAAGACGGGCGGTTTGTGCCACCGCGTCCTCTGTGGCGTAGGCCTCGACGAATTGCACGAGCTGAGCCTAGTGCCCAGCGGGTGAGGGCTGTCGCGGCCGGTGGCGGCGCCCCTTTCGGCGCGGTCCGCCAACTGCCGCCGGTCCGTGTCACGATGGAACGGCGCGGCATCGGTGGCTGGCGCGTCAGGAGGCATGGTGACCCAGGTCGGCGACGGGTCTCGGCCCGCCGTGGAGCGCTCCGGCGTGCCCGAGCTGTGGTGGTCGGACGCGCCCAATGACCCGTGGCGCGATCCCTGGTCGCCCGCAGCGGTGCTGGCGCCGGCGCTGGCGTCGGCGCCAGCGTTGGAGCCGGCGCCGGACCCGGACCGGCCGCGGCGTCCGCTCGCCGCCGGCGCCATGGTCGCGCTCGTCGCCGCGGTGGCGGCGCTGGCCGGAGGGGTCGGTGGGGTGATCGGTTTCGCCGCGGCCCGCGAGGGCGCGGGGCCACAGCTGGGAGAGGTGACGCCGGTGGCCGCCGAGCGGCCGCCGGGAAGCTCCGCCGCGCTGGTGCGCGCGGTGTTGCCGAGCGTTGTCACGATCCAGGTCGACGAGGCCGGCGCGACGAGCGTCGGTTCGGGTTTCGTCGTCAGCGGGGACGGCCACGTCATCACCAACGAGCATGTGTTGACGGACGCGGGGCGCGAGGTGGCGGTGATGTTCGCCGACGGTCGCAGGTCGTCCGCGGCCATCGTCGGTCGGGACCCGGAGTCTGATCTGGCGGTTCTCAAGGTGCGGCAGCCGGTTGGCCTGCGTCCGGTGCGCTTCGGCGACTCGGACCGGTTGGCGGTCGGGGACCCGGTCTTCGCGTTCGGCTCCCCGTTGGCGCTGCGGAACACGGTGACCTCGGGCATCGTCAGCGCGCTCGACCGTCCGTTGCAGACCGGCGGGTCCGGGGAGCAGGTCCGGTACTACGCGGCGATCCAGACCGATGCGGCGGTGAACCAGGGCAATTCGGGCGGCCCACTGGTGGACGGGGCTGGCCGGGTCGTCGGGGTCAACTCCGTCATTCAGTCGTTGGGTGGCAGACGGGAGGAGGCCGGCAATATCGGATTGGCATTTGCGATACCGGTCAACCAGGCTCAACGCGTTACCAAAGAGATTATTGCGACAGGGCGGGCACATCGGACTGTCTTCGGCGCGAGCGTCGGCGCCGACGAGTCCGGCGGCGTCCGGCTGTCGGCGGTGCCGTCCGGTGGTCCAGCCGCCGTCGCCGGCCTTCGCGCCGGCGACGTGGTGAGCGCGCTGGATGGTCAGGTGTTGGCCGAGGCAGTGGACCTCATCGCGTTGGTGCGCAGGCGGGCGCCAGGCTCGGTGGTGTCGGTGGCGTATCAGCGTGGCGGCGATCGTCGCATGGCCTCGGTGACCCTTACCGCTGACGCAAAGTGACCGTAGGCTGGGCGGCGACCATGAATGAGGCAGCGGGAGTGCGACAGTGTTCGACAACCTGAACATGTGGGAGCTGGGCGCGCTGTTCCTGCTGGCGTTCCTCATCTTCGGCGACCGCCTGCCAAAGGTGATCGCGGACGGGCTGCGGATGCTGCGCAACCTGCGTTCGATGGCTAACGACGCCACCGGCGACCTTCGCCAGCAGTTGGGCACCGACATCCAGCTTGAGGACCTCAACCCGAAGGCGTTGCTGCGCAAACACGTCCTGAGCGAGGCCGACGAGGAGGCACTGCGTCGGCCGCTGCGCGGCCTCTACGACGAGGTGCGCGCCGATGTCGGCGGCGTCCGCGACGACGTCGAACACGTCCGCTCCGGCCTGCGTAGCGGGAGCGGCGGCGTGGGCACACCCGCGGCGTCGGCGGAGACCGGACCGGCCGAGATCCCGCCGACGGAGGTCAGTCCACCGCCCGTCGCTCCCCGTGGCGCCGACTACGACGCGACCTGATCGTCGTCCGCCCCTTCCGCGGGAGCGGCGGCAGCCGCTGGGTCGCGGGCAGGCTCAGGCGGGGCTGAGGCCCAGCGAACGACCGACCAGCGACTCGCGTCGGACGGCCAGCCGCGTGGCCACCGCATCCAACGCCAGCGCTGCCGGGGCCTGTGGGTCGGCGAGCACGATCGGCACCCCGTTGTCGCCGGACTCCCGCACCCGGGTGTCGAGCGGGATCTGCCCGAGCAGCGGCACCGGCGCGCCGATCACCCTGGTCAGCGAGTCCGCGACGGTCTGCCCGCCGCCCGCTCCGAAGATCTCCATCCGGGAGCCGTCGGGCAGCTCCAGCCAGGACATGTTCTCCACGACGCCGACGATCCGCTGGTGGGTCTGGAGCGCGATCGCGCCGGCCCGCTCGGCGACCTCGGCGGCGGCGGTCTGCGGAGTGGTGACGACGAGGATCTCGGCGTTGGGGAGCAGCTGCGCCAGCGAGATCGCGATGTCGCCGGTGCCGGGCGGGAGGTCCAGCAGCAGCACGTCCAGCTCGCCCCAGTAGACGTCGGCGAGAAACTGCTGCAACGCCCGGTGCAGCATCGGCCCGCGCCAGACGACGGCGGCGTTTCCCGGGGTGAACATCCCGATCGAGATGACCTTCACCCCGTGCGCCTGCGGCGGCATGATCATTTCCTCGACGCGGGTCGGCCGGGCCTCGGTGCCCAGCATCCGCGGCACCGAGAAGCCGTAGATGTCGGCGTCAACGACCCCGACGGACAGGCCCTTGGCCGCCAGCGACGCGGCCAGGTTGACGGTCACGCTCGACTTGCCGACGCCACCCTTGCCCGAGGCCACCGCGTAGACGCGGGTCCGGGAGCCAGGCTGGGCGAACGGAATCACCGGCTCCTCGCCGGCCGCGCCGCCGGCGCCGCCGCGCAGCCGGGTCTGCAACTCCTGGCGCTGCTGCGGACTCATCACGCCGAAGTCCACGGCGACCGAGCTGACGCCAGCCACCGCGGACACCGCGGCGGTGATGTCGCCGCGCAGCGTGTCCTTCAGCGGACAACCGGCGACGGTCAGCAGCAGCTCCACCCGTACCGCGCCGTCGTCGACGGTGACCGCCTTGACCATGCCCAGATCGGTGATCGGACGCTTGATCTCGGGGTCGTCGACGGTGGCCAGGGCCTCATGGATCGCCTGGTCAAGAACGCTGGTGGGGGCTGCCATGCCGCTCATGCTACGTCGGCGCGTCGGCCCCGCCGATCAGGGCGTCCCGGACGGCGACGCGGGCCGCTGCTCCCGGTCGTGGCGGCGTCGGGCGGCGTCGTCCAGCTCCTCGGCCAGCCGGCCCAGCTCGGACCGGACGAAGTCACGGGTGGAGACTTCGCCCAGCGCGATCCGCAGCGAGGCGATCTCCCTGGCGAGGTACTCGGTGTCGGCCTTCTGCATGGCCGCCCGTCGCCGGTCCTCCTCCATCGTCAGCCGGTCCCGGTCGGCCTGGCGGTTCTGCGCGAGCAGGATCAGCGGCGCCGCGTAGGAGGCCTGCAACGACAGCGCCAGGGTGAGCAGCCAGGTCTCCTCGTCGAAGCGCAGGTCCTCGGGGCCGAGCTTGTTCCAGGCCAGCCACATCGCCACGAAGACCGTCATGTAGACCAGGAAGCGGGCGGTGCCCATGAACCTGGCGATGCCCTCCGACCACCGGCCGAAGGCTTCCGGGTCGAATTTCGGCAGGCTGATCCGGCCAGGCTCGCGCGGCTGGTCCAGCCGCTGCCGACCCTCAGCCATCGCCGCTGCCCACAGCCATCGTCATCTCGGCGCCGCTGCCAGCGCCGGAACTTGCCCGGTCGCGCCAGTCGCGGGGGAGCAGGTGGTCGAGCAGGTCGTCGACGGTGACCGCCCCGACGAGCCGGTCGGTGGCGTCCACGACCGGCATGGCGACGAGGTCGTAGGTGGCCATCCTGCGGGTGATCTCCGGCAGCGGGGTCGCGGCGTCAAGCGGGTCGATGTCGTTGTCGATGACCCCGCCTAGCAGGCCGGACGGCGGCTCCCGGAGCAGTTTCTGGAAGTGGACGACGCCCAGGAAACGGCCGGTCGGGGTGGCCATCGGGGAGCGGGTGACGAACACCTGCGCCGCGACCGCCGGGGACAGCTGGGGCTCCCGGATCCGGGCCAGCGCCTCGGCGACCGTCGCGTCCGGCGGCATGACGATCGGCTCGGACGTCATCACCGAGCCGGCGGTGCCGGGCAGGTAGTGCAGGAGGGCGCGGACCGGGCTGGCCTCGTCGGGCTCCATGAGGTCCAGCAGCACCTCCTGTTCCACCTTGGGCAGCTCGGCGAGCAGGTCGGCGGCGTCGTCCGGGTCCATCTCCTCGAGCACGTCGGCGGCCCGTTCCCGGTCCAGCGCGGCCAGGATCTCCACCTGGTCGTGTTCGGGCAGCTCCTCCAGCACGTCGGCGAGGCGCTCGTCGTCCAGGGCCGCCGCGACCTCGTTGCGGCGGCTGGCGGGCAGGTCCTGGAGGACGTTGGCCAGGTCGGCGGGTCGCATCTGGTCGAGGACCGCGAGCAGGCTCGCCGTGCCCTGGGCGTCGGGGAGGCCGAGCAGTCCGCTGACCTCGCGCCATTCGAGCTGCTGGAGGTGGCCGCGGCGGGTCAGCCGGCCGGTGATCTCCCGGACGGCCACCCGGTGCAGCGTCCACTCGCCGACCCGGCTGGCCTCCATCGCCACGTCGACGACGGTCGCGGCCTGCCCGGAGCTGGTGATGGTGACCCGACGGTCGAGCAGGTCTTCGATGACCAGCAGCTCGTCCGGGCGCTTGGAGAAGCGGCGCAGGTTGAGGGTGCCGGTGTGCAGCACCACCGAATCGGCGTCCAGGGAGGTGATCCGGCCGATCGGCAGGAAGATCCGCCGGCGCATCGGCATCTCGGCCACGAGGCCGACGACCTGTGGCGGGCGTCCGCCGACCCGCATCCGGGCCACCGTGTCCCGGACCCGGCCGACCAGGTCGCCGTTGGGGTCGAAGACGGGCAGCCCGGCCAGCCGGGCCACGTAGATCTTCGAGGCGGTCGTCACCGGCCCAGCCTAGTGGTCGCCCTCGGATGCTCTAGCGTTGAAGCCCATGTCCCGACTTGCGTACGACATCGTCGATGTCTTCACCGATCGTCCGTTCACCGGAAACCCGCTTGCGGTGGTCTTCGGCGGCGATGACCTCGACAGCGCCCAGATGCTCACGCTGGCGCGCGAGTTTCACCTGTCCGAGACGGTCTTCCTGCTCCCGACGACGGCGCCCGGCGCCGGCTACCGGGCCAGGATCTTCACACCGGCCGCCGAGCTTCCGTTCGCCGGCCACCCGAGCATCGGCGCGGCGGTGGTGGCCGTCGCCCATGGCCTGTGTCAGCCGGACGCCGTCAATGTCGTCATCCAGGAGTGCGGGATCGGCCTGCTGCCGATCGAGGTGTCCGACACCTCCGCCAGGGTCACCGGCGGCCAGCCCCGGGTGGGCCCGCCGCTCGACCCGGCGCCGCTGCTGGCCATGCTCGGGCTGCCCGAATCGGCGTTGGCGGGACCGCCGCCGCGGCTTGCCGGCTGCGGTCTCGACTTCGTCTACCTGGCTGTCGCGCCCGACGCGGTGGCGGCCGCCGAGATGAACACGGCGCAGGCCCGCCAGCACGGGGCGCCTGAGCTGAGCGTCTTCAGCTGGGATGTCGCCCGGCAGACCGCGCACGCCCGCGTGTTCTGCCCTGGCGCCGGGGTGCCGGAGGACCCGGCCACCGGCTCCGCCGCCCTCGGCCTGGGCGCCTACCTGGTGGCCGCGGGGCTGTTGCCGGAGGACGGGGAGTCCCGTTACCTGGTGCGGCAGGGAGCGGAGCTGCGTCGGCCCTCTCTGCTCGACGCCACCATCACCGCGCGCGACGGCGCCGCCACCGTGGCGACGGTCGCCGGCGGCGTTGTTCCGATCGCCAGCGGGCACATCGCCACACCGCCGTTCGTCGGGTGATCACCAGAGCGTCTGGGTACCGTGGCGGTACCTGCCCGATTCGTGCCCACGGCGGGTCGCCGACGTCCCGGGTCGCCGGCATCAGGGACGGTGCGGGCGCGGTGGCAGGTGACGTGTGAGCAGCGATGTTCTCCTGGTGTTCGCGGCTCTCTTCGCCGCGACCGTCTTCGGTCACGCGCTCCGGACCTACCTACGCACCCGTGACCCGATGCACCGGCTGTTGGCCCTCATCTTCGCGCCGACGGCGGCGTTCGCGGTGGTCCTCGCGCTGAGACTGGCCGGCTTCGCCCCGCCGTCGGTGGTCGGCGGGGCGCTGACCGCGATGTACCTGTTCCGGCCGTACTTCACCCTCCGCCTGGCCGGCGCCGTGCGTCCGGGCCCGCGCTGGCGGGCGCATGCCGCGTTGGCGGTCGCCGTCGCTCTCGCGGGACCGGCCCTGCTGCTGCCGCGTCCGTACCCGCCGTGGTTCGGCCTGATGCTCACGCTCAACGTCGTGCTGGTGGAGGCGTTGGCGGCTCGGGCGTTCCTGGCCGAGAGCAGGCGCCGCACCGGCACGTCGGCGGTGCGGCTCCAGCTGGCCGCCTGGGCCAGCTACCTCACCGCCGGCATCACGATAGCCGCCGCGTCCGGCCGTGCGGCGGGGTGGACCGTGGACGACCGCTACACCACGCTGGCGGCGCTCCGGCCGGCCGGTGAGCTGGTCGTGGCCCTGTACGCGTTGCTCATGCTCCTCGCCTCGGTCGGGTACCTGCTGGCGTTCGTCCCCCCGCTGGCGGTGCGGCGGATCTGGTCGGCCAACGCGATCCACGCTGTCGGCGCCCGGGTCCTGGACGCCTCGGCGACGGAATCGCCCGAGCACGTCTGGCAGCGGTATGTCGACGTTGTACGCGACATGACCAGCGCCGACGGCGTCACCCTGGTGCTGTCCGATCCGTCGGGCCGGCTCCTCCACGCCGCGTGCGCCGGCGGCATCGACTGCGACGGCCCCGGCGACGGGCGGGTCGTGGACCTGGTCGCGCTCATGGACGAGCACCAGCCGGTCGACCTCGGCTCCCGGGGGGCGCGCCGGCTTCCGCTGGCCGCCCACTATGCCGAGCGGGTCGGGCCGGCGCTGCTCACCGCGACCCGCCTGCCGGCCAGCCTGGGCCCAGGGGCGCTGCTGGTCGCCAATCGCCATCGGAGCCTGTTCGGCGAGGACGATGTCCGGTTGCTGGCGGATCTCGCGCCGCAGGCCAAGGTGCTCGCCGACCGCAGCGCGGTGCTGGCCGCCCGGGAGAGGGCGCTCGACGAGCGCGGACAGGCCCTGACCGAGCAGCGGCGGCTGGCCGAGGAACTGGCGGCGTCCGTTCATGCCCTCACCGCCGCCAACAATGCCAAGAGCGACTTCCTCGCGGCGATGAGCCACGAGCTGCGCACACCCCTGAACGCGATCATCGGCTTCTCCGACCTGCTCAAGTCGGAGCTGGCCGGTGACACCACCCACGGCCAGTGGGTGGGCCACATCTACAGCAGCGGCCGGCATCTGCTGGTCCTCATCAACGAGCTGCTCGACATCGCCAAGGTAGAGTCCGGCCGTTTCGATCTGGATCGGCGCTGGACGCCGCTGGACCAGGCCGTCACCGAGCTGGTGACCGCGATGCGTCCGCTGTTCGACCAACGTCGGTTGACGGTCGAAGTGCGGGTGCCGGCCCTGCGGGCATTGGTGGACCCGTTGCGGTTCCGCCAGATTCTGGAAAACCTGCTGTCCAATGCGGTCAAGTGCACCGGAGCGGGCGGCGCGGTCACCGTCGAGGCCGAGGCGCTCGGCATCGACCTCAAAGTCCGGGTGATCGACACCGGGGTAGGGATCGCGCCGGCCGACCTCGACCGGGTCTTTGACGAGTTCACCCAGGTCGGGGACCATTCGCGCCGCTGCGGCGGCACTGGCCTGGGGTTGGCGCTGGTCCGGCGGATCGCGCGGGCCCACGGCGGAGACATCACAGTGCGGTCTGTCGTGGGCGAGGGCGCCACCTTCACCGTCGTCCTACCGGGCGTCTTCGACCACACCGCCCCGGACGGCGACGCCACCGACGGCGACGGCGGCCGGCCGCCGATGCCTCCGGTCCTGGTCCAGGAGCAGGTGGACGTGGCCGGGGTGGCCAGCTCCGCGACCGCCCGGGGCCGGATTCTCGTCGTCGACGACGACCCACGCGCCGCCGAGGTCGTCTCCACCCAACTGCACGCCGGCGGCTACCAGGTCTTCCTCGCCGACACCGGGGAAGGCGGCCTCGAGGCGGCGCTGGGTATCCGGCCCGATGCCGCCTTGCTCGACGTTCAGCTGCCCGGGATCAGCGGATGGGAGACGCTGCGTCGGTGGCGCGCGGACCCGGGCCTGGCCGCGGTGCCCGTGGTCATGCTGACGGTCAGCGACGAGATCCACATCGGGGTGGAGCTTGGCGCGTCCGACCATCTCGTCAAGCCGGTCAGTCAGGAGCGTCTGCTGGAGGTCATCGACCGGCTGGTGGCCCGGCCCGCCCCGCCGCGTGACCTGGCCGAGTCATCGCCGGCACGGTCAGGCGCCGCGGACCCGGTGTAACCGGAACGGCTTACGGGTGGGCCGCGCGGCCGGCGTGGGTCGGGGCGCCTCGCTCCCGGACCCACGCGGCAGCTCGGCGCCGGTGGCCGCGGCGCCGGTCGGGCTGAGCCGGAAGATTGCGCATTCCCGAGCCCAGCGGCCGACCAGCTGGTCGGCCGGGCCGCTGACGTTGAGTCGCTTGGCTGCCAGCTGCGGCGCCGCCACGGCCCACCCGGGGTCGTCGGGACCGATCCGCGACGCCGACGCCGTCCAGGTGACGATCTGACCCCCGTGGTCGCCTCGCAGCGTCACCTGGGCCGCGACGCCGTCGGCGAGGCCGGGCAGTCGCTGCTCGCCAGGCCCGCAGACGACATGCAGCACGCCGTCGACGCCCAGGCACCAGGCCGCGGTGGCCGGCGCCCCCGCCACCGTGATCCACGCGATCGACGCCTTCCGCAGCGCCTCCTCGACCACCGCGGTGGCGTCCGGTCGGGCCTGCTGATGCGGCTGGGTGGGCTCGGTCATCAGATCATTCTGCCACCGATCGGGCCGGCCCCGGCAGCTCAGGCAGGCGCCGGCAGCCGCGCGGCGCCCGACGCCATCGGCAGCACCTCGGACAGGGCGTTCACCGACGGCCCGTCGAACTGCTCGTCGGCGTCGAAGACCAGATGCCCGGCCAGGTCGGGCGCCGTGAGCCGGACCGCCCGCATACCCACCGCCGCCGCTCCGGTGAGCTCCCGACTGCCGCCGTCGCCGACGTAGAGGCATTCCTGCGGCCGCACGCCAAGGCGACGGCACGCGGTCAGGTACATCTCCGGGTCGGGTTTGCAGCAGCCGACCTCGACCGAGAAGATCCCGGCGTCCAGCAGACGCGCGATCGGCAGCGACGGCAGGAACGCCGGCAGCTCGTGCCCGCAGTCGCTGACGACCGCGGTGCGTAGCCCGCCCGACCGCAGCGCGAGCAGCGTCGGCAACGCGTCGGGCCGTAGCCGGGTGTCCGCGGCGACGGCGCCGATCCGGGCCGCCGCGGCCCGCCGCAGCCGGGCCGCGGCGGGGCGGACGCCCTGCTCGGAGCAGAGCCAACGCAGCGACGTGACCGCGTCGCCCCGGGCCCCGCTGGCCCGCTCCCGGAACGACCGGTCGAGCGTCGTCCGCATGGTTGACGGGTCGCAGCCGAGGGCGCGGGCGATCCGGTCGTGGCGTGGTCCACGCTGGATGGCCTGAGTGAGGGTGCCGAAGAAGTCGAACAGCACCGCCCGGATTGCGGGCATGGTGGATCAGCCTCCGAAGTCGGAAAGGCGGGCAGCGGTCGCATGAGGAAACCACGTCGGCATCCAATGTGCGCGCTGAGGCCCCGTCGGAGGGTTGCCCGGCGGCCCGGGACGGTATCAGGCCGCCCCTGGCTCAGCCGTCAGCTCCGAACACCGCGAACATCGCGTCGTAGTCGCCGCTGTACGTCGAGCCGCCACTGCTCGTGCTCGACACGACGAGGAGGCCGATGATCGCGAGCGTCGCCAGGACGCCGAGCGCGGCGGCGATCCAGCCCACGATGATGGCCGCCTTGGCCACGCCGGCGCCGTCCTCGCCGCGTTCCTGGATCTGTCGACTGGAGACGTGGCCGAGAATCGCTCCGACGGCGCCGAGGAGCCCGCCGACGCCGGAGCAGCTCAGCGCTATCACGCCGGTCGCCGAGACGATGAGCGCCGCGATGGCCATGCTGTTGTTCGGGCGTGGTGGATATTGCGGCAGGTACCCGTACGGGGCGGCCCCACCGGGGTAGCCGGGCGGGCCGTACGGCGACGGCTGGCCGTATGGAGCGGACGGCTGAGCGTACGGCGACGGCTGGCCGTACGGGCCCTGCGGCGGGTGGCTCGGGTCGGCGTACGGACCTTGTTGGGCGTACGGGTCTGGCACGGCCGGACCGGCCGAGGCGGAGTCGCCCGGGGCCGGCATGGAGGCGTCCGGGTAGGCGGCCGTCGGCGGCCATGGCGGCGACGCTGGCGGGCCAGGCAACGCCCCGGGCTCCGGCTGGTCCCACCCCGTGGGCTTGTCGGGCTGGCTCATCGCGTAGGTCTCCGATCGGGAGGAATGTCGGCAAGCCTAGTCAACGGGTGGCTGATGACACGTCGTCCACGGGGCCGGTGTCAGCTACCCGACCGGGATTCGCTGTTGGCGTTGCCGCTGTCCTGTCGACCGGGCAGGATTCTCGGCATGGCTACTGACCGGACCCCCGTGACCCCTTCCGTCGTCTCCAGCCCTGCCTCGGACGACGCGCCCGGGGGCCGCTCACCCGATCGGTTGGACGGTCGGGTCGCCCTGGTCACCGGGGCCGGCAGCGCTGAGGGCATCGGGTACGCCACCGCCCACCGGCTCCGTGCGCTCGGGGCGAGCGTGGCGATCGTGTCGACGACGCGGCGGATCCACGACCGCGCTGGCGAGCTGGGCGTCACGGGTTTCGTCGCCGACCTCACCGACGAGGCAGAGGTGGGGGCCCTGGCCGACGCGGTGGCCGACCAGCTCGGCCCGGTCGAGGTCGTCGTCAACAACGCTGGCCTGGCCAGCAAGGCCAGCCCTGAGGTGCTGCGGCCGGTGGCTCAGCTCACCTACGACGAGTGGCGTGCCGAGATCGACCGTAACCTCAGCACGGCGTTCCTGGTCAGCCGGGCCTTCATTCCCGGCATGGCCGAGCTGGGGTGGGGCCGGATCGTGAATCTCGCGGCCACGGCCGGCCCGATCAACGCGCTGCCGGCTGAGGCGGGCTACGCCGCGGCCAAGGCCGGGGTGGTCGGCCTGACCCGCGCGCTGGCGATGGAGCTGGTCCCGGACGGCATCACCGTGAACGCGGTCGCGCCGGGCATCATCCACACTTCGTCGTCGACGCTGGTCGAGCTGAAGCAGGGGTTCGGCACTCCGATGGGGCGCCCGGGCACTCCGGAGGAGGTCGCCGCGGCGATCGGGTTCCTCTGCACGCCCGCGGCCTCCTACATCACCGGTCAGATGCTGGTGGTGGACGGCGGCAACAGCGTCGCCGAGGCGTCGTTCCGCTAGCCGGCCGCGGCGCCCGCCGGCCGTCAGGCCGGTGTGGTTTCCTCGCTGTCCGCGGCCCGTTGCCTGGGGATGGCGTCGACGATCGGCCGCGCCAGGGCGGCGTGCAGTCGGCGGAGACCGGCGTCCGAGCCGATGCTGTCCCGTTCGGCTGGGTGGGTGGCGTAGTGCCGTAGCGCCACCGCCAGGAAGGTCGGATCGACCCACAACCAACTGAGCGGGACGACGCCGGCCCGGCTGTCGGCTGCCAGCGGGAGCCGGCGCGTGCGCAGTCCGCTGGCCCAGGACAGGTCGATGTCATCCCAGGCGATGACCCGTTCCCTGGCTGCCAGCGCCGGCCGCAGCACCACGCCGTCCGGGGTCAGGGCGACCTGCGGCCCGCGCGTCGTCATCCATGCCACGAGGCCGGCGAGGGGGGCCATCAGGGCGAGCAGCCCGAGCCAGGTTCCGGGGCCGGTGGTGAGCCCGTCGCCGTCTGGCGTGAACGGGAGCACGCCGACGCCGACGGACAGGTACCCGAGCGCCAGGACCGCCACCCATGGTGTCGGGAGGACGATGAAGCCCGGGCCGGCGCTCCAGCCGCCCGGCCACGGACCGGGCGCCAACGCGAACGTCGACGGCGGGGGCTCGCCGCGCAGCCTGCCGGCCATCAGCCCTACCGGGATCGACGCCGCCAAGAGCGTCGCCCCGACCAGGCCGGACACTCCGAGCCATCCGGGCAGGTCCCAGGTGAGCGGGCGCAGCCACAGCTCGACGAGCAGCCGCAGCGCGACCGCCGCGACCGCCAGCGCGCTGCCAGCCGCCCAGAGCAGCGCCCAGTGGCGCAGCATCGTCACCGGGTCACGCAGCGGGGAGGCCGCGTGCCGGTTCTGTTGGTGGTGTGAGCTTGCCGTAGGCACGCCATGACGGTACGTCGGCAGTGACCCCGAACGGAATGGCCGGTTGGCTCGCCCTGACACCCGTACGCCCCTGTTTGTGCTCAGGCGCTGAGCCGGGCCGCTGCGGGTCAGCTCTTGGCGGCGATGCGGCTGCGCACATCCTCCATGTCCAGCTCACGGACCTGGGCGATGAGGGATTCGAGGGCTGACTCGGGCAGCGCCCCGGCCTGGGAGAAGACGACGACCCCGTCCCGGACAGCCATGATCGTCGGAATCGACCGGATGTTGAACTTGCCCGCCAGCGCCTGCTCCGCCTCGGTGTCGACCTTGCCGAAGACGATGTCCCCGTGCGCCTCCGCTGCCTTCTCGTAGATCGGGGCGAAGCGCAGGCACGGCCCACACCAGCCAGCCCAGAAGTCGACCAGGACGATGCCGCCCCGACCAGTGATCTCGTCAAAGTTGCCTGCGGTCAACTCCACGGTGGCCATGATTGTCTCCGTTCCCAGGCGGCGGGCCGTCCGGTGACGCGCCGTGTCCAGCAGAACGGTACCCAGGTTGTGGGCATTCCCTCGGTGTGATCAGCCTCAACTGTCCTTCGGGCTACCCGAGGCGCAGGATGGTCGTATGGACCCCACTTCCGCCCGTGACGTGCTCGTGTACGACGGCGACTGCGGCTTCTGTCAGTGGCTCACCGACCGGGCGTCGCGCTGGGTGCGCCCGGTGGCGGATTTCACCCCGTGGCAGCGCGCGGACCTGGAGCGGCTGGGCCTGACCGCGGACGAGTGCGTCGAGGCGGTGCGTTGGGTCGGCCGGGATGGACGCGTCGCCGCGGGTCCGGTGGCGGTGGCGCGGGCGTTGCGGGGCGCCACCGGACCCGCGGGCTGGGCGTTCCGGGCGCTGGGCTGGCTGTTGGAGCGACGGATGGTGCTGCCGGTCGCCTGGCCGGTGTACCGGTGGGTGGCGAACCGGCGGCATCTCATGCCCGGTGGCACGGCAGCCTGCGCGTTGCCGCCGCCTCCGCAGGGTCCGTCGACCGGCTGACCGACCCCGAGCGGCGTTCGGCAGGTCCATCAGGTTAACCCGTGAGTAACTCACCGTTATCGATTGAAGCGGCTCGGTTGAAGAATGCTCACGGTTTGATAACCGTATGTCAATCCATTGATCTGTCTATTGGCCCCGGCCTGCGGCTGGGGCAGACTCATCTGCATCAGAGCGTGGGCGGCGGGTGCCGGGGAGGGCCCCGCCGCTCATTGCGTCCGTCGAACATTTGACGGGTGATTCCCACTTCTGGCGCCGGGTGAATCCCGGCCTCGGCGGCCGTCCGATCGGTGCGATGTCGCATGTCGGTGACCGGGTGGCTGTCGGTACCGTCATCGCCCGTGACCCAGCACCGCGTCGACGACCCGGCCCGCCGCGACCACCCCGACGACCGGACCGGGACGGAGCGTCGCGTCGGCGTCGGCCCCTGGCCCGGCCCGTGGCCCGTGGATTCCCGCTACGATCCGGACCTCCTCGCCGCGGGCGACCGGCGCAACGTCGTGGACCGCTACCGCTACTGGCGCCTTGAGGCGATCGTGGCCGACCTGGACGCCCGGCGGCACGAGTTCCACGTCGGGATCGAGAACTGGCAGCACGACATGAACATCGGCACCATCGTGCGCGCCGCCAACGCGTTCCTGGCCGCCGAGGTGCACATCGTGGGCCGGCGCCGTTGGAACCGGCGCGGCGCCATGGTCACCGACCGGTACCAGCACGTCCGACACCACCCCGAGATTGCCGATCTGACCGCCTGGGCCGCTGCGGCGGGGTTGGCCGTCGTCGGGATCGACAACCTGCCGGGGGCCAACCCGCTGGAGCGGGTGACGCTGCCGCGGCGGTGCCTGCTGCTGTTCGGCCAGGAAGGGCCCGGCCTGTCCGAGGCGGCCCGACAGGGGTGCGACGAGGTGTTCTCGATCGCCCAGTACGGCTCGACCCGTTCGATCAACGCCGGTGTGGCCGGCGGCATCGCCATGCATGCGTGGATTCGCGCCCACGCTGCTCCGCCGGGGGCCGAATAAGCTGGTTCCGCTTGACGTGGCCACCCCGACGCCGCACCGTGAGGTGGTGGCGGTGGCAGTGAGTTGTCCGCGGTGCGGTGGCCCGGTTCGGGAGCCGGACCTCATGCACAGCGATTGGCGGTGCTCGGACTGCGGTTCGGTGGCGCCCCTGCACATCGCCGAGCACATCAACCAAAGCATCACCGAGTCGGTGAGCCAGCGGATCGCCCGCGGCGGCTCACGGATGCCGCTGTGGTCGCTGTGGCCACTGCCCACCGGGTGGACGGTTACCGGGGTGGCCTGGGTCGGCGACGAGCGCGGCGGCGTTCTCGGCACGGCGGTCGCCTGTAGCGGGCCGGGCCCGTTGGGCGACGGCCCTGGCGACATCCTGCTTGTCGCCGAGGAGCCTGGCCTGGGGCTGGGAACCCGCTTCGCCGGGATCCCGGGGCCCGATCCAGGGCCCTTCCTCGCCGACGTGATGACCGAGGCGCCGCACGCCAAGGTGAAGGCGGGCGGGCATCCGACACCGTTGTGGTCGGTGAATTCGCCCAAGGACCGCAGCGCCTTCGCCGGAGAGGCCCGGGGCGTGTGGCTGTACGCGGTCGCCTGGCCGGCCCAGGCCGGGTACCTGCTGGCTGACGACGTCGTGTTACATGATCTCGTGGAGCACACGCCATCGGAGTTGGTCTATGGGGCGCCGTCGCCGTACCTTCACGGAAGGGCCTGAACTACGCGCCGGGGCCACCTGGGCATCGGCGGGACGGGCTACTCATTGCGTCGATCGGGCCACATACGGCCATACTCTTGGTACGCTCAGTGGCAGCCGTGGAAGGGTTCCCGGCGCCTGATGGAGAGGGATGGACCCGGATGGTCAAGAAGGTCCTCACCTGGGGTGGGCTCGCCTTCCTCTTGTTCTTCGTGGCGTTCCGTCCCGAGTCGGCCGCCGAAGTCTTCAAGTCGATCGGCGCGGCTATCGGAGACATCGCCCAGGGTCTCGGTGAATTCTTCACCAACCTCGTCGCCTAGCGACAGCGATGACCACCCCTCCCGACGGGACGGCTGACGGCGCGAGCCGTCCCCGTCCCGGTGGCGAGCCGTCCGCCCGCGACGGCGGGCAGCAGCCCAACGACGACGGCGAGCGTCGCGAGCCCGGCCCGGGACAGTCCGGCGGCGACGGCGACGACAGCTGGCTCTTCGGCCTCGGCGCCACCGGCCGCGAGTCGGCCCGGTCGGAGCGGGAACGACAGGGCGTCCCGATCGGTGGTCGCACGTACGTCAAGCCGGAGTTCTCGCGTGAGGAGCTGGCCGGCCTGGCCGCCGGGCCCACCGTCGCGCCCCGTCGGGTGCTGCCGTTGGACGACGAGCCGAGCTCCCTGGTCGGGCGGTACCTCTTCCCGACGGAGCGCTACCGCGGCGAGTGGAAGCGGCACCCGATCCACCTCATCAAGCCGATCTCCATCGCAGCCGGCGCCACCCTCGCCCTGGGGTTCCTCTCCGGCCTCCTCGCCGGCGACGGGAACGAGAACATCACCGCCATCCTGTTCATCGCCTGGCTGGCCGTCATGGGCTGGGTCGGTTGGGAGGTCGTCGACTGGTTCTGTGACCGCTTCATCCTCACGAACAAGCGGGTCATGGTGATCAATGGGATCGTCACCCGCAAGGTCGCGATGATGCCGCTGGCCCGGGTCACCGACATGAAGTTCGGGCAGTCGCCGCTGGGTCGGATGCTGAACTACGGCACCTTCGTCCTTGAGTCGGCGGGTCAGGACCAGGCGTTGCGTGAGGTCAAACACCTGCCGAACCCCAACGAGCTGTACCTTCGCGTCGTCGAGGAAATGTACGAGCCGAACGCCGTCGAGGCGCGGCTCAGCAGCAGCAACGACGATGGGGAAGAGGACGACGGCATCTGAGCCGCCGGCCACGTCCCGTGGCTCAACGGCGGTAGGGAGCAGCAACCGGTGGACCTCAAACTGTTCGGTGAGGCGTTCGTCACCCTTCTGGTGATCATCGATCCTCCCGGCATGGTGCCGATCTTCGTGGCTCTCACCCGTTCGTTGCCGGTGCGCGAGCGTCTTCGCGCGGCCTGGCAGGCGGTCGCTCTGGCGTTCGGCGTCATCGTCATCTTCGCCGTCGGCGGACAGACCATCCTCGACTACCTGCATGTCGACCTGCCCGCGCTCCAGGCCGCCGGTGGGCTGCTGCTCATCCTCGTGGCGTTGGAGCTGCTCACCGGAAAAGCGGACGAGTCCGGTCAGCAGGCGACGTCGAACGTGGCGCTGGTGCCGTTGGGGACCCCGTTGCTGGCCGGCCCCGGCGCCATCGTGGCGACAATGCTGTTCGTGCAGCGTGCCGACGGCGGCGCCGACTACATGGCGATCGGCGCGGCGATCGTCGCGGCGATGATCGCGGTCTGGCTGGTGCTGCGGTACTCGAACCTGCTCGTCAGAGTGCTCCGACCGGGCGGCATCGAGGTGCTGACCCGGATCGCCGGCCTGCTGCTGGCGGCGATCGCGGTGCAGCTCATGGCCGACGCCATCGCCGCCTTCGTCACCGAGTACCAGGCCGGTCGATGACCGGACGGCCTCGACCCCGCCGGTGGCTGGCCGCCCCGCTTGCCGCTGTTCTCGCGGTTCCCGCGTGCGCTGCCGGCGGGGGACCCGAGGAGGTCATGGTGCTGGCGGCCTCGTCCCTCACCGAGGTGTTCGACCAGATCGGCGCCGACTTCGCCGCGGAGAACCAGAGCTACGCGGTCCGCTTCGCCTACGCCGGCAGCTCCGTCCTGGCGGCCCAGGCGCGCAACGGCGCCCCGGCGGACGTCATCGCCCTGGCCAGCGCCGCGTCGTTGGCGCCGATCCTCGATGAGACGACGCCGGAGAGCCGTGGGGTGACGTTCGCGCGCAACCAGCTCGTCATCGCCGTGCCGGAGGGCAACCCGGCGCGGGTGACCCGGCTGGCGGACCTCGGGCGCCCCGGGACGCGGGTCGCCCTCTGCGCCGAGCAGGTTCCGTGCGGGGCGCTCGCCGTGCGGGCGCTCGCTGCGGGCCGGGTCATCGTACGGCCAGTGACCCTGGAACAGGACGTCAAGGCAGCGCTGTCGAAAGTGGCGTTCGGCGAGGCGGACGCGGCGCTGGTCTACCGCACGGACGCCGCCGCGGCCGCGGACCGGGTCGACGCCGTGGAGTTCGCCGAGGCGTCCGACGCCGTGACGGACTATCCGATCGCCGTGCTCCGTGGGGCCCCGCATGCCGCAGGGGCCCGGGTGTTCGTCGACTTCGTCCTGTCCGAGTCGGGCCGACAGCGACTGCGGGCAGCCGGGTTCGGGCTCCCGTGACCGGCCGGCGGGTCGGCGGCGCGCCCCTGGCGCTGCTGGCGCCGGCGGCGCTGGGCGTGGCGTTCCTGGTGGGTCCGTTGGTCGCCCTGCTGGCCCAGGCGCCGTGGTCCACGCTGCCGCGGCGGCTCGTCGCCGCCGAAACGCTGGTCCCGCTGTGGCTGTCGTTGCAGACCGCGACCGTCGCCACCGCGCTGTGCCTCCTGCTCGGGGTGCCGCTGGCCTGGACCCTGGCCAGGGTGGAGTTTCCCGGCCGTCGGCTGGTGCGGGCGCTTGTCACCGTCCCGCTGGTCCTGCCCCCGGTGGTGGGCGGCGTCGCGTTGCTGCTGGTGTTCGGGCGCCGGGGCGTGGTCGGGCAGTGGCTGGAGTCACTCGCCGGGATCACCATCGCGTTCACCCCGACGGCGGTGGTGCTGGCCGAGACGTTCGTCGCCCTGCCGTTCCTCGTGCTCGCCGTCGAGGGCGCGCTCCGCGCCGCCGACCCCCGGTTCGAGGAGGCCGCCGCCACGCTCGGCGCCAACCGCTGGACGGCGTTCCGTCGCGTCACCCTGCCGCTGATCGCCCCCGGAGTGGCGGCCGGAGCGGCGCTGGCCTGGGCCAGGGCGCTCGGTGAGTTCGGCGCGACGATCACCTTCGCCGGAAGCTTCCCCGGTCGGACTCTGACGATGCCGTTGGCCGTCTACCTGGCGATGGAGCAGGACCTGGACGCCGCCCTGACGCTCAGCCTGGTCCTGCTCATCGTCTCGCTGGTGATCCTCGTCGCCCTACGTGGACGCTGGCTGGGTCGCGCATGACGACCGTTCTCGACGCCCAGCTGCGGGTCGACCGACCAGGGTTCCGGCTGGACCTCGCGTTCACCCTCGCCGCAGGCGAGGTCGTCGCCCTGCTCGGGCCGAACGGCGCCGGCAAGACCACGGCGTTGCGGGCGCTCGCCGGCCTGTGCCCGCTGACCGACGGACGGATCATCCTGGACGGTCGCGCCGTCGACGAGCCCGCCGCCGGCCGGTGGGTCCCGCCGGAACGTCGGCGGGTCGGGGTCGTGTTCCAGGACTATCTGCTGTTTCCGCATCTGACCACCCTGGACAATGTCGCCTTCGGGCTCCGGGCCGCGGGCGGATCGGCCCGGGACGCTCGGGTCGAGGCCGCCGGCTGGCTGGACCGGATGGGTTTGGCGACGTTGTCGGCCAGCCGGCCGGCGCGGTTGTCCGGCGGCCAGGCCCAGCGGGTGGCGCTGGCCCGGGCGCTCGCCCCGGCGCCGCGCCTGTTGCTGCTCGACGAGCCGATGGCGGCGCTGGACGTCGACGTGCGGGCCCGGACCCGGGCCGAGCTGCGTCGCGGGCTGGCCGAACATCCCGGGGCCACGCTGCTGGTGACCCACGACCCGCTGGACGCCCTCACCCTGGCCTCCCGGCTGCTCATCGTCGAGAACGGCCGGCTCGTCCAGTCCGGTGACGCCGCCACGGTCACCGCCCGTCCGCGCACCGAGTACGTGGCCCGCCTGGTCGGCCTCAACCTCTACCGGGGCCGGGCTGAGGGCGTCACGGTGCGGGTCGCCGAGGGTCTGGCCCTCACTGTCGCCGCTCCGGTCCACGGGGACGCGTTCGTGGCGATCTCCCCGTCCGCGGTGGCGTTGTACGCCGAGCGTCCCTCCGGCAGCCCGCGGAACTGCTGGCCGGCGACTGTGGTCGAGGTTCGCGGCCACGGCGACCAGCTGCGGGCGGAGCTGACCGGGCCGGTGTCCGTCGCCGCCGACCTCACCCCGGCGGCGGTGGCGCAGCTGCGGCTCGTCCCGGGGCTTCGGGTGTGGGTGGGGGTCAAGGCCGCCGAGACCCTGGCGTACCCCGCCTGAAGCGGCGCCGGGGTCGGCGTGCCGGCGCCAGCGGTGTCACACCGTGGTGTGAGGATGCTGCGGTGCCTGATTCCTCCCTCCCCGCTCCGGTCTCCCCACGGTCCGCCACCCCACGGTCCGCCTCCCCGCCGACGACGCCGCCGCGTCCACGTCAGGACGAGCAGCTCGGCATCTTCGGCGAGCCGCGGCGCCTGTTCGTCTGCACCCCCAGCAAGCTGAGCGCCTACACCGACTGCCCACGCCGGTACCGCTTCAGCTACGTCGACCGCCCGCGCCCGGTCAAGGGGCCGCCGTGGGCGCACAACTCGCTCGGCGCCAGCGTTCACAACGCCCTCCGGTCCTGGTTTGACCTGCCGCCTGGCCGCCGGATTCCCGAGGCCGCCGCGACGCTGCTCAAGGCCGGCTGGATCACCGACGGCTACCGGGACGCCGCTCAACAGCGCCTGGCGTTCCGCACCGCCCTGGACTGGCTGGAGTCGTACGTCGCGCGGCTGGATCCCGCCGCCGAGCCGGTCGGCGTCGAGCGCACCGTGGCCACCACCACCGCGACCCTCTCGGTACAGGGCCGGGCCGACCGGATCGACGAACGGGTGGGACCGGACGGCCGGCCCGAGGTCGTCGTCGTCGACTACAAGACCGGCCGGACCGGCCTGGACGCCGACGACGCCCGCGGGTCGCAGGCCCTCGCCCTCTACGCCGTCGCCGCCAGCCGGACCTTCCGCAAGCCCTGCCGCCGGGTGGAGCTGCACCACCTGCCGACGGCGACGATCGCCGCGCACGAGCACACCGTCGAGTCGTTGGAACGGCAGGTGCGGCGGGCGGAGCAGACCGCCGCCGACATCGTCGCCGCCGAGCGGTCGGTGGCTGGCGGCGATGACCCGGACCAGGTATTTCCTCCTAGTCCGGGCTCGTTGTGCGGTTGGTGTGACTACCGTCGGCACTGCCCGGAGGGGTCGGCCACGCCGGGTCAGGAGCCCTGGGCCGCCGTCGAGCGGGCGCTGACCGGGCCCGGGTCCGGCTGAGCCGGCCGCCGCTGAGCACGAAGGGCAGATCATGGATGAGATCATGGGCATTCCGACCCACCCGCTGGTGGTGCACGCGGCTGTCGTGCTGACGCCGATGCTGGCCCTCGCCGCGCTGGTATACGCGCTGGTCCCGCGGGTGCGTCCGGCGATGTGGTGGGCGGTGGCGGGTCTCGCGGTCGCCGCGCCGCTGGCCACCCTCGCGGCGACGTTCACCGGGGAACGCCTGGTCGCCTCGATGCCGGGGATCGAGACGTTGATCGGACCGCACGCGGAGGCCGGCGAGATCACCAGGAACCTCACCGGGCTGCTCGGCCTGGCGTCGCTGGGCCTGTGGCTGACGCACCGCGCCGCCGCCCGGGCGCAGGACCGACCGGCGCTCCGGTGGCAGGCGCTGGCCCTGACCGTCGTCGTGGTGTTGACCGCGGTGGCCGTCCTCATCTTCGTCGTCCGCGCCGGCCACTCAGGTTCGGACGCCGTCTGGGGCTCGTGACCGGAGGTCAGCCGACGAGCGTGGCGCCCCAGACGCAGAACAGGGCCAGGGTGATGACCGCGGCCGCCACGGCCATGAGCATCGTGAGACGGGACGCGCGCTGCTCCTGTTCGTCCAGGGCCGGGTGGTTCTGCGCGGGCAGCTGCCGCGGGGGCGGCGGCGGCGTCACCCATGGCGGGCGCCAGTGGGCGGGCGCGGGCATCATCGGCGGCGGTCCCGGGTAGCCGGCGGTCGGAGACTCGGGCGGGGCCGGTGTGGGCGCCGGGTCGGCCGGGCGCCCAGTCGCCGTTCCGCCGGTCGGGTCGGGTCGGCCCCAGGGCGAGTCGGGATCGGTGCTCATCGCCGCTGACGGTACCGCGGCCGGCGCTTCCGGGCGTTCAACTGCCGGCGGTAGGCTCCGGCCCGTGGGAAATGACGCCGAACACCTGCCGACGGCGCCGCCGCGCAGCGACGACGACCGCACCGTGGACCTCTCCGACGAGGGCCCGCTACTGCCGGACCAGACTGCTGACGACACTGACCACGGCTGGGGCGAGGCCGTGGGCCACGCCCGCCCAACCGGCGACCGCGACGACTGGCTGCTGGCCGAGCGTCCCCCGCACTGGGACTGACGGGTTCGCCGGAGCTGACCGTCAGGCTGTGGCCGCGCCGGCGGGCTTGGCCGAGCTGCCTGATCCAGACGATCCGCTCCCCGAGCCCGACGACGTCCCGCTGGCGGAGCTGGTCGACCCGGCTGAGCCGCCGGACGCGCCTGGGGCGGACTTGGAGCTGCCGCCGTCCGCGGCCGTCGCCCCTTTGGCGGCATCGTTCTTGCCGCTGGGGGCCGGTTCCGCGCTCGCAGCTTTACCGCGGCTGTCCGTGCGGTAGAAGCCGGATCCCTTGAACACCACGCCCACCGCCGAGAAGACTTTACGGAGCCGACCGGCGCATTGGGGGCATTCGGTCAGCTGGCCATCGCTGAACGACTGGACGGCCTCCAGCTCGTGTCCGCAGGCGGTGCAGGCGTACTGGTAGGTGGGCACTTTTCCTCCGTGGGCGAGCCAGCTGCCTGGCGCTCGTTCTCTTCTGGCTGGCACTCGTTCTATCCGAGTGCCAATGATGCGTCATCCCCCAGGGCGCCGTCCAACCGGACCAGGCCGGTCGCCGGGGTGACGGCGGCGGTGACCCGCCGGTCGTGGGCCTCAGCCGGGGCCCGGTCGAGCAGCTCGCCGTCGTGCAGCAGCGCGACGATCGGCACGCCGGGCCGGGCCCGGATCAGGGCCCGGTCGTACGAGCCGCCGCCACGGCCGAGGCGATGCCCGACGCGGTCGGCGGCGAGCGCCGGTGTGATGATGAGGTCGGCGTGGCCGATGGCGTGGCGGCCGAGCAGCGGACCAGTCGGTTGGCGTAGGCCGCGGCTGGCGCGGGCGAGCGGCTCGCCGGACCAGCGGGCCCAGTCGAGGTCGAGGTCGTCGCGGAGCACCGGCAGCAGCAGGGTGGCGGTGCCATCCATGCAGGCGGTGAGCAGGGCTTGGGGCAGATCCGGGCCGCCGGGCTCGTTGCCGACCGGCACGTAGGCGGCGACCGTCGTGGGCCGCCGGGTCTGGATGAGCGCGGCGACCGCCTGTGCCACCGCCAGCGCCGCGGTGGCGCGGGCGGCCGGGTCGAGGGCGCGGCGTCGGGCCAGGAGGTCGGCCCGGAGGGCGACTTTCGCGGCGAGGACCGCAGAAAGATCAGACAAGGGACACTCCAACCCAATTCGCCCATACTGCCCTGGTTGTGCAAGCATCGTCACCGACAAGCGGTGATGGCGTCGGCGGGCAGCGTAGCGCCCATGCCTCGGCTGCCAGCCGCTCACCGCCGGTGACGGCGTGTGGCGAAGGGAATCAGGTGAGCCTGCGCGGCCGGTTGACCACCGCGTTACTGCTGGTGCTGCTCGGGCCGGTCCTGCTCGGGGTGGTGTTCGTCGGGCTGACCGTCGGCGCCGTGGCGAACCAGCGGGTTGCCGAGCGGCTCGACCGGGCCAGGGCAGCCACCGTGACGTCGGTCGGCGCCATGTGCCGGCAACTGCACGCCGCCGCCGGCGCCGTGGCCGTCGTCGCCGACCCGGCAGCCCGGATGGCCGCCGCCGAGGAGCTGGTCGACGCCGGACTGACCAGCGCCGTCCGCATCGTCGACGCCGTCGGCGTCACCGTCCTCACCACCCGGCACGCGCCAGCCCCGCCCTGGGCGCCCTGCGCGGCCGAGATCGAGGCGCCCGCCAGCTACACCGCGTTGTCGGCCCGGGTGGAGCTGCGGGACCAGCGCGGGATCTCCCTTGGCGCGATCGTCGTCGCCCAGGTCGTCGACCGGGACTTCATCGTCCGGCTCGCCGCGGCCAGCGGCGCCGCCGTCACGCAGATCCGGGCCGACCCCGCTGGGCGCCTCACCACCGGGCACAGCACGGAGAGCCCTAGGTACCGTCCGGGCGTCCTGGCGGCCGCCCAGCGCGGCGCCGGTGGGGGCGGCGCCCACGAGGTGGACGGCCCCGCCGGCCTCCGCTACGTCAGCCACCTCGGGCCCGCGGACGGACAGCCGCTGCGGCTGCTGCTGTCCGTGCCGCAGGAGGAGACGTCGCTGCTGTACCCGGCGTTGGTCACGCTGGTGCTGGTCACCGGCGCCGGCTCGCTCATCGTCGCCTCCTGGCTGGCCCGCGACACCACCGGCCCGCTCGCCGCCCTCGCCGCCGCCGCCGACCGGTTCGCCGACGGCGACCTGGCGGCCCGGGTGCCGGTACGCGGCCACGACGAGGTCGGCCGCCTCGCGGCGACGTTCAACCGGATGACCCGCCAGACCGAGGCATACGTCGAGGCGCTCACCGCCAGCCGTGACCAGCTCCGTGGCCATCTGGAGATCCTCGGCGACACCCTCGCCAGCACCCACGACCTAGACCGGATCCTGCGCGTCATCCTGGAGGCCGCGATGGCCGCGACCAGCGCCCAGGCCGGAGTGGTGCTTCTGGTTGGCGAGGACGGGATGCTCGTCGGACGCTGCGCCGAGGGACTCGCCGGCAGGCTGCCGGGCCGTCCGGCCGACGCCGACGTGACCGAGCTGCGGATCCCCGTCGGCGCCGGTGTCCTCGGCGCGGTGGCCGCGACCGGGGCCTCCCGGCGCGGAGCCGACGGCGACGACCCGATCCTGCTCGCGCCCGACGAGCCACGCTGCCGCAGTTACATGGCGGTCCCGTTCTCCATGCGGGTGGCCGACGACCCCCCGGAGTCGCGGCTGGCAGTCGGCGGGGTGCTCGCCCTCTACGACCGGCTCGGCGCGGCCGAGTTCGACGACGCTGACATGAGCACCCTGCGCACATTCGCCGGGCAGGCGGCCGTCGCAGTGGACAACGTGCACGCCCACGAGGAGGCCCAGCGGCTGTCCCTCACCGACCCGCTCACCGGCCTGTGGAACTACCGCTACCTCCAGGAGTCGGCTCGGCGGGAGATCGAACGGGCGATCCGGTTCGACCGGACGCTGACCTTCCTCGCCCTGGACATCGACCGGTTCAAGAAGATCAATGACACCTACGGGCACGGCGCCGGCGACGAGGTGCTCACCGAGTTCGCCCGACGGCTGCGGCTGGGACTGCGGGAGGTCGACTCGGTGTTCCGCCGGGGCGGCGAGGAGTTCGTGGTGCTGCTGCCGGAGACCGACACCGACGGCGGGGAAGTGGTGGCCCGGAGGCTGGGGGCGCTGGTCCGCCAGGCGCCCATGACGGTGCACACCGCCGACGCCTCCGCGCCGGTCCGCATCCCGGTCACCACCTCGATCGGCGTGGCCGTCTTCCCCAGACACGCCGGGGGCGCCGCCGAGGCGTTGGGGGCCGCCGACCGGGCCCTCTACGACGCGAAGGCCAACGGTCGGGACACGTACCGGATCGCCGTCGAGCGCCCGGTGGTCGGCGCGTCGAGCGGGCCACGCCCGCCGCGACAGGCCGGTGGCCGTTAACCTCGGGGCATGTCGGAGCAGAACCAGCCCAGCGCGAACAGCCCCAGCACGAGCCGCAGCATGCGTCAGACGAGCCCCCCCGCCAGCGAGTCCGACGCAGGTCAGGCCGGCGGCCGGGCACAGCTGGGACGGCGTGCCGTCAAGGCCGTCATCCCCGCCGCGGGCATGGCCACCCGGTTCCTTCCCGCGACCAAGGCGGTGCCCAAGGAGCTGCTGCCCGTCGTGGACCGCCCGGTTCTCCAGTACATCGTCGAGGAGGCCGCGGCTGCCGGCATCGGCGACGTTCTGCTCATCACCGGGCGCGGCAAAACCTCCATGGTGGAGCATTTCGACCGGCAGCCCTACCTGGAGCAGCGGCTCGCCGAGAAGGGCGACACCACGCGGCTGGAGGCCGTCCGGCGGATCAGTGACCTCGCTGAGATCTACACCTGTCGTCAGGGCGAGCCGCTCGGGTTGGGCCACGCCGTCTCCTACGCCGAGTCGCACGTCGGGCAGGACCCGTTCGCGGTGCTCCTCGGCGACGAGTTCGTCGCCGAGAACGATCCACTGCTGCCGGCGATGCTCGACCTCCAGGCCCGCGCCGGCGGCATCGTCCTCGCGTTCATCGAGGTGGCGCCGGACGAGACGAGCCGATACGGCATCGGCTCCGTCGCTGCCGCCGCCGCCGAGCTGGCCGATCCCGACCACGAGGTCGTCCGGGTCACCGGCCTGGTGGAGAAGCCACCCCCGGCCGAGGCGCCGAGCAACCTGGCCGTGGTGGGCCGGTATGTCCTCCCTACCGGGATTTTCGACGCGATTCGTCGGACGAAACCGGGCAGCGGTGGTGAGATTCAACTGACCGACGCGATGGCGTTGATGCTGGCCGAAGGCGCGCCGGTGCACGGCATCGTCTACCGCGGCATGCGCTACGACACCGGCCTGCCGCTCGGCTACCTACAGGCGGTGGTGCAGTTGGCGTCCCAACGCGCGGACCTGGGACCGGAATTCCGGCAGTGGCTCGCCGAGTTCGTCGCCGGCGCGGGCGCAGCGTCCGCCGGGAAAGCCACCGGATGACCTACACGGCCGAGCCCGAGGCGACGCCGGGCGAACTGACGCCCCTGGCCGACTACCTGGGCAGCGTGCTGCGCAGACTCGGCGCGTTGCCTCCGCTCGACCTCGATCTCACCCAGGCGTACGGCAACGTGCTCGCCGAGGACGTCTACGCCCCGCACGACTACCCGGCGTTCGACCACGCCGCCATCGACGGCTACGCCGTCCGCTGGGAGGACCTGTCCTGCGGGGCACGGACCCGGCTCAACGTCGTCGGCGACATCGGCGCCGCCAGCTGGCGGCCGGTCCGGCTGCACCCCGGCGCCTGCTTCTCCATCGCCGCGGGCGCGGCGCTTCCGGTCGGCGCCGACGTCGTCGTCCCCAGTGACTGGACCGACCGCGGCATGGCGTCCGTCGAGATCTACCAGAGCCCCAAGCGGGGCTACGGCCTGCGCCGAGCCGGCGACGAGTTCCCCGCCGGCTCGCTGCTCGCCCGGGCTGGCGGCGACGTCTCCCCGGCGCTTGTCGCGGTGCTCGCGGCCACCGGCATCGGCCATGTCGTGGTCCGCCCAAGCCCGCGCGTGGTCATCATCGCCACCGGCGACGAACTCGTCGACGTCGGTCGGGTGAGCCAGCCTGGGCAGGTCGTGGACGTCAGCTCACACGCCCTCACCTCCGCCGCGGTGGAGGCCGGGGCGCTGGCATACCGGGTCGGGATCTGCGACGACGACCCCGAGGCGCTGCGTGGCCTGCTCGAAGACCAGGTGCTGCGTTCGGACCTCATCGTCACCACCGGCGGCACCGGCAACGGGCCGGGGGACATGGTGCGCCGCATCCTCTCCCGGCGCGACGGCGGACGCGGCGCCGTCAACTTCACCGAGGTCGCCGTCTACCCGGGCGCGGTCCTGGGCTTCGGCACCGTCGGCGCCGAGGAGGTGCCGGTGGTCTGCCTGCCCGGGGACCCCGGAATGGCGATGGTCGGCTTCGAGGTGCTCGTCCGCCCGGCCATCCAGCTGTTGGCGGGCGCGGAGCCGGTGTTCCGGCCGAGCGTGCGCGGGCACCTGTTGGAGACGGTCTCGTCGCCGTCGGGATTGCGCGAGTTCCGGCCGGCCCAGGTCGCGGAGCGGCGCGGCGGCGGCTACACCGTCCAGCCGCTGTCGGGTGGCCCGTACACGTTGGCGGGTCTGGCCGAGGCGAACGGCCTGCTGGTCCTGGGGGAGCGGGTGACGGCGGCGGCGGCCGGCTCGACCGTGGACGTGCTGCTGCTGCACCGCCGTCGCTGATGTTCGGTCCACCCCGGGCGCCGGGCTGGCCGGCTCTCCTGCGCGACGGCGATGTCCTGCTGCGGCCCTACCGGCGCGCTGACGCCGACGCCTGGGCAGGCGTCCGCCGAGACAGCGAGCAATGGCTGGCGCCGTGGGAACCCACCCCGCCGGGCCGGTGGTCCACCTACAACTCCACCCGGGCTTTCCACCGCCTGCGCCGCTCGCACAACCGCTCAGCGGCCACGGGCCGGAGCCTTCCGTTCGCCGTCGTCCTCGCCGACGACGGTGCCGAACGCCTGGTCGGCCAGCTCATCATCAGCAACATCGTGCGACGCGCGTTCTGCTCGGCGACGGTCGGCTACTGGGTCGACCACCGGGCGGCAGGCGGCGGCATCACCCCGACCGCTCTCGCGCTGGCCGTCGACCACGCCTTCGGGCCGGGTCGGCTGCACCGGATCGAGGTCAACATCAGGCCCGAGAACGTCGCCAGCCGGCGGGTGGTCGAGAAGCTCCGGTTCCGTGAGGAGGCGTTCCACCCCCGGTATCTCAACATCGACGGCGACTGGCGGGACCATATCGGATACGCCCTCACCGTCGAGGATGTGGAACCGGACGGCGGCCTGCTCGCTCGCTGGCACGCCGTCGTCGCTCAACGTCGACAGAAGTCGGCCGGAGGCGTCGCCGACCAGTGATCAGTCCGCGTGGCGTGCCGTCGGAAAACGGCACCGCACGTAGCCTCAAGGGTTGATGATGATGCGGTTGGCCATCTCATTGGCCGTCCCCATCGCCTGGCGTGCCCGACGCGCCATACACGACCACCTCGACGTTGCTGCGGACGTCGGATCGGTAGAGAGGGGTGGGGGTGCCGACCTCGGTGCTCCTCGCCGTCCTGGCCGCGGCCGGGTTGCTCGCGCTCGCGCCGGCGTTGGTTCGCCGGTACGACGCCACCGAGCGCCTGGTCGCGGAGCGGACGTCGTCGACGGCGCGAGTGCTGGACCGCACCCGCCGTCCGCGAACCGTGCCCGGCCGCCGTCCGATCAACCCGCCGCGCCACGGGGGGGTTACGCCGACGGCGGTTGATCCCCCGAACGGGGCGGCCCGGCCCTGGTGGCGCCGGTCCGACCGCGCTGGCCGCGCTCCCGCCGTGTACCGGCGGCGGCGGGTCCTGGCCGCCTTGATCCTTCTCAACCTGGTCGAGCTGGCTGGGGTGGCGCTCATCGGACCGGGGTTCTGGGTCGGCGTTGTGGTGACCGGCACGCTGCTGTTGATCTACCTCGGTCACCTGCGCAGCCGGGCGTTGCGCGCCCGTCGGGCCAGACGGGCCAGGGTCCGCGAACAGGCGTGGTTGGCCGCCCGGCAGGCCGAGGTGAGGCAGCGCCAGGCGGCCCGCGCGGCGGCGCGCCGGCAGATGCAGCGGCGGCTGGCCGCTGAGCGGGAGGCGCTGCGACGCAACGCCCTGGACGCCGACGCCGCGGAGTTGCCGGCGGCGGCCGGCGGGGGCTCGGTCTCCTATCGGCGGCTCAACGGTGTGCGCGGCCGGGCCTACGAGGCGGGCCGTCCCGGGTCCCGCCCGGCGTGAAGGTCGGCGCGGCAAGGCGCCGCGCCGACGCTGGGGACTGGTTCGCGTGCGCGTTCCTTTACCTGTTAGCCTGGATGCCGCAAGGGGCTGTGGCGCAGTCTGGTAGCGCACCTCGTTCGCATCGAGGGGGTCAGGAGTTCGAATCTCCTCAGCTCCACCCCAGAAGAAGGGCCGTTTCCCGTCTCAGGGACGGCCCTTTCTCAACCCCGTACAGCAGGGAAGCACAGCAACGAACCGCTACCATCCCAACTGCCCACCTCGAAGGCAGTTCGCTGCCTGCCGCGCGGTGAGTCTTCCACCGCTGTCTGGAATCACCGCCCCTGACTCTGGTCGTCTCGGGCGCTGACGATCCCTTTTCGATTCCCGCGCCGGGCGTGACCTGGCACAGCAAATCCCGTCAGCCGAGGCCGACGCCGCCAACGGCCGCCGTCCGGTCGTCCCGAGTTGAGAGCCCCGCGTGACGAGTCAGCGATTGAGACACTTCTCCAGCACGCGCACCCATGCGTGAGGCTGTTCCAGGTGCGCGTCATGGCCGGACTCAGGAATAACGATGTGCTGAACATCGTGGCGCGACGCCAGCATCCGTTGAACCTCGGCTGCCGCCAGACTGCCATTTTGACCGCAAACCAGCGCAGTGGGCGCCTTCACCCTCTGCCACTCATCCCATCGCGCCTCTTCCGCTACTGCGGCGATCGCGCCTTGCATGATCTCAGGCTCGAATCGGGGCCACAGTCCATCGGAGTGTTCCTCAAGATCCTGGGCCCACGACAGCGCAATCGGGGACGACCCGAGGAACTCAAACGCGGCTGACAGATCGGGAAACGGAACCGGCCAGGAAGCGAACCAATCTCCCAATTCCGCCGGGGAATGCTCGTCGCCCTCACCGCCAACCCCGGCCTCCAATAACACCAGCCCCCGCACCAGCTCCGGATACCATGCCGCTGCCAGCATCGCCGTGTGCCCACCCATCGACTGGCCGACCAGAAACACCGGCCCCCCACCGGCAAGCTGCTCCACGACGGCTACAACATCATCGACGTAAGCCCGACGCGAGACATCAGAGGGGCGACGCGTGGAGAACCCATGTCCACGCTGGTCCACCGCCACGACGCGGTAGCCCCGCCGTAGCAAGAACTCAGCCGTAGGCAGCAACTCTCGCGCGCTTCCGGCGAGGCCGTGAAGCAAGACGACCGACCTGCCTGACCCAGCGCAAAGGCAGGACAGCGAAACTCCATCCCGGTGCACCTCGATCCGCTCCACCCAGGCGTTGAACCCGGCCCCGTGGGCATCGTCAATCGCCGTTGTCCGAGTGCTAGGACATGGTCCTCTCGACGGTCGTGGTTAGCGTGCCGGGGTGTGGATATCGCCCGCGCTTTCCTTGTCGAGATCGATGCTCGGCAACCCGGAGCGCTCGTCGGACTGGTTCCTGCACGGTTCGCTCTGCTGGGGCGAGTTCTTCGCCGACAGCGATGTGGACTTCGTCGGCGTGTGGGCCACGGCGCCCGACCATGCTGTCTTGGCCGATGCCCACTACGCGACCAAGATCCAGCAGCCCGATGTCACCTTCGATGGCTTCCACTGTTCGCCGGGGGACCTGGCCGTCTCCGCCTTGACCCTCGGCCCGCGGCCGGCGTTCTTTCGAGGCGAGTTCGACCCGGACGGCGGGGTCGATATCAATCCCGTGACGTGGCACGAACTTTCCGAACGCGCCGTCGTGGTCCGCGGCGAGCTGCCGCCAGTCCACCTCGACTGGGCCGAACTTCGCGAGTTCACGCGCAACAACCTCGACACCTACTGGCGGTCACTCATCCCGCAGATTGAGGAAGGCGGTGTGACGGCGGTCGGCGAGCATGAGGCGGCCGTCGCATGGATCGTGCTCGGTGTCGCGCGCCTGCATCACCTGCTGGCCAAGGACGAGATGACCTCCAAGAGCGGCGCTGGTCGCTATATCGCGGCGGAATTGGATGGCTCCTGGCGCCAGCTTGCCCTCGACGCCCTGCGCATCCGCGAACACCCACAGGAGCACACCACTTACGCCAACATGTCCGACCGCGGCCAGCAAACCTACGACTTCCTCTGCTGGGCGATCGAGGACGGAATGCGCCGTTAGCGGTTCCGGCACTCCAACACCAGCGGCCCTGCTGGCGGATCGACATCGGTTCGCAGCGAGCGGTCAGGTCAGTCGGAATGGCCACTTCCCGCGGCTGGAAGTGGCCATTCCGATGGCCCTTATCTGTTGGGCTGGGGCGTCACGCGCAGGTACGGCTTGCGGGTCTCGAAGCCCTTGGGGAACCGCTGCCGCGCTTCGTCGTCCGAGAGGGCGACGGCGACGATGACGTCCTCGCCGTCTTTCCAGTCCGCCGGGGTAGCCACCGAGTACTGGGCGGTGAGCTGCAGCGAGTCGATGATCCGGAGGATCTCGTCGAAGTTGCGTCCGGTGGATGCCGGGTAGGTCAGGGTGAGTTTGACCTTGTTGTCCGGACCGACGACGAAGACCGAGCGCACGGTCAGGGTGTCGTTGGCGTTCGGGTGGATCATGTCGTAGAGATCGGCGACCTGGCGGTCCGGATCGGCGATGAGCGGGAAGTTGAGCGCGTGACCGGTGACGTCGGCGATGTCGCCGACCCAGGCGCGGTGGTCTTCCAGCGGATCGACCGAGACACCGATCACTTTGACGTTGCGCTTGTCGAACTCGGGCTTGAGCGCGGCGACCCGGCCCAGCTCGGTGGTGCACACCGGAGTGAAGTCCTTCGGGTGGGAGAACAGCACCGCCCAGCTGTCGCCCTTCCACTCGTGAAAGCTGATCGTGCCGTCGGTGGTGGGGGCGGTGAAGTCCGGAGCTTCGTCGCCCAGTCGCAGGGTGGCCATGGTGGTTCCTTTCGCTTTTCGTAACGGGGTTCCGGGCGGAACTTAGCGCGTTCTGCCGGCAATTACATCCTTTTGCTCGATTGGGCCCGGAAAGGCCAGGTCAGACTGGCTGCGCACGGCCTTGGGCGACCGATGTCCTGCTGGGTGTGATCGGGCGTGCGAGTCAGGATCGGGCGACTCGCCCTCATTGCTTCCAGGCGCAGAAAGTCGCTTGTCTTTTATTTCGGATTTATCGCAAAAGCCTTCCCAATCAACACGGATTTACTGGTGTGACGGTGCACACAGTCGTTGCTCTGACACGCGCCGTAGGGCCCTTGAGGCGCGGCTAGGAAATCGGTCGCGGTCGCTATCGACAAGGCTTGACGCCCCGTAGATGCATCGCCTTTACTCCTCACCTACTTGGCTTACTCGCAGCATCGACGCTCCAGCACGGCGTTCGGTTCCCAGAGGCGGCCGAGCGGCAGTACCCCCAACTCCGCGGGCCGACAGAAAGCGCCTATTTCCGTCAGTCCGGGAGCCCACTGTCGCCCACCGGCAGGTAGCGGTTTCCGCAACCGATCGTCCGGTGGTTCCCACCCCCATTGAAGGAGCGCCTGTGAGACGCAAAGCTGCGTGGGCAGCCGGAGCGGCGATCGCCGTGACCGGCGCCGTCGCTCTCACCGCACCCACGGTGTTCGCCGCGACCGGCAACGCCCCCACCCCCAACCCGCAGGGCCTCGCGCCCGCACTCATGGCCGCCAACGCCGCCGACCGGCTGATCTCCGCCAAGCCCGAGCTGTTCCTTAAGTCCGAGCAGGACGTCATGGAGCAGCGCTCGGTCGTTCGCGGCGACGACATCCAGTACGTGGCGTACGAGAAGACCCACATGGGTCTCCCGGTCGTCGGCGGCGACTCCGTCGTCGTCACCAACTCCCGCGGCGACGTCCTGGACACCCGGATCGCCCAGACCCGCGCCCTCGATGTCGCCACCGTTAAGGCCCGGATCTCGGCCGTTGCCGCTATCCGCACCGCACGCGGCGAGCTGAGGACGGTCGAGGGCGCAGGCAAGCCGCGCCTGGTCGTCGTCGCCGACGGCGCGGGCAAGCTGGCATACGAGGTTGTCGTTGACGGCGTTCTGGCCAACGGCGACGCTGCCCGCCTGCACGTCCACGTCGACGCCGACACCGGCAAGGTCCTCAAGGACCGGTCCTGGAACGAGATCGTCCACGGCACCGGCAACGGCGGCTACTACAAGAACGTCACCTTCGGCACGACCGGCTCTGGCGGCTCGTTCAGGATGGTCGACCCGCAGCGTCCGGGCGCCCAGTGCGGCGGCCAGGACGGTCAGGCGTTCACCAACACCTCTGACAACTGGGGCAACGGCAGCGGCACCGACATGAAGTCGGCCTGCGTCGACGCGATGTACGCCGCGACCAAGCAGTGGGACATGCTCAAAAACTGGTTGGGCCGGGACGGCGTCACCGGCACCGGCAAGGTGTTCCCGATGCGGGTCGGCCTCCAGCAGGTCAACGCCTTCTACAACGGGTCGTTCACCAACTTTGGCCATTCGCAGGACAATAAGCGCCAGCTCACCAACATCGACGTCGTGGCGCACGAGCAGGGCCACGGCATCTTCCAGAACACCCCAGGCGGCTCCGGCGGCGGCAACGAGGCCGGCGGCCTCAACGAGTCGACCGGCGACATCTTCGGCGCCCTGACCGAGTTCTACGCCAACGACCCGAACGACAAACCTGACTACGAGGTTGGCGAGATCGCCAACCTGGTCGGCAAGGGCCCGATCCGGGTCATGTACGAGCCGTCGAAGGTCGGCGACCCGAACTGCATGTGGACCGGCAGCGCCCCCGAGGTGCACGCCGGTGCGGGCCCGCAGAACCACTGGTTCTACCTGCTCGCCGAGGGAACCGACCCGACCAATGGTCAGCCCAAGAGCCCGACCTGCAACAACAGCAAGGTCACCGGCATCGGCATCGAGAAGGCCGGCAAGATCTTCATGGGCACGCTGAACCGGAAGACCTCCGGCTGGACCCACGCCAAGGCGCGCGCCGCCTCGGTCAAGACCGCCGCTGAGCTCTTCCCGAACGGTCGTGAGTGCAGTGTCGTCAAGGCGGCGTGGGACGGCGTCAAGGTCCCCGCGGCTGCCGGCGAGACCGCCTGCCCGGCGGCCGGCCCCGACGCCGGCGCCGAGCTGTCGTTGACACTGGCCCCGGCCTCGGCCGAGCTGAAGCCCGGCAAATCGATCGACGTCAAGGTCAGCGCGGCTGGCAGCGTCACCGAGGAGGTGACCCTGTCGGTGTCCGGCCTGCCGGCGAACGCCACCGCCACGTTCAACCCGACCACGGTCAAGGGCAACCAGTCGTCCACAATGACGCTGGTCACCACGGACAACACCCCGACCGGCGCCCACCCGGTCACGGTGACGGGCAAGTCCCGCTCCGGTGAGAAGACGGTTCAGTTCTCGCTGACCGTCGGCGCCGCGGGCCCGGGTCAGACCCCCGGCCCGACGCCGACCACGCCGGCCCCCGGTCCGGTCACGGTGCCTAAGATCGACACCGCGAAGGTCAAGGCGCACCTGCAGAAGTTCCAGCAGATCGCGGACCAGAACGGCGGCAACCGTCGCTCCGGCCGCGCCGGCTACACGGCCTCGGTGAACTACGTGGTCGAGAAGATGAAGGCGGCCGGTTACGACGTCACCACCCAGGCCTGCCCGAGTCCGGACTGCACCGGTGGCTCCAACGTGATCGCTGAGTGGAAGGGCGGCGACGCCAACCAGGTGATCATGTTCGGCGCCCACCTGGACGGCGTCGCCGCCGGCCCGGGCATCAACGACAACGGTTCCGGTTCGGCGACCATCCTCGAGGTGGCGCTGGCCCTGGCCGAGAAGAACCCGGCCATGGCCAAGCGGGTCCGCTTTGGCTGGTGGGCTGACGAGGAGCAGGGCCTCAACGGCTCCCGCTACTACATCAAGCAGCTCGGGGCCAACAAGTCGAAGATCAAGGGCTACCTGAACTTCGACATGGTCGCGTCGGTCAACGGCGGGTACTTCATCAACAACATCAACACTGAGCTGGGCAAGTCGTTCAAGGAGTACTACGACAAGGCCGGCATCCCGACCGAGGAGAACACCGAGGGTCGGAACCGTTCGGACGATGCCTCGTTCACCAACGCCGGCATCTCAGCCAGCGGTGTCGCGGCCGGCGCCAGCGCCACGCTGACCGCCGCCCAGGCGCAGAAGTGGGGCAAGAAGGCCAACGCGCCGCGCGACCCCTGCTACCACGCCGCTTGTGACACGATCAAGAACATCGATGACACGATCCTTGGTCACTCGGCGAACGCTCAGGTCACCGCGCTCTACAAGCTCGCGGTGAGCGCCACCTCCGCGCCGGAGCCGGGTCCGTCCAACCCGCACCCGAACCCGCAGCCCGGCGGTCGCACCTTCGAGACCGTCACGGCTTCGAAGATCTACGACCACCTGACGACCTACAGCCGGATCTCCGTCAACGGCGTCGAGGGCAACGCCAACGCGACCGTCTCGGTCAAGATCAAAGCTGCGCATGCCTGTGCCCAGGACCTGCGCATCGAGCTGTGGTCGCCGGAAGGCCGTAGCTACAACCTCCAGAGCTCCCGCTCCACCGCAGGCGACTGCGCGTCGTTCGGCAGTCGGACGTTCGAGGCCCGGGGCGTCACGTCCCGCGCCAACGGCTCCTGGGAGTTGCGGATCAGGGACGACTACCGCAACGACGAGGGCACGCTGACCGGCTGGACCATCACGCTCTAGTCAGTCCGCTACCGCTCCTCACGCATCGGGCCCGGTGACCGCTACGGCGGCCACCGGGCCCGATGCGTCGTTCGGGGCGCCAGCGTCCGGCCGTAGAGTTCCCGGGCCGTCGCCGTCGTCGAAGGGACAGTCATGACCGAAGGCTTCTACGAAGTGCTGCACCGCCGCCGGGACGTTCGGGCGGAGTTCACCGGCGCCCCGGTGGACCCGCCGGCCCTGCGTCGGGTGCTCGACGCCGCTCACGCCGCCCCCAGCGTCGGCCTGTCACAGCCGTGGGACTTCGTGCTCATCGAGGACCGGGCCACCCGGCAGGCCTTCCATGACCACGTCCGCGCCGAGCGGGACGTGTTCGCGGCGACGCTCAGCGCCGACGAGGCCGCGAAGTTCGCCCGGATCAAGATCGACGGGGTGCTGGAGTCGAGCCTGTCGGTGGTCGTCACCTATGACCCGGACCGGGGCGCGCCCGCAGTCCTGGGGCGGCACGCCATCGCCGACGCCGGCCTGTACTCGGTGTGCCTGGCGATCCAGAACCTGTGGTTGGCGGCCACCGCCGAGGGTCTGGGCGTCGGCTGGGTGTCTTTCTACCGCGAGCCGTACGTGCGGGAGCTGCTCGACATCCCTCACGGCATCCGTCCGGTGGCGTGGCTGTGCCTGGGTCCGGTCACCCGGCTGGCCGACACGCCGGATCTGGAACGGCACGGTTGGCGCTCCCGCGCCCCGCTGGAGGCAGCGCTGCACCACGACCGCTGGCAGCGCCGGACGGACTGAGGCGCGGTCCTCCGGTCACCGTCAAGCCGCGATCTTGATTGGCTCAGCAACGCTCGCACGCCTCCGAAGAGTCCCGGCGTCGTTGGCGTACAGGGGAGATGGCGGGATGAAGACAATCGGTGGGTTCTTGCGGGACCGGCCAATCGCGGTGAAGTTGGGGCTGGTGACCGGCATCGCCCTGGCATCGTTGGCGGTCACCGGCGTCGTCGCCGCGGTGAGTCTCGACCAGGCCACGGACCGAGCGCTGACCCTCCAGAGCGCCGCCCTGCACGCCCAGGCGCAGATGGAAGCCGACATGGCCCACGACGCGGTCAGCAGCGACCTGCTCCGCGTGATCGTCGCGACCAACGCCGCCGAACGTCAGTCAGCCACCGAGGACCTGTCAGCGTCCAGCGAGATGCTTCGGGACAAGCTCGTCTTGTTCCGCTCGACCGACGTCTCGCCGTCGGGGCGATCGCCCAGATCGCGTCGATAATCGAGCGGATCAACACCTACCAGACGACAATCGCCAGCGCAGTCACTCAGCAGACGGCGACGGCTGCCGAAATGAACCGTGGGATGGCGGAGGCGGCCGGCGGCGGCGAGGAGATCGCCCGCACGATGGCCGGACCGTCCCAGGCCGCCGCCCGCGAACTGGCTGAGATGTCCGAACAGCTGGTGAGCCTGGTGGGTCGATTCCGCCACTGAAGCGCCCGTCGGGCGCCTGACCGCCGGGTGGTGGCGGTTCTGGGCGCCTGATGGCGAATGGCCGGCAGGTCTGACCGTCACACGTGCGGTCGGGCCTGCCGGCTCATCTCCGTCAGCTGACGACTGGTCCCGGTCAGACGACGACCAGCTCCCAGTTCTGGGCGGTGCTGCCGTTGCAGCGGAACTGGGAGATCCGCAGGCCCTCGATCGCGGTTCCCGCCGGCACGTCCAGGCACTTGCCGGTCCGTTCGTTCCGCAGCGTGAAGACGTTGCCGGCCACGCTGGCCACCCAGCGCTGGTCGGCGTCGCCGGAGCAGCGCGTCAGCGCCACGGTGGCCAGGTCGAGCCGGTTGGGTGACTCCAGGCACTGGCCCGTGCCACGGTTGATGGCCACGAACCCACTGTCTTCACGAGCGAGCAGCCACTGCGGGTCGCTGCCGTCGAGGGCACAGCTCCGCTGGGTCACCTGGCGGCCCCGGGTCTCCCCGAGGCACATGTCGGTGGCCGCGGAGCGCAACGCGCCGATGCGGTCGCCCTCGTCCTGCGCCCGATCGGGGACCGGGGAGCTGGTGGGGCTGGGCCGGGCCGACGGCGACCGGGACGCTGTCCGGCTGGGTGTCGGCGAGGCGCTGGCCGATCGGCCGGTGTCGGGCGTCGCCGCGGGGCTGCTGGTCGGCTCGGCCGCGAACGGCGGAGCCGGCTCAGCGGCCACGCCGCCGTCGACCGCTGACTCAAGGTCGACCAGGCCGGTGACCAGGGCGACCCCGCCGAGCAGACCCAGCGCGCACACCCCGGACAGCAGCCAGGTCGACCGGGAGGTGGCCTTCCGTCGCCGGCCGATGACCGGGGCTTCCGCGGCGGCGGGCACAGCGGCGGCGACCGGCGACGGCAGGACGATCTTCGGAATCTCGGCGGTGTCGGAGATATCGCGGTCCGGCACGGACGCGGAAGCTCTGACAGTCGGTGCGCTTGGCGTGTCGGTAATGCCTGGCGCGCCGTCAGGTGTCGTGCCGCCGGCTCCGGCCGCGTCCGACTGGCCGGCGGGCATTCCGTCGAGGCCGCTGTGCTCGGTTGGGGCGTCCAGCGGCCGCGGGGTGGTGGCGTCCAGTCGCGGCGTGGAGCCGACAGCGGACGTCACGGGAGTGGCCGTCGCGGGCATCGGCGGCTCGGCTGTGGCGGCGGAGGCCGCCGACGCGCTGTCGGCCGCTGGCCTCCCGGGGTCGCCGATCTCCGGCTCGGTCGCGTCGCGGTCAGGGTTCTGGGTCGCCATGGCGATATCGTCGCCTGTGCTCGGCAAGCGCTGCTACCAGCGAAAACGTCTTCCTGGACGGCGCTGGTGCGGGTCTGGGCCGCCGACCGGCGGGCGGATGGGTCCAGTTGGCCGACACGATGACGAGACCGGCCAAACAAATCGGATGACATCACACATCGGGCATTCCGGTAGACCAGGGCCGCTCGCCGGGTCGCGCGGCGTGGTTGTGAATACCCCGGCCCACCGGTAAAGTCGGCGTGCGCGCCCCTATCGCCCGCTTCCCCCGTGGCTGGCGATCGGGGCGCGTCTTTACTTTCAACCTCATCTCCGGCAGTCCGCGCCGCGACCCGACCCGACCAAAGCTCGGGAGCGTACTCGCGGAGGGCAGGGCAGCGGTCAGACCCAGCGGTCTCCCAGGAGCATCCGCAGTTGCCAGTCCTCGTAGGGGATGGGCGTGCCGACGAACACCGGGTAGTACCAGGCGAAGCAGACCGCCACCGCCAACACGTAGGCGCCGGCGACCACCGCCCCGACCCGCCGCCGCGCCGGCGCCTCGTCCGTCCCGGCTCTGCCGATGAGCGCGCCGATGACGTAACACACGGCGAGGACGAGGAACGGCAGCGAGGGCAACGCGTAGAACGAGAACATCGTCCGGCTCTGGAACGCGTAGTAGAACCAGGGGAGCAGACCGGCGGCGACGCCCAGACCGATCGCGCCCGCGCGCCAGTCGCGCCGGGCCACGCCCAGCCAGGTCAGCGCCCCGAGAGCGGGCAGGAACGACCACCAGAGCAGCGGCGTGCCCAGCAGCAGCACCTCGGCGGCGCAGGACGCCGCCCCGCACGGTCCGTCGCCGGACCAGTAGAACGCCACCGGGCGTCCCAGCAGCAGCCACTGCCACGGCCACGACTGGTAGGTGTGTTTGCTGGACAGCCCACTGTGGAAGTTGAGCGCCTCCTGGTGGTAGTGCAGCAGGTTCTGCAGCGCGCCCACCACCGCCGGCTCGGAGCGTCCCTCGCTGGCCAGCCAGTGCCGGTAGTACCCGTCGTCCGACAGCAGCCACCCGGACCAGGACGCCAGGTAGACGGCGAACACGACGAGGCCGCACAGCGGGAGCCAGATCAGGCCGTCGCGCAGCGCCCGACGCCAGGGTCGTGTCGCGCCGGCGGTCCGGTAGGTGGCGGCGTCCCACCACAACACCATGACGAGGAGCGCCGGCACGAAGAACAACGCGCTCCACTTGACGGCCAACGCCGCCCCCAGCAGCACCGCGGCCAACAGCCGCCACCAGGGCACGCCTCGCAGACCACGGGCCGGGCCGGAGCGCTCGGCGTCCACGCCGGACGCGAGCGCCGCGAGCCACTGGCCCCGCCTGGCGTCGCGGTCGCGCAGCAGGGCGCCGAACGCGGCGAGCAGGAACAGCATGAGGAAGATGTCGAGCAGCGCGACGCGCGAGAGCACCATGTGGAAGCCGTCCAGCGCCATCAGCAGCCCGGCGGCGCAGCCAAGCACCGTCGAACGGAACAGCCGGCGGCCGATCCGCGCCAGCAGGACCACCGACACGATGCCCGCGACGGCGGCGGAGATCCGCCAACCGAACTCGTCGTAACCGAAGGCCTTCTCTCCGAGCGCGATCAGCCACTTGCCCAGCGGCGGGTGGACGACGTACTTGACCTCGTCCTTCTCCAGGTCCCACTCGACGCCACGTTGGAGCAGCGCCCACGCCTCGGTCGCGTAGTAGACCTCGTCGAAGATCTTTCCTTTGGGCTCGGCCAGGCCGACCAGGCGGACCACCGCGGCGATGGCCGCGACGCCGGCGGTGGCGGCCCAGGACCACCAGTAGCCGGGGCCGCGGTTCGGCGGCGCGACGAGCCGTCGCATGGTGATCGCCGGGACACCGTCGACGGGCGCGCCGTCAGGGGTGGCGGGCGGCGTCTGCGCCTGGGGCGCCGTCGGGGCCTGGGTTGCCGGTGCCGAAGTCACCCAGCGATCGTAGGCTGCGCAGCGGTGATCGCGTCGCACTCAGGGGCGCATACGTCGATGGAGGTCACGGTGTCGGACACGAACGTCGGCGGGCGGCTGGTGTTGCTGGGGGCGCCGCTGGGCAATGTCGGGGACGCCTCGACGCGGCTTCGTGAGTCGTTGGCCTCCGCCGATGTGGTGGCGGCCGAGGACACCAGACGGTTGTCCCGGCTGGCCCGTGACCTGGGTGTCGAGATCACCGGGCGGGTGGTGTCGTATTTCGAGGGCAACGAGTCCCGCCGCGGCGGCGATCTCGTTGCGGCCGTCGCCGGCGGGTCGACCGTCGCGGTGATCACCGATGGCGGGATGCCCAGCGTGTCAGACCCGGGTTTCCGGCTGGTGCGGGCGGTCCTGGACGCTGGCCTGCCGGTGTCGGTGGCGCCGGGACCATCCGCGGTGACGACGGCGTTGGCGCTGTCGGGGCTGCCCTGTGACCGCTTCTGTTTCGAGGGTTTCCTGCCGCGCAAGCCGGCCGAGCGCCGTGCGGCGCTACGCGCGCTGGCCACCGAACCGCGCACCGTGGTGCTGTTCGAGGCCCCGCACCGGCTGGCCGGCGCGTTGGCCGACCTGGTCGGGGCGTTCGGGCCGCAGCGCCCGGCGGCGGTCTGCCGGGAGATGACCAAGACCTACGAGGAGGTTCGCCGCGGCCCGCTCGCCGAGCTTGCGGAGTGGGCCGGCGCGGCTCAGGCCAGGGGCGAGATCACGCTAGTGGTGGGTGGCAGCCCGGCGGCGCGGGCGACGGCCTCGGACCAGGAGCTGCTGGCGGCGGTGGCGGCGCGCGAGGCCGCCGGGTCGTCGCGCCGGGACGCCGTCGCTGAGGTCGCGGAGGCGTTCGGCGCGCCGCGTCGGCGGGTCTACGCGCTCGCCCTGGGGGCATCCCCGGCGTGACGTCGGTTTGCCGATCCTGACTCTGGGGCAAGGCAAAGAGGATTCTCTCTTCCGCGGGGCTGGGCCTTCCGGTCCCTGAGCGGACGGAGTCAGCGATGCGCACAGGACCACAGCTGCTCGCCGCCCTCATCCTCAGCGGGTCGCTCGTCGCTCCGGCGCCGACGGCGGCGGCCGGGACCGGCGCCGTCCCCGGCCCGACGCTGCGGGCCGGGCCGGTGCGGTTGCCGATCAGAGGGTTCGCCTCATGGGCCTTCCTGGACCGCCGGACCGGACAGGTCGTCGGATCGCCCAACCGGGCCGCGGTCTCATCCACCGAATCGATGATCAAAGTCTGGATCATCGCCGACTACCTGCGCCGGCGGGCCCGCGGCAACTGGCTCACGCCCGTCCAACGGCGCGACACCTCCCGGGCGATCATCTGGAGCGACGACAACGCCGCCGAACGGCTCTACCGGGCCGGGGGCCGCGACAAGGTCATCCAGCGGCTCGTCATCACCTGCCGGCTCACCGACACCTACGTCGGCTACCGGGGCTGGTGGAGCCGGACCCAGATGTCAGCCCGGGACGCCGTCCGGATGGGCGACTGCATCCAGCGCGGCTGGGCCGCCGGTCCGCGCTGGACGCCGTACCTGATCGACCGGATGCGCCGGGTCCAGGGCTCGATGGCCACCTACCGGCCGTGGCGGACCTGGGGCGGCGGCCGCTGGGGCATCATCACCGGCGTGCCGCGGGCGGTGGTCCCCCGCACCGGGATCAAGAACGGCTGGACGCAGATCGGCAACGACCCGGTCCGCGGTCCGTACCGGGACCGGCACTGGCACGTCAACTGCCTCGCCGTGCATCCCGACTGGTCCGTGGCGGTGCTGCTGCGGTACCCCAGCCGGTACGCGCTCTCCTACGGGGCCCGCCGTTGCGCTCTGGTGGCCCGCCAGCTCAGCCGGCCGGCCTGAGCGCTCGAACCGGTCCGTCGGGCGTCACCAGGCGTAGCCGATGAAGCCGATCGTCAGCACGACCGGTCCGGCCAGGCAGCCCAGCAGCAGGTTCCGGCGGGCGTCCGGGTCCGGCAGCCGGCCGGCGCCGGTGGCCCAGGCGGCAGCGGCGCCGCAACCCAACGCCAGCAGCAGCGCGATGATCCAACGCAGGTGCAGCCCGGCCCCTTCGCCCACGTACGCGTGCGGCTCGTCCCGGTCCAGGATGCGGGCCTGGACCACCCGGCCGGCGTCCCCGTCCGCCGCGCCCAGCAGGCCCACCTTCTCGACGACGAACCCCGGCGACTCGAACCTGCCCACGCAACGACGGCCGACGCCGTCCCCGACGCATGAGGTGACAGTGGCCGTGCCCACCTCGCCGTGTCCCGCGGCCAGCAGCAGCGGGGTTGCCGCGACCCAGCTGAAGAACGCCGCCAGCAGGGCTAGCGGCACCAGGGCGGCCAGCGCCACGGCCGTCCGTGGCGGCCGGGCGGGGTCGGCGGCCCGCCGCGCCTGCGGCGCGGGCGGCAGCCCGGCATCCTCGTCGTCGCCGCGCCACCACTTCTCGGCGCCGTCCATCCCGCCCCACGGACCCGCGCCGGTCGCCGCCGAGCCGTTTCGCGGTGGCCCGGCGGGGCTGTCCGAGTTTTCGGCCGGCGGGTCGGCGCCTGGTGTGTCGGGCGTGTCCGAGGCCTCCGCCGAAACCGCGGTGGGGACCTCGTCCGGGGATGTTTCGGCAGCTCGGGACGCAGATGTACGCACGATCCTCATTGCACTACGCTCAGTCGCCGCGCCGGGGGACCCGGGCCGCGTGTCGCCGCACTTATCCGACCCGGGGTCGCTGGCGTCCGCCTGACGGACCTGCTCGCCGTAGTCGCGTCCAGGTCACTAGGGTGAGCTGTCATGAGCAGTGTTCTGGCAGCGGTGGCCTGGCCCTACGCCAACGGCCCCCGCCACATCGGCCACGTGTCCGGCTTCGGCGTTCCCTCCGACGTGTTCAGCCGGTACATGCGGATGGCGGGGCACGACGTGCTCATGGTCTCCGGCACCGACGAGCACGGCACCCCGATCCAGGTGCAGGCCGACGCCGAGGGGCTCACCGCCCGGCAGGCCGCCGACAAGTACAACCGGTACATCGTCGAGGACCTCCGGGCGTTGGGCCTGTCGTACGACCTGTTCACCCGCACCACCACCGGCAACCACTACGCCGTGGTGCAGGAGCTGTTCGAGGCGCTGGACGCCAACGGCTACATCGTCGCCAGGACGGCGATGGGCGCGATCTCGCCGTCCACCGGGCGCACTCTGCCGGACCGGTACATCGAGGGCGCCTGTCCGATCTGCCGCTACGAGGGCGCCCGTGGCGACCAGTGCGACAACTGCGGCAACCAGCTCGACCCGGCCGATCTCATCAACCCCAAGTCCAAGATCAACGGGGAGACGCCGGAGTTCCGCGAGACCGAACACCTCTACCTCGACCTGGCCGCCTTCTCCGACGCCCTCGGCCGCTGGCTGGACGGCCGCGAGGGCTGGCGTCCCAACGTGCTCAAATTCTCCCGCAACCTCGTCGAGGACCTGCGCCCCCGCGCCATCACCCGGGACCTCGACTGGGGGGTGCCGATCCCACGCGACGGCTGGGACACCAAGCGCTTCTATGTGTGGTTCGACGCCGTCATCGGCTACCTGTCGGCCTCGATCGAGTGGGCCCGCCGCAGCGGCGACCCCGACGCCTGGCGCCGCTACTGGCAGAGCCCGGACGCCCGCAGCTACTACTTCATGGGCAAGGACAACATCGTCTTCCACTCGCTCATCTGGCCCGGCATCGTCCTGGGCTACAACGGCGAGGGCGCCAACGGCGGCAAGCCCGGCGCGCGTGGGGCGCTCAATCTCCCCACCGAGGTCGTCTCCAGCGAATACCTGACGATGGAGGGCCGCAAGTTCTCCTCGTCCCGCCGGGTCGTCATCTACGTCCGTGACTTCCTCGAACGCTACGACGCCGACGCGCTGCGGTACTTCATCGCCGTCGCCGGACCGGAGACCACCGACACCGACTTCACCTGGGCCGAGTTCGTCCGCCGCAACAACGACGAGCTGGTCGCCGGCTGGGGGAACCTGGTCAACCGGTCCGTCGCGATGGCGGCGAAGAACTTCGGCGCCGTGCCGCCGGTCGACGCCGCCGGCCTCACCCCCGAGGACGAGGCGCTGCTGGCGTTCGCCCGCTCCGGTTTCGACGCCGTGGGCGATCTCATCGCCCGGCACCGGCACAAGCAGGCCGTCGGCGAGGCGATGCGGGTCGTGGCCGAGGCCAACCGGTACCTGTCGGACCAGGCGCCCTGGAAGCTCAAGGGCGAGGACGACAAGCCACGGATGGGGACCATCCTGCACGTGGCGCTCCAGGTCGTCCGAGACGCGAACACGTTGCTCACCCCGTTCCTGCCGCATTCGGCGCAGCGGGTTCACGAGCTGCTCGGCGGTCAGGGCGTGCACGCCCCGATGCCGCGTATCGAGCAGGTCGAGGACCTCGACGGCGGGCCTGCCTACCCGATCATCACCGGCGACTACACCGTCGGCGCGCGATGGGAGTCGCAGCCGATCGTGGCGGGCGCCCCGCTGGCCGCCCCGACGCCGGTGTTCCGCAAGCTCGACCCGTTGGTGGTCGAGGAGGAGCTGGCCCGCCTCGAACCTGCCTGACCACCAGCGGCGATCAGGGCTGATTCGTCCCGCTCGCCTGCTGGTCGTTCGGCCAGTTCCAGGCGTCTGGGATCGACGGCGGGCAAGTTTATCGATATAACCGTCGGTAGCCCCCACGATTGGAACGCGATGCGCCGATGCACGTCGAGCCGTCTCGTGCTCGTGCTCGCCGCCGTCGTCCTGACGGCGCTCGGCGCCATCCTGCCCGCCGTGGCGGCTGCGGCGTCCACCGCCGGCACGCTCGTCGTGTTCGTGGTCGAGAGCGCCGAGCGCCCCATGCCCAACGCGCGGGTCATGGTCTTCGACGACGACGGCGTCACCAAGCTTGACGAGCGGTCGACCAACGACGTCGGCGGCGTCGTCTTCCCGGATCTGGCCGACGGCCGGTACAAGATCTTCCTGCGGGCCCACGGGATGGACATGTGGGCGCCGGGCGTCGAGCAGGTCGGAGACGCGGCCACCTACACGGTGCGGGGCGGCCGGCAGACGACCGTCACCGTCACCGCCCTCCCGCACGCGGTGGTCTCCGGCGAGCTGGTCGGCGGTGACGGCTTCCCGATCGTCGTCGGGTCCTTGGTGGTGGAGCCCCTCGGCGATTTCGGCTTCCGGATGGAGGGACGGCTCGACGGCGAGGGCAAAGCCACCCTGCGGGTCGCCCCCGGGACCTACCGCGTCGGGTTCGCCACCGGCGGCGCCGTCCAGTGGGCGCCCGGCCGGATCGCCGCTGACCAGGCCGCCGAGCATGAGCTGGCGGTCGGCGATCGGATCGAGGTCCGCGAGGTGACGTTGCCGGTCGGGTCCCTGCGGGGCACGGTCGTGGACGCCGCTGGGGAGCCGGTTCCCGGCGTCGCGGTGCGCCTGCACACCGGCACGGTCCCCATGCACGAGGCGTTCACCAACCGGCGCGGCATCTACGAGATCGAGCGGGTGTATCCGGGCTCGTACCGGGTGTCGTTCGACGCCAGTCGCGGGATGCCGCAGTGGGCGCCCGGCAAGACCCGCCCGGCCGAGGCGACCACGGTCGCCGTCGCCGCCGGCGCGGCCCGCACGCTCGACGAGACCCTGCTGCCCACCGGGGACATCACCGGCACGCTTCTGGACGCCGTGGGCGCGCCGATCCAGGGCGGGATCGTGACGGTCATCGCCCGCCCCGACGCCGGGGCCTTCGACCACACCGTCGAGACCACCGACGAACGGGGACAGTTCACCGTCCGCGGGATCAGCGTCGGCGAGTACACACTTGGTTTCGCCACCCCGCAGGGGCGTCGCCAGTACAGCCGCGGCCGGCTGACAATCGATACCGCCGATCCGGTCACGGTCCGCGCCGGTGAGCCCACCGTCGTCGAGGAGCGGATCGTCCCCGGGCGCACGCTGGAGCTGGTCGCGGTGGACGCCAGGTCCGACCAGCCGGTCCCGAACTTCTGCGCCTCCCTCGTCGGCCCGGACGTCAGCCGCATCCCCGACGACGCCCCCGGCGGCCCGCCGGGCGGCTGCACCACCTCGGGCTCGCTCATCCTCACCGATCTCGCGCCCGGCGAGTACCAGGCGACGGTGCGCCCGCGCGACGGCCACCTGCCGGTCGTCCGCGCGGTCCGGGTGGCCGCGGAACGGCCCGGCAAGAGCGCCCGAGCCGTCGTGCGGGTCCCGCGCGGGGGCCGGATCGCGGTGGCCGTCACCGCGGCCGAGACGGGCGAGCCGGTCGTGGGCGCCGAGGTGTACGCGACGCCGGTCCACGCCACCGTCGACCGACCGGCGCCGTTCTCGACCGCCGCCGCCGGCACGGCGACCAGTCAGGCTCTGTCCCCCGGCCGGTACCAGCTGTTCGTGGAGCCACGCAACAGCGCCCTCGGCCGCCAGTGGGTCGGCCCGTCCGGCGGCGTGGGCCAGCGGGGCGCCGCTGCCGCGATCAGCGTCACCGCCGGGGGAACGGTGACGGCGCCTCCGATCGTGCTGGACCGGGCGGGCGTCATCCAGGGGCGGGTGACGTCGGAGGCCACCGGGAAACCGATGCCGGCGGTGGTGACGTGGCGCGCCGAGGTCGGCAGCGGCGTACGGGTCGACTCCGTCAACACGGACGCTTTCGGCCGCTTCGTCGCCGGTGGCTTCGGACCCTACGCCTGGCCGCTGCGCTTCACCAACGGCTCGGTCGCCCGCCAGTGGTCGGGCGGCGTCGCGGACGAGGCGGCCGCCGCGACCGTCGAGGTGGTCGCCGACGACACCGTCGGGTTGGACGCCGGGCTTGTCCGGGGCGTGCCGGTTCACGGTCTGGTCACCGCCCACGACTGGGCCGCGACGACGGTGACGGCGGTCAGCGCCACGACCGGTCTGCCGTTGGACACCGTCCGGGCTGATCCGATGAGCAACGGTTACCGGCTGCGGGTTCTGCCGGGGCAGTGGGTGAAGCTGCGGCACACGGTGCAGACCGCCACCTGCCGGGTCACCGCCTGGCACGAGCGCGCGGACAGCTTCCGCCGGGCCGTGGCGGTCCAGGTCGGGTCGGACGGGGCGAAGGTCCGGCTGGTCACCTCCCGCCCGCCGGGCCGTCGCTGAGCCGACCTGGTCACAGCGGATAGTGGTGGTCGGTGGTCCAGCGTTCGTTGATGTCGCCGACCGGGGCCCAGGTCTCGTAGACGCCACGTTCGTGGCACTGGGCAGCCAGGGTGGCGACCTGGTCGGCGTCCGGCTGGCACAGCCGCAGGCGGGCCCAGCCGCCGTCGTCGCTGACGACCGCGCAGCGGACGCCGCGCCAGTTGGCGTAGCGGGTCCGCCGGACCAGGGACTCGACCGGGTACCGGGCGGCCCGTGACATCGCCAGCACCCGGAACTCTGGCGGGTCGGCGACGGTGTCGTGTTCGTCGCCGCGGAACTGGCCGATGAGCCGGCTGGTGCCCCGGTCAGCTGTCGGCACGGGCAGGTACTCCTGGTCGGCGGCTGGTCCCAGCGCGGCGAGCAGGCCGCGCCACCGGGCGCCGGCCATCCGCAGCCAGCCGCGCTGCTCGGGCTGGTAGCTGTAGAGGGTGACCTCGTCGCCGTCGGCGGTGTGGGCCAACAGCGAGGCGTGCGCCGGCATCGGGAGGTCGAGCAGGTCGGTGGTGAGGAACTCGGGGATGAGGTGCTGCGCGCTGGGCGTGAAGCCGGTGCCGAGCACCGGCGGCCCGACCCGGTAGCCGGACGGCATGGTGATGAGTCCGAGGTGGTCGGCGGGCGTGGGGACCGTGTAGTCGGACGGGTCGATCGCCCGCCACCGTAGGACGTAGGCAATGTCCGGCCGGTCGGTGTGGCTGTCGTTGTCGGTGCGGAGCAGTCGTAGCCCGTCGGGGGAGCGGAGCAGCTCGGCGGCGTCCCATTCGCGGTAGCAGAAGCCGGTGGCGAGCCAGCCTTTGAGGTAGCCGGTGACCTGCCGGGCCGAAAGCACCTTCATCATCCGGGTTCCGCGGCGGATGCCCGCGGTCTGGCGGATCAGCTCCAGATGCGGGTCGGGTTGCCGGGTCGGAGTCTGGGAGAGTCGGTGGACGTGCTCCCAGCCGCCGCTGTCGCGGCTGACAGGGGCCATGAGCGGGACCTCCGCCGGTCCGTCGTACGTCGCGGCGGCACTGCTGCGCATTACGGAGCCTACGGTCACCGGCGCAACGTATCGGCGTTCGGCGGCGGGGGGGTTAACAGTGGATGGACCGGGCGGATAGCCGGACCCGGCACGCCTGGCAATCGTCAACTCAGGGTTGACGAGACGCCACCCGTCAACTTAGAGTTGACGAATGACTGAGCCTGTGGGAAACCCGCACCCGATCCGCCTCGACGACCTCATCGACGGCATCAAGAAAACCCGTACCGACCCGTTGGAACAGCTCTCCGACGCGGTCATGGTGGCCGACCACCTCGGCGACGTCGCCGACCACCTCATCGGCCACTTCGTCGACCAAGCCCGACGCTCCGGCGCATCCTGGACCGACATCGGCCGCAGCATGGGCGTCACCAAGCAGGCCGCCCAGAAGCGGTTCGTCGCCAAAGACCCCGGGGAACCCTCCGACCTGGACCCAAACCAGGGCTTCCAGCGGTTCACCGTCAAGGCGCGAAACGTCGTCATGGCAGCCCAGCACGAGGCCCGCACGGCTGGCAACGCCGAGATCGGGCCCGCGCACCTGATCCTCGGGCTGACCAGCGAGCCGACGGCCATCGCCATGACGGCGCTCGCCGCGCAGCGGATCACCACCGACGCCGTCCGCGCCGCCGCCACCGCCGCCCTCCCGCCGGCCACCCAGTCACCGGAGCTCATCCCGTTCGACGCCGGGGCGCGCAAGGCGTTGGAGCTGACCTTCCGCCAGGCCCTGCGGCTGGGCCACAACTATGTCGGCACCGAGCACATCCTGCTGGCCCTGCTGGACCAGGAGAACGGCGACGGCGTCCTGACCGGCCTCGGCGTCGACCGGGCCGCCGCCGAAGCCCACGTCGCCGCAGCGGTGGCGGCCGCCGTCGCCGCGAGCAAGCAGGCCACACAGTGACGCCAGCGGGCCCACGCGTCACCGCCGGCCGGCAGCGTCCCGGCCGTGTTCGGGCCCTCGGGCATGTGTGATGCTGGGCGGCGATGAGTGAGCCCACTGAGCCGCGCCAGCAGCGCGCCGCCCGCCGCGCCGGCGAGTTCCCGCCACCCCCGCCGCCGCTGGCCGTGCCGGTCCCCGACAGCCACACCCACCTCGATCTGACGGTCGCCGAGCCCGGCATCGCCGCCCTCGCGCCGGGCGACCGCGAGCCGGTGCGCGCCGCGATCGACGCCGCCGCCGCCGTGGGGGTCGACCGGCTCGTGCAGGTCGGCGTCGACGTGGCGTCGTCGGCGTGGGGCGCCACGCTCGCCCAAACCCATCCCGAGATCGTCGCCACGGTGGCGCTGCACCCCAACGAGGCCCCCAGGCTGGCTGACCTCGACGCCGCGCTGCACGAGATCGAGGCGCTCGCCGCCCACCCGCGGGTCCGCGGCATCGGCGAGACCGGCCTGGACGCCTTCCGCACCGGCGAGCAGGGCAGGACCGCCCAGGAGGCCAGCTTCCGCGCCCACATCGCCATCGCCAAGCGGCACGGCAAGGCGCTGGTCATCCACGACCGCGAGGCGCACGCCGACGTGCTGCGCGTCCTCGACGACGAAGGCGCGCCGGACACCGTCGTGCTGCACTGCTTCTCCGGTGACGCCGACTTCGCCGCCGAGTGCGTCCGGCGCGGCTACCTGCTCAGCTTCGCCGGCGTCGTCACCTTCGGCAGCGCCGAACCGCTGCGGGCGGCGGCGGCGATCACCCCGTTGGACCAGATCCTCGTCGAGACCGACGCCCCCTTCCTGACGCCGACGCCCTTCCGGGGGCGGCCCAACGCCTCCTATCTGCTCCCGCTTACCGTGCGGTCGCTCGCCGAGGTCAAAGGCGTCGACGTCGACGAGCTGTGCGCGGCGGTCTCGGCCACCAGCGACCGGGTCTTCGGGCCGTGGTGACGCCGCTGCTGGGCCCGGCGGAGATCCGCCGACTGGCCGCCGCCCTCGGGGTCGCCCCGACGAAGAGACTCGGCCAGAACTTCGTCCACGACGCCAACACCGTCCGCCGGATCGCCGCCGCCGCGGAGCTGACCGCCGACGATGTCGTCGTCGAGGTGGGCCCGGGGCTCGGCTCGCTGACCCTGGCGCTGCTGCCGCTGACCCGACACGTCTACGCGGTGGAGCTGGACGCGGCGCTCGCCACCGCGCTGCCCGGAACGGTGACCGAGTTCGCCGGCGCTGAGGCCGCCGCCCGCCTCACCGTCCGGCATCTCGACGCCCTCAGACTCACCGCCGACGACCTGCTTGACGCCGGCGAGCCGACGGCGCTGGTGGCGAACCTGCCGTACAACGTGGCCGTCCCGGTGGTGTTGCGGCTGCTGGCCGAGCTGCCGTCGCTGCGCCGCGGCCTGGTGATGGTGCAGAAGGAGGTCGCGGACCGGATGGTCGCCGGACCCGGGTCGAAGGTGTACGGGGTCCCCAGCGTCAAACTGGCCTGGCACGCTGAGGCGCGTTCGGCCGGCAGGGTGCCGCCGAACGTTTTCTGGCCGGTTCCCAACGTCGACTCCGGGCTGGTGGCCTTCACCCGGCGTGAGCCGCCGCCGGGGGCCGACCGGCGGGCGGTCTTCGCGGTTGTCGACGCGGCGTTCGCGCAGCGGCGCAAGATGCTGCGGGCCGCGTTAGCCGGCTGGGCCGGCGGGTCGGGGGCCGCAGTCGCCGTGCTGGAACGTGCGGGGGTGCCGCCGACGGCCCGTGGCGAGGAGCTGACGGTCGTCGAGTTCACCGCGATCGCCGCCGCCCGGCAGCGCGCGGGCTGACCCGGCCGTCGGCCCTGCCCGATGCCCTCGTCCGAGTAGGCTGAGCGACGTGTCAGCGAGGAGGAGGCGATCATGATCGCGCAGCCCGTGGCCCCGGCGCGTGTTGATGACCGGTCGACCGATCCGACGCGCCAGGGACTGCTGCCGATCCGGGACCTCGTTCCGTGACCGAGGCGTGGCGGCCGGACGACGACCGTCCGCGTCGGCCCTCGGGTCCGGTGCGCGTCCGCGTCCCCGCGAAGATCAACCTTCACCTCGGCGTGGGCCCCCTGAGGGCCGACGGCTACCACGAGCTGACCACCGTCTACCACGCCATCGGTCTGTACGACGAATTGACCGCCCGCCCGGGAGACACCCTGACGCTGACCATGGCCGGCGAGGGGGCCGGCGAGCTGGTACTGGACGACAGCAATCTCATCATCCGGGCGGCGCGGGCGTTGGCCCGGCGCACCGGTCTGCCGGCCCTGGCACGGCTGCACCTGCGCAAGCACATCCCGTTGGCCGGCGGCCTGGCCGGCGGCAGCGCCGACGCCGCCGCGGCGCTCGTCGCCTGCGACGCGCTGTGGGGCGCCGGACTGTCCCGCGAGGAGCTGGCCGAGGTGGCCGTCGAACTGGGCTCGGACGTGCCGTTCCTGGTCTACGGCGGCACCGCCCTGGGCACCGGTCGGGGCGAGATCGTCAGCCCGGTGCTGGTGCGTCCGGCGAACTGGCACTGGGTGGTCGCGGCCGCAGACGGCGGCCTGTCCACTCCTGAGGTCTACCGGGAGCTGGACCGGCTCCGCGGCGCGGGGGCCGCGCCGCCTCCGCTGGGCAGCACCGACCCGCTGCTGGCGGCGCTGCGGCAGCGTGATCCCGGGGTGCTGGCCCAGGCCCTGGGCAACGACCTCCAGGCCGCCGCGCTGTCGCTGCGCCCCGACCTGGCCGACACTCTCGCCGCGGGGGTCGCCGCCGGGGCGCTCACCGGGCTGGTTTCCGGTTCTGGCCCGAGCTGCGTCTTCCTGACCCGCACCAGCGATGCCGCCACCCGCATCGCCGCCGCGCTGAAGGAGTCCGGGACGTGCCGTTCGGCCGAGGCGGTCCAGGGCCCGATGGCCGGCGCCAGGGTCGCCTGACCTACCCCTCGTCGTAGGTGGTTGCTCATATGGCAGCGTCGCCGCCGGTCGACGAACCCAGAGCGGGCAGTAGTCTGATCCGGATATGGCTAACATCATCAACCTGGACCGGGTTTCCAAGGGCTACGGGCCGGTCGGGCAACTACTCACTGACGTGTCGCTCGGTATCGCCGATGACGACATGATCGGCGTGGTGGGTCTCAACGGCGCCGGCAAGACCACCCTCCTGCGCATGTTGACCCGCCAGGAGGAACCCGACGACGGCCGGGTCACCCACCGCCGAGACCTACGAGTCGCCTCGTTGCCGCAGCGGTTGGATCTTGGGGCGACCGCCACCATCCGAGACATCGTCCTCGGAACGGCCTGGCTGGATGAGGGCTTCGGCGCCGAGCATGAGTGGGCGGGCGACACTGGAGTGCGCACCATCCTCGACGGCCTGGGTATGGGATACCTCGGTTTGGACAGCGCGGTCGGGCCGATGTCCGGCGGCGAGCGCCGCCGTGTCGCCCTCGCCGCACTTCTCGTGCGGTCAGCTGACCTGCTGATTCTGGACGAGCCGACCAACCACCTCGACCTCGCCGGTGTCGCCTGGCTCGCCGGGCATCTGAAAAGCCGTCGGGGCGCGGTCATCGTGGTCACCCATGACCGCTGGTTCCTCGACGAGGTCTGCAACGCCACCTGGGAGGTCGTCGACCAGACCGTTCGCGCCTACGAAGGCGGCTTCGCCGCCTGGACCCTGGCCCGCATCGAACGCCAACGCGTCGCCGCCACCACCGAAGCGCGCCGCCAGAACCTGCTGCGTAAGGAAATCGCGTGGCTTCGGCGCGGCCCGCCAGCGCGCACCTCGAAACCGAAGTTCCGCATCGACGCCGCCAACGCGTTAATCGCCGACGTGCCCCCGGTGCGGGATTCCGTGTCCCTGCGACGCATGGCCACCGCCCGCCTCGGCAAGCAGGTCTACGACCTCAAGGACGTCAGCCTGCGCGGCGGCGACAAGGTCCTGCTCACCGACGTGACGTGGCAGGTCGGCCCAGGCGAACGAGTCGCCATCCTCGGCGCGAACGGAGCAGGAAAGACGACCCTGCTGCGGCTGCTGGCCGGGCAGCGCGAACCGGACGCCGGAACCTGCAAAGTCGGCGCCACCGTACGGGCGGCGTTCCTGTCGCAGGAACTGACCGAGCTACCCGGCCACCTACGGCTACTGGAAGCGGTCGAAGACGTCGCCCGGCGGGTGAAGCTCGGCGACCGTGACATGTCAGCGTCGCAGCTGGCTGAAGTATTCGGGTTCACCGATCGGCGCCTCTGGACACCTGTGTCGGACCTGTCCGGCGGTGAACGCCGTCGGCTTCAGCTGCTGCGCCTACTGGCCACCGAACCGAATGTGTTGATCTTGGATGAACCGACCAACGATCTGGACACCGACACCCTCGCCTCGCTGGAGGACCTGCTCGACTCGTGGCCGGGAAGCATCATCGTGGCCAGCCACGACCGTTACCTGATCGAACGAGTAACCGACAACGTGTTCGGGATGCTCGGCGACGGCCGCCTCACCCACCTACCCGGCGGAGTGCAGGAGTACCTCACCCGCCTGGCCAGCGGTTCGGCGGCCCAGTTCGGCGTGGGCGAATCACGGTCAACCCAGCCCGGCGGCCAGGCTGACCGTGCCGCCGAAAGCAGCGGGCTGACCCCGGCGAAAGTCCGCGAGGGACGTAAAGAGCTTTCCCGCTTAGAGCGGCAGGTCAGTAAGCTGACCCAGAAACAGAAAACCCTCCACGAACAACTCGCCCAGGCCGCCGCTGACTTCAGTCAGCTAGCGGTCCTTGACGCGCAACTCAAAAGCGTATCGGCGGAGATCCAGGCCACCGAGGAACAGTGGATGGCGCTCGCCGAGCAACTCCCTGACCAGTAGCCGGGCAGCCGTCGGGGCCGCTGTTCTGACCTCAGCCGGGACAAACAGAGGACGATTAGTCGCCGAACTGGGTTTAGTCCGCGTCCATGGGGGTTCTTCTACTGAACCGGTGGAAGACATCATGGAAGGAGTCGGCCCTTGACCAGGACGATGCAGGACATCATCAGCATCAAGCTCGAACGTAGTTTCGACACCATGGACGCCAACCACGACGGCTACGTGGATTGGACGGACTACCAGCAGCTCGCTGACCGCTACATCCAGGCATACAGGCTCGATAAGGGCGACCGCCGGTCGCGGGCGCTCCAGACCTTCACCCAGATCTACTGGCTGGAGCTGCTGCGCCACTCGGGCGTCGAAGCGGACCGGCTCACGAAGGAGCAGTTCGTCACGGCCAACCGTCTCGCGGTCATCGATACCAGCCGCCTCAACGTGGTCGAGGGCGGCGGCCACGCGATCTTCGACGTCATCGACGGCGACGGCGACGGCGAGATCAGCAAGGACGAGTTCGCCCGCTTCCTGAGGGACGTGTGGAGGAGCGACGCGCCCGATGCGATGGACTCGTTCACCAGGTTGGATACCGACGGCGACGGCGCGATCTCACGGCAGGAGTTCATCCGCTCGATCCGTGAGCACTATCTCTCCAACGACCCGGACGCGCCTGGCAGCCTGTTCTTCGGGCATGTCTGACCCACCGATGCCAGGATTCTTCCGGTCTGACCGGAAGCCTCTACGGCCACCCCTGGACCCTTGTCCAGGGGCAGCCGTCGCCGGGACGTGACCCGTCTCCGCCGACCGCCGCGACTGCCACGATGGGCTGCTGCTGCCGCGTTGGCGATCGTCGGCGCGCTGTCGGTCCTGGTCGGGCCGGCGCAGCCGGCAAGCGCGCACGCGATTCTGACGGCGACGACGCCGACGCGGGGATCGGTCATCCCACAGGCCCCATCGACGGTTGTGCTGGTGTTCAACGAACCGGTCGTCCCGGCGCCGGGCAGAACCCAGGTGGTGGCGCCCGACGGGAAGCGGATCAGCGTCGGCGACCCTGTCAGCGAAGGTCGGCGCTTGTCCATCGCGATCCGGGCGGCGGACCGGCCGCTTGGCACGTACGTGGTGAGCTACCGCATCGTGTCGGTCGATAGTCATACGATTTCCGGCGCGTTCGCTTTCTCTGTCGGCGCCCCGTCAAAAGCTCGACCGCCTGCCGAGGACGCGGGGGTGAACCCGACCGTGGAGACAGCAGCCGCGGTCGCCAGGTACCTCGGCTACGTCGGCCTGACCCTCGCGATCGGTCCGTTCCTGATACTGCTCGTCATGTGGCCGCGGCGGTTATCCAAGCGTGGACCGTTGCGCATGGTTGGGACCGGGTTCGGGCTGTTGACGGTCGCGACCCTGGCGTCGCTGTGGCTACAGGCGCCGTACAGCTCCGGGGCGGCTCTGTTCGATGTCTCGGCCGCGGAACTGCGTCAGGTTACGCTCAGCCCGTTCGGGACGGTGCTGCTCGCCCGCCTGGTCCTGATCGCCGTCGCCGCCGTGCTGGTCCGCCAGGTCCTCCGGGCAGAAAGATCGAGCCTCAGGGCAGACAGATCGAGGCTGACGCGGATCGGCCTGGTCGCGGTCCTGCTCGCCGGGTCAGCGACGTGGCCGTTGGCAGGCCATCAGATCGCCTCTCCGCTCTCCGCGGTCATGGTGGCAGCAGACATGGCCCATCTGATCAGCATGGCGGTGTGGCTGGGCGGCCTGGCGCTACTGGCCGGTTTCCTCCTGCGCCGGGCCGACCCTCGGGAGCTGCACATCATCCTTCCTGTCTGGTCAGGTTGGGCCGCCGCGGCGGTGTGCTGTCTGGTCGTGGCCGGAGTCATTCAGGCCCTCGTCCAGGTCGGCGCACCACAATTTCTACTGAAGACCGATTACGGACGGCTCATCATCGCCAAACTGGCGTTGACGGCCGGCGTACTGGCTGTCGCGGTCATTTCCCGGCGGCTGGCGCGCCGACGCAGGGGCTCCTCCTACGCGACGTCGCTTCGACGGTCGGTATGGGGCGAGTTGGGCCTCGCCGCGGTGATCCTGGCAGCCAGCGCCGCGCTGGCGCAGACCACACCCGCGCGATTGGCGGCCATCGAAGTCACCGCGCAGGCGAAAGCCAAAGGATTCGTGACCACTCTCAACAGCCCGCTGTACGCCGTGCAGTTCGAGATCTTCCCCGTGCAGCTCGGGGAGAACAACACCTTCCACGGCTTCGTCTACACACCCGACGGCAAGCCACTCAACGTGGCCGAGTGGAAGGTCACCGCCGCGCTGCCCAGCAAGGGCATCGAGCCTATGGACAACCCGGTCGCGCCCCTGCTCGGCAATCAGGGCCTTGGCGGTATCAACTTTCCGGTGCCTGGCGACTGGCAACTCAGATTGACCATACGCACTTCCGAGATCGAACAGGCGACCGTCACTACGACCGTGTCGGTCGAATAGCCAGTATCCGTCGAGGTGATCGTCATGGAGGGGTGGGCGGGCGCACCTGTCGCCGAGCGTCGATCACGTCGGCGGGTGCTCGTTCAGCCACGCTGCCGGTCGGCGTGCTGACGCGCGCGACAGCCACGCGTCCTGGACCACCTCGGCCAGCTCCGTGTGGGTCAGCTCGCCGACGCGGGCGGCCCGCAGCAGAACCGAAGGGTGGCCGTTGAAGTGCGCGGTGGTGAAGAACGGCGACGCTTCATCTTGCGTCAGCGCCTGCTTGTCCGCCTCGGACGGAACCCAAAAGACGATCACGTCCGTATACCGCCCGCCGGTCGTCGGGTCGATCGCGTCCGGCCGCGGATTACGGAAGAAGACGAACGACTTCCCGCCCACCTGGTAGACCGGATTGTCGCCACTGCCGCAGTCAACGGTGACGTGTGGCATGGCCAAAGCCAGCTCATGCACGTCCCCCACCCGAGCGGGCCGACTCCTGTCGTCTGTCACGCCTCCAGGGTAGTTAACGACCCGTCTTGCCTGCATCAGTGTGCTCAGCGGGGCCGACAAGGTCGGGCCGGCGGTGGCCACCTGCCGGACGACGGCAGGCTGGTCAGTGTTTGACGCCGTACGCCATCACGGCGGGCATCGGGACGACCAGTTCCCCGTCCCCGCCCGCCAGCTCCCGTGCCGAGTCGTCCACCCGCGACCGGATCCGCTCCTGCGCCGCCGGGCTCTGCTGTCGTAGCAGGCCGCCGATACGCGCGGTGCCGGCGTGGAACGCCGGGTACACCGCACGTGACGAGGACAGTCGCCAGTCCAGGTCCAGCCGTACGACGTTGACGGCCGCGAACCCCGCGGTGGTCAGCGCCACCCGGCATTCCGAGGCCCGGCCGAAGTGGAAGAAGTCCGGCCCGTGCGGCACCGTCGCCTGCTCGCCACAGTCGGCGACCGCCCGGAGGATCCAGTCGAAGGCGACCGCCTCCGCCGGTTCCGCCCAGACTGTGAAGGCGAACCGGCCCCCCGGCCGCAGGACCCGATACGCTTCGCGCAGCGCCGCCTCGGGGTCCGGGACGTGCAGGAGGCCGAAGTTCATCGCCACCGCGTCGAAGCGCTCGCTGCCGTACGCCAGCTGCTGCGCCGCCTGCCCACTGAACGTCAGCTCCGGGCGCCGCTGCCTGGCCAGTCCAAGCATCGCCGGGCAGAAGTCGACGCCGGTCGCGGTCCCGCCGCGGTCGGCCGCGGCGGCGGTCAGGTCTCCGACGCCGCAGGCCACGTCCAACAGCGTGGTGTCCGCGTCGGCCGCCAGAGCGTCCAGCACGCTGTCGTTGCTCTGCCGGGTCAGCGGCGACCATACTTTCGCGTAGACCGGGGCGGCTCGCTGCCAGCCGCTCCGCTCGAACTCGGTGAAAGCGGCCGGTTCCCGGGACACCGCCACGGCGCAGGGGCCGCCGATCTGGCGGGCGGCCGCCAGGCCCGGCCGGTAGGGCTCGGCCATGTTCCGAATCTGGTCGAACAGCTCCAGATAGCGATGGGTGTCGACCTGGTTGGCGGTCACCTCGAACGAGGTGATCTGGTCGTCGGGGCCGCGCAGCGCCTCCCAGGCGAAGGCGCCGGAGGCGGCCGCGAAGAAGAACCGGTGGGTGGGCACAGGCGCCCGGGACACGTCCAGAACCGATACCCGAACCCCCATCTCGGCATGCGCATCGATGATCGCCCGGCACTCCGGGTCGGCGAGGGTGTCGGCGCCGTGGGGGAGGAAGAACACCCGCTCCATGATCCCGCCGCCGGCCACGAATCCGGCCATCGCCCGCTCGACGTAGTCGGACTGCCAGAAGTAGCGCCTGGTGGGCAGGCTGGTGGCGAGGAAGTGCCCGCCCGGGTGCTGGTCGAAGGCACGCCGGTGGAAGCTGCGCTGCTGGTCCACACTCTCCAGTCGGAACCGCCCCTCGGTCAGCACCCGGGCTGGCGTCCGGAAGATGTCTTCCAGGTAGGGCCGGTAGATCCGCAACACCGAGGGCTCGGTCTGCTCCAGCAGCTCCGGGAGCTGCGCCACCACCGCCCGGCTGATGGCGGCGTGGTTGATCCGTAGCTGTTCGAGCAGCTCGACGCGTATGGCCGCCAACTGGTCGGCGGTCGCCCGCTGGAGCGCCGCGGCCTCCCGCTGCCCGGCCCGCTGCTGCCCGACGATCAGGTCGCGCAGCGCGGCCAGCCGCTCGTGGGTGAGGCGGCCGGCTGTGGTGAGAGTGCTGGCGACGATCATGAGGGTCATCCCGGATACCAGCAGCGCGAACTTCGGCGTGCTCCGGCTGAGTAGGGGCAGGTCGATGATTCCCGTCAGGTCACTGACGCTGAGCAGCACCGCTGCCGTGCCAGCGACCAACAGCCCGAGTCGGTCGAATTCATGGCGTAGCTTCTTCACACGCAGACCCCTCGCACGCGGAGTCCTCGACTGTACCGACGACGTACCACGCAGTCACTCCGAGTATCGAAAGATCCACAGTGACTGTGGTCCGGTCCAGCTAACTGGAGGCGCGGGTTCGCTCGAACCTGGCCTCCTCGCAGCGTCAGACCTGCCGCCAAGAACGTGGCGGGGAGCCGTAACCAGATGTCGACTGTGCATGTTGGACACCATGAGTGTGGCAGGTCTGGCCCCTATCGCTTCCACGGTTTCGCCCAGAGGATGTGGCATGGAACTCGCGAACTACGCCGACGGCGTGGACCTGATAGTCGGGGCGTTGGTCGCCGGCGGCGTCGCGGCGGTCACCGACACCGCGACCGCCGCGACGCGGGAGGCACTCGACCGGCTGCGGTCCCGGCTGATCACCCTGTTCCGGGGTGATCAGGCCGCGTTGGCGGCCTTGCAGGGTGAGATGACCGAGGCGCAGGCGGTGCGGCAGCTGCTGGAGCCGCACCTGCTGGCCGCGGGCGCCGTCGACGACCCCGAGGTGGTCCAGGCTGCCCGTCAGATGCTGATCTCGATCCATGGCGCCACGAACACGTCGATCGACGCCAGATTCAGCAAGGGCGCGATGTTCGGCGGCGTCGGCAACACCCAGAACGTCACGATCAACTAAGCGGCTGTCCGATGGCCCGGTCGTCGAGCCGCCACATCGACGCCCGGCACAGCCGGGGCGTCATCGCCGGGGGTGTCGGGCACACCCAGAAGGTGTATATCCAGGGCTCCGCCCGGGCATCCGACGCCAGTGATCCCCGGCAGCTCCTGGCCAACCGGGTGGTGCTGGTGGAGACCGCCGCTCTGGAAGCGGCGCGGCAGGGACACCCGCTGATCGAGTTGACCATGATCGGCCCGAACGGCGAACACCACGACTTTTACCAGGTCATGACGCGGCTGCGACCCTCGCGCGGAGGTAGCCGGCTGGTGCTCCTGGGCGCAGCGGGCGCCGGCAAGACCGTCACCTGCCAGCAGCTGGTGGTCAAACTCGCCGAGCGGGCCAGGACCCGTGCCGCAGCGCTGATCCCGGTACGCCTGAGCGCCGCCACCTGGACCGTCGGCCGGGACCTGCTCGACTGGTTCGCCGCCAGCATCCGCACCGACTACGGGGTCCCCGCAGCCGCGGCCGATGACCTGGTCAAGAACCGGATGATCCTGCCGGTCATCGACGGACTGGACGAGCTGGGCACTCTGGCAGGCGAGGACGACGCCGGCCGCCGGCACGGCGCTGGCCTGCTGCACGAACTGAACCAACTCCAGCGTGTCACCGCCCGGTACCCGGTGGTGGTCACCAGTCGGGAGGACTACTACCAGCAATTGACCGCGACGACTCCCGCGGCCGGAAACAGCGCCGCACGACTCGCTGGCGCCACCACCCTCACCATCTCGCCGATCACCCCCGATACCATTCGCGACTACCTGACCAGCACCTTCGAGCACGACACCGAGCAGCTGGCCGCCTGGCAACCGGTGATCAGCCAGCTCGGGTCGCCCGCCGGCCGCGTCGCCCGCAGCGTCCTGGCCACGCCATGGCGCCTGGTGCTCGCCACCACCGTCATGCCGACCCTGCTGGCGCCGTCGATCCTGCTCACCGACGACCCGACCGAGGACCCGACCACCGACGACGTACGGGCCAGCGAGCTGCACAGCACCCTGTTGACCCAGTTCATCCCCGCCGCTGTCGCCATCGCCGCCCGGAAGTCCCGATCGGCGCGACGGCGCCTGCCACGTCGACCCCGCTGGCCCCGACCCGCGCTGCTGGACCAGCGGTACCTATGGATACGACCGCACCCGGCGCCGGAGCGGGCAGTCAGCTGGCTACGCGCGCTCGCCCAGCATCAGCACCGCATGAGCGAGCGGCCAGACGCTCCGGCTGAGGCGCGCGGAGAACTCGCGCCGCACCTGCTCTGGGCGCTCACCTCGCCGCTGCGGCTACGGATTGTGCACCTGGCGTGCGCCTTCTCGCTCTCTCTCGGGGCTGTATTCGTGGGCTTGGCCGCCCTCGCCCTCAGCATGATCGGCGACTTCGCCATCGTTCAGGGCACCGGTGGCTGGTGGGCTTACCTGTCCGCCGCGACCGGCGGCATTGTCGGCGTGGCCGTCAGCGTTCGCTGCTACCGGCTAGCCTGGCCGCAGCTCCACGACGCGGCCCGGATTCAGCTCCCTTGGCGACAGCGCGTCCGGGCGTTCGGCGCCGGCGCACGAACCGGCTACCCGAGCTACCTGCTGTATCTGCTGGCCCTGTACGCCATCGGGACGGTGGTGCGCAGCCAGGGATTCGGCCTGGCCGTGGCTGTTGCTGCCGCGCTGGTCGGCGCCGTCGCCAACGGGTTCGCCCGGCTCGCCGCGTCCATGTCCACCTCGTGGGCCACCGACGTCAACGTGGCGACCCCGATCCGGGCGGTGCGCCGGGCCACCCGGGCCCAAGCGATCCACCTGTTCGCCCGCGCCTCGACCAGTGTTCCCACCTTCTGCCTGGTGGCCCGTCCCTGGGTGGCGGCAGTCATCTCGCTGGCGGGGTCCTGTGTGTTCTTCCTGGCGATGGAGCCCGGAACAGCCGTTCTCCGGTACCACCTTGGCCTCATGGTCGCGGCGGCCCATCGAGTGGCGCCGGTGCGAATGGGACGGTTCCTGGAATGGTCCACCGCCATCGGTGTGCTGCGGGTTTCCGGCGCCGCCTACCAGTTCCGCCACCGCGAACTGTACGAGTGGCTGCTGTGCCCGCCCGAGGTTACGCAAGACCCTGCGGATCAATGATAGGAAGCGGCAGAAGCCGGCCGCATTGGCGGCCGCCCTACGGCAGCTGTCCTCGCCACGCGACGGGGCCGGTTCTGGTCACCAGACCCAGCGCTGGAAGTTCCCGCCGTTGCAACCAAGCGTGTACACATGGCCGTTGGCGTTGCTGTCAAGGCAGAAGCCGGTGGCGACGTTCGTCAGCTCCCAGCCCCAGTGGAACCGCCGGACCCGCCACTCCTGATACGACCCTCCGTTGCACCCGAGGGTGTAGACGTGCCGGGCGGCGTTGCTGTCCAGGCACCGGTGAGTCTGGGAGTTGACGAACTTCGTGCCGTATGTCCCGCGGACCTGGCGCCAGTTCTGATAGTTGCCGCCGTTGCATCCCAGCGTGTAGACCTCGCCCGCGTAGTTGCTGTCCAGGCACAGCAAGGTGGCGACATCCCTGATTGTCGTGCCGGCGGGGTTCGCCTCCGCAGGCGCCGCGCCCAGCAGGGCTGCGGCGGTGGCCGCGCCGGCCAGGACTGACCCGATCGTCTTCGATCGCATGGAATCCCCCTCGTGGTGGTTGACCGAATCGTTCGGCCGCGCAGAGACGGCCAGTTCCAGGAGCGCGGTCGGCGGGCGCAGATACCGGGAGGGCAGCGGCGGCGGCAGTCCACGCGACCCGCGCGTAGCAGCCCACAGCGCACGGGCAACCGGTGGGCGCAGAACCTCGCGGATCGGAGTCCGCCATGAAGCTGGTCTGGACGATGCCCCGGTTTGCTAGAGCCGGGTAGGCGACCGTGGCGGCGTACGTCAACGAGTCCACTCAGAGGCTGAGCCCCCAGACTGCGTCCCCGGGGCATCACCTTCATGGCTGTCTAGTACGACAGCCGTACTTTTCGGTTACGTGATCAACTCGGCGGTCTCGCGGCGTCGGTAGTGGGCTTTTCGGGCTCGGTGTTGGTGTCGGCGTCGCC
>NZ_BAAARY010000007.1:0-166144 GCF_039532605.1 Pilimelia columellifera subsp. columellifera
CACACCGGCACTTCGGACAAGCCACACCCCGGACCCGCCACCACCAACCCTAAAACACCACAACGGCTAGCCGCTTGACACAGAAGGGAGCCAGATGAGGGTGTCGTGGTGGTCGGGGACGTTCAGTGGATAGGCCACGACAGGCCACCTGCCAGATGCCATTCGCCAAGGCCACGCCGCCAGCGTCGCCAGCGTCGCCAATAGGACGCATGCCCACTGAGGTGATCTCAACGAGGGTTCGGTAGGTACCGGTATTCGAAGTGGGTGAGGTGGACGGCTGCGCGGACGATGTGTTGCGTGCCGGGTTTGATGGAGGCATCGAAACCTGGGAGGAACGACAGCGATGCCTGCACCGAGGAAGTACCCCGATGAGCTGCGTGAGCGTGCGGTTCGGATGGTGATGGAGGTGCGCCGGGACCCGGCCGCGGCGGCTGGCGCGATTGGGCGGATCGCTGGTCAGCTTGGTGTTCATCCGGAGGCGTTGCGGGGCTGGGTCAAGCGCGCGGAGATCGATGGTGGGCAGCGGCCGGGCACCACGAGCAGCGACGCGCAGCGGATCGCGGAGTTGGAACGGGAGAACCGGGAGCTACGCCGCGCTAACGGGATCTTGCGTAGTGCGTCGGCTTTCTTCGCGGCGGAGCTCGACCGCCCCGCCCGCTGATCATCGACTACATCGACGCGAACAAGGACACCTTCGGGGTCGAGCCGATCTGCGCCACGCTCACCGACGCGGGTGTGAAGATCGCCCCGAGCACCTACTACGCAGCCCGGTCACGTCCGCCGTCGGCGCGGGCCCGCCGGGACGTGCAGGTCACTGAGGTCATCGAGCAGGTACACGAGCGCAATTACAGCGTCTACGGCGTCCGGAAGGTCTATGCGGAGCTGGCCCGCCAGGGTGGTGTCGGCGGGCAGCCGGTGGCCCGCTGCACCGTCGGACGGCTGATGAAGGCCGCTGGCCTACGCGGTATCCGGCGCGGACGTCCGCCACGCACCACCCACTCGGGCACCGGCCCGGACACTCGCCCTGACCTGGTCAAACGGGCGTTCACCGCGGCGGCACCGAACCGGCTGTGGGTTGCCGACATCACCTACATTCGCACCTTCAACGGCTGGGTGTACGCCGCGTTCGTCCTGGACGTCTACTCCCGCCGCGTCGTGGGCTGGCAGGTGTCCACCAGCCTGCGCGCCGATCTGGCCATTGATGCCCTGGAGATGGGCTTATGGACCCGCGATCGGGCTGGCCACGACACCAGCGAACTGGTCCACCACTCCGACCGCGGAGTCCAATATGTAGCGATTCGCTACACGTCCCGGCTGGCCGAGGCCGGCGCGGTCGCCTCAGTCGGCACCGTCGGTGACAGCTACGACAACGCCATGGCCGAAGCGTTCAACTCGCTCTTCAAGGCCGAACTGATCCGCAACAAAGGGCCCTGGCGCAGCGTCGACGATGTGGAGATCGCCGTCGCCGAGTACATCGACTGGTACAACCACCGACGCCTCCACGGCGAACTCGGCCATCTCCCGCCCGTCGAGCACGAGATCAACTACCACCAACAGACCGCGCCCGAACTCGTCACGAGCGGGTGATCACACCCTCCATCAAACCCGGCGCTTGACAGAGCGTGCGCGCTGCCTGGGGCCGTCGTGCATCGAATGTTCGTCGAGGCGGGGGGCAGATGCTCGCCAGATCACCCACGGGTGGGCCGCGATGCTGCGGGAGCCCCGGTTACCGTTGCCCATCATGACGACCTACTCCGGTCCGGCGAGGCTGACCCGCGCCGACGGCACCCAGGTGGCCGGCACGGCTTCGCTCAGCACCAATCAGCGCGGAGGTATCGAGGGCTGGGGTGGCACGTTCCGTCCGGACCAGACCAGCGCAGACATCCGCAACGCTGGCGAGGGGCTTTCCTTGGAACTGCCGTACGACCAGATCGGGTCGGTGTCCGTCACCGGCGTCCGGAAGCTGCTCGCGACGCAGATCCTCCTGACACTCACCGGTAGCGGCCCCGCACCGTTCTGATTCGCATTCCGGCTTCGCTCCATACCAAGATCAGCTGCGCTCAAGTAGCCGCATTGGGGCTACGCCTGGCGGTGGTTGTGCCAGGGGGTGAGGTCGAGCATCGGGTAGCGCTGGGCCATGCCGGCGAGGGTTTCCAGCGTCCAGTACGGGTGCCCCAGGGGTGGGAATCCGAAGACCTGCAATTGGCGCGGGGTGGCCCGGCCGATGAACTCCACCCACTCGCGCGAGTAGCTACGGGCGGCCCAACCGACGCGCTGGCCCCAGTGGAGGTGGGCCGGACGGAAGCACAAATGCATGCTGTACCGGGCACCCCCAGGCGCGGTCAGCTGCGTACCTCGGTGGAAGGTTCCAGCCTCAAATGCGATGGCGGTGCCCGCCGGACCGGCGCCCGAGACCGCAGCCCGATAGAGCTCCGCGCCGCCGCCGTCAGCCTCGAAGGAGGAACCGCCCCGTCCCGGCCGCAGGTACCAGTTCGGCATGGACGGTAGGTGGGCGCTGTGCCGGCGAGAGACCAGGTGCGGCGGGCCGAGTGTCTCCGGCACATCGGTAAGGAACACAAACATCTCCAGCTGTCGGCAACCGGGAGCGGTGCTGGGCACCAGGAGGGTGTGGTTGAGGTAGTCCCGATGCATGTCCTGGTCGTAGTCGCAGGCCCGGTGTACTTGGCCCAGGCCTCGGCCCCGTAAATGAGCAGGTCGTCATCTCCCAGCAGCGCCTCGGCCAGGCCAAGGATGCGTTGGTGTACGGCGAGCAAGTTGAGTTCGGCGCTCGCGAATGGAAAGGTGTCGATCCCGGCGAACTCCTCACCAACAAACCGCTCCCGGCGTGGGTCACTCCCGCTGTGGAAGCCCTCCGCCGACGGAAACATCAGGCCCAGCTCAGCGGCTGCCGGCCCGGCCTCCTCCGCATCCAGAAAACCCGGAAGGATCACAAAACCATTGCTTCGCCAGTCCCGCACCGCAGCGTCCACGTCCATCTGGACAGCATCACGGGGACCCATCGACGAAGCAACGGACTTACCCAATGCCACGTAGCGTAATTCGATCTTGATGCTGGGCTGGGGACTGTCCATTCATCGGACACTCCGCCGCCGCTGCCCTCACTTCGGCGCTGACCCGAAGCACCGCAGCGTCGATACGTGGGACGTCATCCACAGCGGATCTTGACCACTCAGCGATGACCCTGTCAAGGCGGCCGTGTCGGCCGTGACGGAGCTGGTCACCGGCTCACGGTACGTCCAGTCCAGGAGCGGCGATGCGATTGGTGCGCCACGGCGCCCTCGCTAGGCGAGGGCGCCGTGCGCCAGAGTGGGCGGTCTACAGGTCGAACTCGCCGTCGCGGACGCCGCCGATGAAGGCGGTCCACTCGGCGCGGGTGAAGGCGAGCGTGCCGGCGTCGGGTTCCTTACTGTCGCGGACGAAGACCCGACCCTCCCTGGCGAGCAGGTTGTCCGCGACCTCGACGCAGTTGCCGCCGTTGCCGCTGCGCTGGCTCTTACGCCAGGCAGCTCCGGTGAGGTCAGCCACTGGTGTACTCCTTACAGATGGTGGTGATCATGTCCTTCGACGAGGTTTCGTCCAGAGCTCGGCGTTCCAGATCGTTCCAGACACCCTGGTAGGCGCGGACTTCATCGTTCCGCGTGAGGTACATGGCTCCCGTTAGAGACTCGGCGTAGGCCATTGGCGGTTCGATCGGCTCGCCGCTGAGCCGGTCTACGGGAAAATCGAGGATGGTGAATGGGGCAACGGCGGCCATGCCGCCGTGGACTCCGGCCGCGAACGGAACCACCCGTACCGAGATGTTGGCCTGCTTGCTCGACTCGATGAGTGAGTCGAGCTGGTCCGCCATCCGGGCAGCGCCGCCGACCTCGCGTCGCAGCACGGCCTCGCTGAGGATGACGTCCAACCGGGGCGCCCGCGGGCGCGTCAGGACAGACTGCCGTTCCATCCGGACGTTGACCCGACGTTCGCGCTCCTGCGCATCGAGGTACCCGTCGGGGATGCCGGTCAGCTCCTCCGCGTACGCGCGGGTTTGCAGCAGGCCGGGCACCAGCTCGGCCTCGAACTGGCGGATGGTCTCGGCGCCGTCTTCGAGCGAGACGTAGAGCCCGAACCAGTTCGGAAGCTCTGTCTCGGTGTAGTCGTGCCACCAGCTCTTGTGCCGACCGTTGCGGGTCTCGGCCGTCATGCCGAGCAGCACCTCACGTTCGGCCTCAGGCGCTCCGTAGAGGTCGAGCATCGCCCTGACGTCGTTGGTCCGGAAGCGCACCCGCTCGTCGCCGTCTTCGATCCGCCCGATCGTGGCGCGCCCCCGCTCCAAAGCTTCGGCGGCCTGCGCCTGAGTCAGGCCGGCCCGCAACCGCAGCGCCTCGAACCGACGCCCGATGTGCCTGCGAAGCAATGTCGATCCATGTAGGTCGGTCACGCTCACCTCCCAGGGGATGGGCAGATGTGATGCCCAAGTAAAACACGGCGGCATGGGTGGGGGACAGAGGCCCACACTTGAATGCAACATCTCGAAACACGCCCGCTTAATGTAGACGGACTAGATTATCTACATCAGACATGGCATTGCCTTTTGGGCAGACTCACAGTTGAATGGTGACAGGCCAGTGGCGTTCTGTAGTCAAGATCACGCGGGTCTGATGAGCCGGCGCCGATCAGCCCGCGGTCCCCCGCGACCGGGCTGGTCAGCGCCTCCGAACCCAGCGCCACCCCTCGCGTGGACAGCCGGCCGTGGAGGTAGTCATGTTCGCCGCCGCAGCATCTCCGGGACCCGCCCCAGCTGGCCGGGTGATCGGACGGAGCCCGGTCATCCCACGCCAGCGCACGGCGCCGCGCGCCGATGGAAAGGGACGCGAAATGCCGATGACCCGCGATGAGCTTCGCGTCTTCGCAGGCGAGCAGGTCGCCGCCGCCGACGAACTGCTCAGCCAACACCGGCCGGGCACACACCGCTGTTGCTCCTGCGGCCAGCCGATCCCGTGCAGTCACGCCGAAACCATCATCCGCCGCCGGGCCCACTACGCCCAGTTCCTCCAACCCGGGGACGGCGCGCCAGGGCCGTCGCGCTACCGAGCCGGGCAGGACCACACTGGCTGGGACCCGACCGAAGGAGACCGAGCGTGAAGCACCGCCAGATCCGCGACCTGACCATCCTGCTGCCGGGGCTGGACGATGACGACCTCGACCCGGTGGAAGGCGCGCCGGAAGACGAGATCTTCGAGGAGCTGCACGACGGCGACGACTGGTCGCACACGACGATGGCGGGCGGGCGGGTGACAGGCAGCCGCCTCGTCGGCGTCGACCTGAGCGACAGCGAGTGGAGGGCGACGGCCCTCGACCGCACCGAGCTGGTCCGATGCGACCTGTCGTCGGCGCGGTGGGACAGGGTCACCGTCGACCGCGCCACGTTCACCGGTTGTCGCATGACCGGCATCCGGCTGCGTGAGGTCACGCTCAAGAACGTCGTGTTCGACGGCTGCCGGCTCGACTACGCCGTCCTCGACCACGTACAGGCCGCCGGACCGGTCGCCTTCACCGACTGCGTGCTGGTCGACGCCGCCCTGACCGCGTGCCGGCTGCCGAACGTCGTCCTGGACGAATGCACGCTCACCCGACTGGCTCTCGACGACACCGACGTGCGGGGAACCGACCTGCGTGGGAGCAGGGTCGCCGAGCTGTCAGGGCTCATCAGCCTTCGCGGCGTCCGCCTCGACCCGGAGCAGTTGCCTGACCTGGCCGAGATCGCCGTACGAGACTTGGAGATCCTGCTCGGTCCGTGACACGCTGCCGCCGCCAGGCACGGCCGGGCGCTCAGCCGGCCCGTGGCGGCAGGTGGGCGGTGTCGTTGACACACCGGACGGCCACCCCGCCGTCGGGCCAGGTGTCGACGATGGACATGCCGGCCGGCTCCAGGTAGAGCCGGTGCAGGAAGGCGTCACCAGCGGCGAGCGCGTCGCGCAGCAGCAGTTTGATCGGCGAGACGTGGCTGACCAGCACGACCGTCCCGGTGTGATGCCGGGACCGGATCGCGGCCAGCGCCCGGCGAGCGCGAACGGCGACCTGCTGGAACGACTCGCCTCCCGGCGGGGCCACGGCCGGGGACGCCAGCCACGCCCGGTGCTCAGCCGGCCACTTCTGCCCGACCTGGACGAAGGTGAGACCGTCCCAGTCGCCGAAGTCGCACTCGACCAGGTCGGCCATGGCCGTCACGGGCCCGCCGCCGCTGGCGGCGGCGATCGTCTCCGCCGTCGCCACACACCGGCCCAGCGGGGAGCTGACCACCGCGGTGATCCGGTCGTCGAGCGCGACGACGCGCCGGGCGAGCGCCGCGGCCTGGGCCCGGCCGTGCCGGCTCAACGGCATGTCGGCGCGGCCGGCGTACCGTCCCTGCCTGGTCCAGTCGGTCTCGCCGTGCCGGACGATGATGAGGCGCAGCCGCTCGTCGCTGGGCGGCGGGGTCCAGCCGGTCAGCGCGTCGGCGGGATCCGCCGGTGGGGCCAGGGACGGGGTGGTGGCGTCCCCGACGGACGACGTCCGTTGCGGAGGCGGCTCGGTGACCTCCAGCGGCGTCCTCGGCTTGACTGCCCTGCCGGCGGCGGCGTCCATGGCCTCGTTGGCGAGCCGGTCGGCTTCGATGTTCTCGGCGCGCGGGATCCACTCGTACGACACGGTCGAGAACCGCCGGCCCAGCGCGGCGGCCCGCGCCGCCAGCGGCCGCAGGCCGGCGTTCTTGATCTGCCACCGGCCGCACATCTGCTCGACGACCAGTTTGGAGTCCATCCGAACATGAACTTCGGCGGCGCCCACCTCAGCCGCCGCTTCCAGGCCGGCGACCAGTCCGGAGTACTCGGCCACGTTGTTCGTGGCGACGCCGAGCGCCTCGGCCCGCTCGGACAACAACTCGCCGGTCCCGGCGTCCCGGACGACCGCGCCGTAACCGGCCGGTCCCGGATTCCCCCGGGAGCCGCCATCGGCTTCGACGACGACCCGACGGCCGGCCGCTGTCACAGCCCGGACTCGCTGGTACGCACCATGATCCGACGGCAGTCCTCGCAGCGCGTGATCTCGTCGGCGGCGGCGGCTTTGAGTCGGGCGCGCTCGCTGCCGGAGAACTCGATCCGGCAACCGCCACACCGACCGCCCTGCACCAACGCCGCCGCCATCACCCCGGCGCTGTCCTGCACCTTCAGGTACAGGCTCACCAGATCCCCGGGCAGATCCGCGACGACGGCCTGACGTGCGGTCCGATGGAACTCCTCGTCGCGGCTGATGCCGGCGAGCGTTTCGTCGTGGCGGCGCTGTGCCTCGTCCCGGTTGGCGCGGGTGGCGGAGAGCCGCTCGGTGACGCCGTCGAGGTTGGCCTGGGCCTGTTCGCGCTGCTCCATGAGCGCCAGCTCGGCGTCCTCCAACTCGCCCTGGCGGCGGGTCAGTGACTCGACCTCGTGTTGCAGGGCGGTCAGCTCCCGGGCCGGCAATCCGCCGCCGACCAGCCGGTCCTCGTCCTTGCGCTTGCGCGCCCGGACCTGGTCGGTGTCGGACTCCAGCCGGGCGATGTCCCGGTCGAGATCATCGACGGCGACCTGGGCGCGGACCCGCTCGTCCTCCAGCTTCGACAGCTCCCGGGCCAGGGCGTCCAGCTCGGCGATCTCGGGAAGGCTGCGCCGCCGGTGCGCGAGCTGCGCCAGGGCCGTGTCGACGGTCTGGAGGTCGAGCAGGCGTAGCTGGGCGGCGGGTGCAGCCTTCACAGGGTCTCCTTCAAGGGACTGGGATGGTGGATGGTCCACGGGTCGGTGTCGAGGTCGGAGACGACAACGTCCAGGCCCAGATCGCGCAACTGACCGGCGAGCGCGTCGAGCCACGGGAGTTCGGTTGCCCAGTGCGCGGCGTCGACCAGGGCCGGTCCGCCGGCGGCCAGGTGTTCGCCAGCGGGGTGGTGACGTAGGTCCGAGGTGAGGAAGACATCGACCCCGGCGGCCGCGGCGTCGGCAAGGTAGCTGTCGCCGGCCCCGCCACTGACCGCCACCAGCTGCACCACGCGGTCAGGGTCGCCGGCCGCCCGCACGCCCCAGGCGGTCGCCGGCAGCTGGCGGGCGGCGAGCTTGGCGAAGTCGGTCAGCGACATCGGCTCGGGGAGGCGTCCGATCCGACCGATTCCCCGGCCGTCGCCGGCGGCGGCGGTGCCGGGGGCCGCCGGACGCAGCGGCCGCAGACCGGTGAGGCCGAGCCGCGCGGCGAGCGCGTCGGAGACGCCGGGGTTGGCGACGTCGGCGTTGGTGTGCGCGACGTACAGGGCTACGCCCGCCCGGATCAGATCGTGGACGATCCGGCCCTTGAACGTCGTGGGCGCCACCGAGGACACGCCACGCAGCAGCAGCGGGTGGTGGGCGACGATGAGGTCCGCGCCCACGGCCAGCGCCTGCCCGACCGTCTCCGGCACACAGTCGACGACACACAACGCCCGCCGCGCCGGGGCGCCGGGCTCGCCGAGGACCAGGCCGACCCGGTCCCAGGTCTCGGCCCAGGCGGTCGGGTAACGGTGTTCCAGCGCGGCGACGACCTCGGCGACGGAGCGCGTCGGGGCGTCGGCTGGATTGGCGGCGGTCACGGCCGCGAGGCTACCAAGTGGCGGGCGTCGCGGGCGGCCTCGGTACCAGGGCGCCCAGCGCCGCGACGACCTGCTCCCAAGGGAAATCGTCCGGGTCGCCGGCCCCGGGCGGGTGCGGCTGGTGCGGGCCTTCGCCGAACAGGACCCGTACCCCCCACTCGCGCAGCATCGCGACGCTCTGGCCGAACGCCGGGTGCGCGGCCAGGGCGCTGTTGACCGACGGCGCGGCGACGATGGGCAGCCCACGCCCCAGCCCCTCGACGAGCAGGCCGAGCGCGAGAGTGTCGGCGATGCCAGCCCGCCACTTGTTCATCGTGTTGGCGGTGGCCGGGGCCACGACCAGCGCGTCGGGCGGCGGCAGGACGTCCGCGGCGTCGGGCTCCTTGTAATGGCTGCGTACCGGGTGCCCGGTCTGCGCGGCCAGCGCGTCCACGTCCACGAAACGCCGACCGGCGGGTGTGGTGATGACGCACACCCGCCAACCGGCCCGCTGGCCCAGCGTGACCAACCGACCGACGTCGTGTGCCGGTGGTGATCCGCAGACGATGCTGTAAAGCACCCGGCTGGTTTCGGTCATCGCAGCGGCGCCGCTGTCACACGCCCACCCCCATGTTCTCTGCCAGCTCGGCGATCGGCGCGGCCGGCGTGCCCCGGGTGCGACGAAGCACATCGGTCAATATCTCATGGGCCGCCGGACGGCACCGAATCTCGGCCGGGGCGAGCCTGTCGCCCTCCAGCAGCAGCTCCGCGGCCTTCTCGACGTCGCCCATCTGGGTGTACGCGCGGGCGACGTCGATGAAGTGGTGGGCCCGGCGCTCCGGCAGCAGCGCCGCGAATCCGGCCGGGTCGATCTCCTGGTGGGTCTGGACCGCCACGCGGCCCTCCCCCATCTCGACGGCGGCCGCCGCTTTGTGCAGCTGCACGTTCGTGGGCCCGAAACACGTCCAGTAATGGTTGTAGTCGCCGCCGAGCTGGTTGGCGGCCTCCTCGGCGCCCGCGATGAGGTCGCGCACGGTGGCGCTGCAACCGGTCCGGGCCGCGGCCATGGCGCCGTTGAGCAGCAACATGCCGTAGACGCTCAGCCGCTCCGGGTTCGCGCCGTCGCCGCCGAGATCGGTGGCGAGGCGGTTGGCGATGTTGATATTGACTTCGAGAGCCGGCCGGGCGCGCCCGAGCGCGAGCAGCGCGCTGCCGACCCGGTAGCTGGCGATGCCGGCCAGCAGATAGTCCCCGGCCCGCTGGGACACCGCGATCGAACGGTCGGCGGCCAGCCAGGACAGCTCGTGCTCGCCGAGCTTACGCAACGCCGACGACGCGATCTGGTAGACCTGCCCGAGCAGGTGGGCGGCCTCCTCCGCGCCGTCGGACCTGGCGTAGGCGGTGTCGGCGCTCTGCGCCTCGCGCAGCAGCCGCGGCAGGGTCCGGGCGAGGACGCCGTACTTGGCGTGCTGGTAGGTCAGCCAGGCGTGGCTGACGGCCTTGCGCACCTCAGCCAGGGGTGGCGGCTGAGGGGCTGCGTAGAAGAACGCGCTGATCTGGTCGTACCGCTCCAGCGCTGAGCGGATCTCCTCGACCTCCATCTGGTCGATGCAGTTGACGCTGTCCGGTCGGCGCTCGGGCTCCTTGCCCAGCAGCAACTGAGCGTCGACCCCCAGCACCTCGGCTATCTCGTAGATGACGGAGAACTTGTCGAGCCGGCGAACGCCACGCTCCACCTTGTCCACCCAGCTCTTGGACTTGCCCAGGCGATCGGCGAAGACCTGCTGGGACATCTTGCGCCGCCCCCGCCAGTAGGCCACCCGCCGTCCGATCGGCATCTCGTCCATGGTGCGTCCCTCCCCCTGTGCTCCACACGTCGAGAGTCCGACACACACCGCCCCCGCAGTGCTCGAACTGGACACCCGCTTGTGGACCACGTCACATGAGAACCGGTACCACACAGTTTGTGCGTCACCGTTCGGAAGGCCGGACGTATGACTGTATGTCGTAGGCCCGTGTGCAACTTGCACACGCCTTCCTGTCACTCGCAACGAGCACTGGCCAACGCGGTAACGGTGATGTGGCGCTCCCGCGGCACACCCTGTGACGAAAGGGGTAATCCCAGATGCGTCAGCAGCTTCACACGCGACTCGTCGATCTCCCACGGCTCCGCCGCGCCGCGCTGCGGTACGCGCGCCACGGCTGGTCGGTCACACCCGGCGCCGTCCTGACCGGCGACCGGTACGCCTGCGACCGTCCCGGCTGCCCCACCCTGGCCTGCCATCCCGCCCTCGCCTGCTGGCAGGCCGACGCCAGCACCGAACGCGCCCAGATCTCCCAGTGGTGGCGCCGCCGCCCGCACACCGTCCTGCTCGCCACCGGCGGACCGCTCGACGTGCTCGACGTCCCCGCCTACCTCGGCCTGTGGGTGCTGCGGTTGGCCAAGGCGCACGGGCAGGTCCTCGGCCCGAGCCGGCGGCGACTACGCGGCCCGTTGGCGGTCACCCCCACCGGCCGCTGGATGTTCCTCGTCGAGCCCGGCGCCCGGCTACGGCCCGAACTCGACGGACACCCCGACGTGCTCCTCCACGGCGCCGGCTCCTGGGTGCCCGCGCCGCCCACCCGGCTGCCGGAGGGCCAGGTGCGCTGGTCCATCGCGCCCAATGAGGTCGAGTGGCGGCTGCCCGACCCGTACGCGCTCCAGGCCCTCATCGCCGACGCGCTCACCGCCGTCCCCACCGACACGCCTACGCCCCCCGACACCGCAGGCCCCGCCGACGTTGATGCGAATGCCGCCAGCCGGCCGGTGCGGGCGACGCTCGCCGCCTGAGCCGTCGCTCCCACCACTCGGAGAGACTTTTGTCCGTTTAGCAAATAGGAACTTTTGTCCGTTCTAGGTCGTTACGTCCTGCAGACGATTCCCGCCGCCGCCGGCGGCGGCGCTCGGCGGCCAGGCTTACCCGAACACCCTGGCCGCGCACCGCAGGAGGCGCGCCATGGACAACGACCGCCCCATCTTCGTCGTCGGCTGCCCCCGGTCCGGCACCACCATGCTCCAACTCATGCTGCACGCCCACCCGCGCATCGCCATCCCGCCCGAGACCCGGTTCCTGCTCGAGGGCTACCGCGAGCGCCGCCGCTTCGGCGACCTCACTAACCCCGGCAACCGCCGACGGCTCGCCGAATGGATCGTCAGGCGCAAGCAGAGCCGCTTCGACGACCTCAGCCTCGACCCCGAAACCGTCATCTCAGAGATCGTTGACGGCCCGCCCACCCTCGGATCGGCCGTCGGCGCCGTCTTCCGCGCCTACGCACGCCGGTTCGACAAACCCCGCTGGGGCGACAAGCGTCCCGCGTACATCGCACATCTCGACGTCATCCTGCGGCTGTTCCCCACCGCGCAGATCATCAACATCACCCGCGACGGCCGCGACTGCGTCTCTTCGCTCAAGGAGATGAGCTGGCACAAGCGCGGCGTTCCGGCGGCCGCCGCGGCCTGGGCACGGGCGGTCGACCGCGCCGCGGAGGCCGCCCGCAGCCTACCCGCCGCCACCTACCACCAACTGCGGTACGAAGACCTTGTCAGCGACCCCGAGACCTCGCTGCGCGCCATCTGCGAATTCCTCGACGAACCATACGACCCGGCGATGACCGAACCGGCAAAGGTCGCCAAGATCGCCGTTCCCAAGCACAAGACCTGGCACCAACGAACCCACCAGGCCGTCTCCACGGCCCGGGTGCAGTCGTGGCGCAGCCGGCTGACCCCGACAGAGCTGGGCCTCTGCGAGACGACACTGCGACGCCGGCTGGCAGTCAACGGCTACCCGCCGGCCGAACCGGACGCCAGCTCCCGGCCCAAGACGGGCGACCTGCTGCGCTACCGGATCGAGGTGGCCCGCCACGACCTGGGCAGGCTCCGTCGGGCCGCCCGCCACACCGTCGACCGCTGGACCGGGGCGGCGCCGGTGGAGGACCAGCGGACCACGACCTTCCGCCGCTGAGACCCCACCGCCGCTCAAGCCGCCCTGGTGCGGATCGGGGACATGTCGTTGTCGAGGTTGGTGTCAACCGTCATCCCCTCGATGAGCTTGACCCGAGCGGTGCCCGTGGCGGCGGGCTTAGAACCAGCCTCGGCGCGCATCGCGAACCGCAGCCTGGCACTCTCCCCAGGCTCCAGCGGCTCCTCACGACGGCAGACCTGCGTCCCGACGTCCGGGTTCTGGCAAGTGACGTCGTCGCTGGTGATCTTCCAACCCTTAACATCTAGGACGATCATCTGACCGGTCGAGGCGCGCGGCCCCACATTGGAAACCACGGCGGTCAGGCTTCCACTGACGACGCCGCCGACAACCTTGGTGACCACACCCCCGGTGACGAGCCCGATATCTGTGCTGTCATCACGGAGCGGGAAGTGCTTCGGCCCGGCGGACTGGACGTAGCGGCCGGCCTTCCAGATGAAGGTGCGGCCCTGGGTCTGGGGCTGGGCGCTGTCGCCGTCGAGCGGGGCGTGATCCGCGACAGTAGCGACGACACCACCGTCCTTGGCCGCCTTGACGCCCGTCACATCGCGGACGTCAGCACGGGGCCCGACGACGCGGCCGAGGGCGACGATGCCCGCATCGGCGCGCTCGACGGCGATGATCTGGCCAACGCTGGTGACGCCGGCGCAGGTGACCAGCACCGCTGTCTCGCCGGCGGCGTCTCCGTCCAGGTTGGTGTTGACGGGCTTGCCCAGAACGAGTTCGACGAGCTCGCCGGCCGTCGCCCGTCCGTTGGTGAACTTCACCTGGCCGCTCGGGCACTGCGGCTCGCCGGCCAGCGGCGGAATGCTCAGGGTCGCGTTGTTGAGCTCCTGGGCCGGGACCGTGCTGTCAGGCTGGGCGGCGGCAGGCAGAGCCGTCAGCCCGGTCAGCGTGGCGACGCTGACCGCCGCGACTGTGAGGAGGGTGGTGGTGCGCGAGAGTCGTTGCATGACTGTCCCCTTGTCGGCTTGGATCTGCCCCAGGGTGGGGTGCAATCTGCTCGATCGCCACCCTCTGTCGCATACCCGACACAATCCGCACGGGTGGCATCGTCGATGTCCGAGGGGACACCTGCGTAATAAGACCCTGCTGGTGGGCGCGAAGGGTTTCGAACCCCTGACCCTCCGCTTGTAAGGCGGATGCTCTCCCACTGAGCTACGCGCCCCAGCGACGGCGGCAATAGTACCTCCCGCCGCCACAGCCGACAGAACGCCGGGCCGGTCAGTCGGCCAGCGCCGCCACCGCCTTGCGCCACCGCTCCTGGTCACGGGACTCGCCCGGTCCGGCGTGCTCGGCGAACTTGACGATGCCGTCGCGGTCAACGAGGAAGGTGCCCCGGTCGGCGAAGCCGGCGTCGGCGTTGAGGACCCCGTAGCGGCGGGCGACGTCGCCGTGCGGCCAGAAGTCGGCCAGCATGGGGAACTCATACCCTTCCTGCATGGCGAAGACCTTGTGGCTGTAGACAGAGTCGACGCTCACCGTGAGCACGGCCACACCCTGCTCGGCGTAGTCGGCGAAAGTGTCCTGGAGTTCTCGGAGCTCGCCGCTACAGACGCCGGTGAAGGCCAGCGGGTAGAAGACCAGCAGCACCGGCCGTTGACCGGCGAAGTCAGCCAACCGCACGATCTGGTTGTTCTGATCCTTGAGCCTGAAGTCCGGGGCCTTGGCCCCCACGTCGATCGTCATCGTCACTTGCGGACCTTGGCGCTGCCGCGGGGCACCAGGCGTGCGGCGCTCCAGTCACGGCCGGCGTTGAGGGTGGAGGTCTGCTGGAGGCCGGCGGTGGGCGCCGCTTCGCTGATCTCGCTCGGCTCGACGTGGCCGTCCCGTCCGGCCTTCGGGGTCAACAGCCACACGATGCCTCCCTCGGCCAGGGGGCCGAGCGCGTCGATGAGGGTTTCGACCAGGTCGCCGTCGTCGTCGCGCCACCACAGCAGGACAGCGTCCACGACCTCGTCGGTGTCTTCGTCGACCAGCTCCCCACAGCGGTCGATCAGGGCGTCGCGGAGTTGCGCGTCGACGTCGTCGTCGTAGCCGATCTCCATGACCACCATGCTCGGCTCGACACCGAACCGGTCCACCAGGCTCCGCGCTGGGTCGGCTGCCTGGCCTGCGGTCGCGCTCACTTCTCGGGTGCCTCCTTGTCGCACACAGGACGCCACGATGACGCCCCGGTACCGCCTGCCGGTTCTCCCCGTGGAGGACCGGCCAGTGATCATCATCGGATGATGTCGGTGCGGGTAGTCCACACAGTTGTCCGCCGTCACGCAAGTGGCGCACCGGGTGGACCGCAATTTACCTGCCCACGAGGGCAAGCGCGCCGTCCCTGATGGCATCTTCCCCGACCAGCACATGTCTCGCAGCCGGACCCATCGGAATGAAGGAGTCGGCGGCGGCGACCCGACGGGCGGCGCCGACGAATCCGGCGTCCAGGAGCGCGGCGATGATCCCCTCCCCCACCCCACCTGACCTGCGTGTTTCATCCACGATGAGGACCCGGCCGGTGGCGGCGGCCTCGCGGGCCAGGTCGGCGGTGGGCAGTGGCGACAGCCAGCGCAGGTCGACCACCCGGACGCCGATGTCGTCGTCGGCCAGCTCCCGGGCCACCCGCAACGACATCCGGACCCCGTTGCCGAAGGTGGCGATGGTGAGGTCGGCGCCACTGCCCAGTTGGTAGGCCCGTGCCCGGCCGACCGGCACGTGGGCGGCGGCCCACCGGGCGGGCGGCGCGTACCGGCTCGTCCACGCGTCGTCGCCGTCGGCGTGCAGGTCACGGACGTCGTACAGGGCGGCCGGCTCGACGATGACGCAGACGCTGCCGTCGACGGCGGCGGCGGCGACGCAGGCGCGCAGCATCGGCGCGGCGTCCTGGGCCCGCGACGGCACGGCCACGATCAGTCCCGGGGTGTCCCGCAGCGCGGCCAGCGAGGTGTCGCTGTGCAGCATCCCGCCGCCGGCCGGGTCGTAGGCGAGTCCCGGCGCCCGCAGCACCATCGGGTTGCGCATGGCGCCGCCCGAGATGAACCCGGCGGTGGCGCCCTGGCCGCGGAGCTGCTCGTCGGCGCCGCGCAGGTAGCCGAGGTGGGACAGCTCGGCGATGGGGAGCAGCCCACCTACCGCGGCCCCTAGGCCGAGCCCTACCACCGCCGTCTCGTCGCAGAGGGTGTCGAAGACGCGGGACGGGCCGAAGCGGTCCCGTAGCCCGCAGGTGATCCCGTACGCGCCGCCGCGGCCGGCCACGTCGGGCCCGAACAGCACCGCGGCGGGGTTGGCCAGGAGCGCGTCGGCGAGCGCCGCTGTGATCGTCTCGGCGAGGGTGAGCGGGCCGGCGTGTTCGGGAAGCTCGCCGCCGAACGCGACGCTGCGGGCCTCGACGCCGGCGTCGGCGTGCCTGGCGGCGTCGGTGATCTCCCGGGCGACGCGTACGGGCCGGCGGGGCGCGATGGGCGCGGCGACAGCGGCGGCATCGGCCAGCTTCGGTTCCGCGAGCGCCTCCTCGGCGCCTTTTCGGATCCGCCAGCCGACCTCGTCGTAGCGGGCGATGACGTCCTCCGGCGTGATGATGCCGGCGGCGACGAGGATTCTGGCGGTGGCGACGAGGGGATCGGCGGCCAGGTCGTGGGCGATGTCGGCGGCGGGGCGGTAGCTGCGCTCCGGGTCGCCGGCGGCGTGCCCCATGAGCCGGACAGTCCGCAGCCGCAGGATCGCGGGTCGCCGGTGGCGACGCACCCAGGCGACGGCTTCGCTGGCCGCGGCGTGGCCGGCGGGCAGGTCGGCGCCGGCGGGGCTGAAGTAGCGCAGTCCGGGCCGGGACCGCAGCAGGTCGGCCGTCCAGCCGTCGGGCGAGCGGACTGATCCGGCGATGCCGTTGTCCTCGCAGACCAGCAGCAGCGGCAGCCGTAGGCCGGAACGGTCGCACCAGCCGGCGGCGGTGAGCGCGGCGGACGCGCTGGTGTGATGCAGGGCGCCGTCGCCGAAGCCCGCGACGGCGATCGCGTCCTGGGGCCAGGGCGAGCGGGGCCCGCCGGCGGCCCGGAGGCGGGGCGCGCGTTCGATGGCGAAGGCGACGCCGAGGGCCCGTGGCAGGTGCGCGCCGTAGAGGCCGGTGGTGGGCAGCAGGTGCAGATCGACGCAGCCGTAGGACCGGTGGCGGCCCCCGGATGCCGGGTCGGTCGCGGCGGCGACGATGCCGCGCAGCAGGTCACGCGCGGCTTCCGGACGGCCGTGCTGGGCGGCGCGGACCAGCCACAGCGCCGCGGACCGGTGGTGGGCGAGCACCGGGTCGGTGGGGCGTAGCGCGTGGGCGAGCGCAGCGGTGATCTCGTGGCCGGCGGCTCCGATGGTGTGGAACCCCTCGCCGAAGCTGCGCAGCCACCGCGCGGCCAGGTCCAGGTGCCGGCTGACGAGTTGGGCGCCGAACAGGTCGAGCGCGTCGGCCCCGGTCAATGGGCCGTCGTCGGCGAGCGGGAGGTTTGGGTCGCGGCGGGCGGCCGGCGTGGGCAGCGCGGTCACCGCGGCCCGGAACCGTTCGTCCAGATCGTGAGGGGTCGTCACGGTGTCCCAGCATGACCGACGATTCGGTGCTCGGCCAGCCGCGGGATCGCGGTGCCGGCGATAGGTCAAGCTGGACGGTCACCTGACGGACCGACGTTCGAAAGACTCCCTTCATCGATGGCCGGTGGTGATGGCGGCCGACGGCCCGTACGTCTCCCGCGCTGGAGGAATCAGATGTTCCTGACGCGCCGCCGCCTCGTCGCCACCTCGGCCCTCAGCGTGGCGGTCGCCGCCGCCGGCGGGGTGGGGGCGGCGCCCAGGCCGGTCCACGCCCGGACCGGTCGGCGGGTCGATCCGCTGCGCGCCGACCCGTTCACGCTGGGGGTCGCCTCCGGTGAGCCGACCGCCGTCGCGTCGGAGTCCGCGGACCACTGACCGTCCTCCGACTGGGACGGCGGACAGGCGGGCGAGGCAGATCACCGGCCGGACTGCGTGACGTCGGCGCGCGGCAGCAGGCAGGATAGAGCTGATACGTCCACGCGCCGAAACACCAGACGCACCGAGACAGACACGAGGAACGCCTGTGGCCACGGAACGCAAACGGCCGGTGATCAGCGACGGCCTGCCGAGCCAGCTCCCGGATATCGACCCGGACGAGACCAGCGAGTGGATCGAGTCGCTGGACGGGGTGATCGACGAACGCGGCGCCAAGCGCGCCCGGTACGTCATGCTGCGCCTGCTGGAACGCGCCCGCGAGCGCCAGGTCGGCGTGCCGCCGCTGACGACCACCGACTACATCAACACGATCCCGCCCGAGCGGGAGCCCTGGTTCCCGGGCGACGAGCACATCGAACGGCGCATCCGGGCCTACATCCGGTGGAACGCCGCGATGCTGGTGCACCGCGCGCAGCGCCCGGAGATCGGCGTCGGCGGGCACATCTCCACGTACGCCTCCAGCGCCAGCCTGTACGAGGTCGGTTTCAACCACTTCTTCCGCGGCCGTCAGCACGAAGGCGGCGGGGACCAGCTGTTCTTCCAGGGACACGCCTCGCCGGGCATCTACGCGCGGGCGTTCCTGGAGGGCCGGTTCAGCGAGAACGACCTGGACGGCTTCCGCCAGGAGCTGTCGCACCCGGGCGGCGGGCTCAGCTCGTACCCGCACCCGCGCCTGATGCCCGATTTCTGGGAGTTCCCCACCGTCTCGATGGGTCTGGGGGGCCTCAACGCCATCTACCAGGCCCGGTTCAACCGCTACCTGCAACACCGTGGCATCAAGGACACCTCGCAGCAGCGGGTGTGGTCGTTCCTGGGCGACGGCGAGCTGGACGAGCCGGAGACCCTGGGCGCGATCGGCCTGGCGGCCCGTGAGGAGCTGGACAACCTCACCTTCGTGGTGAACTGCAACCTCCAGCGCCTCGACGGTCCGGTCCGCGGCAACGGCAAGATCATGCAGGAGTTGGAGGCGTTCTTCCGGGGCGCCGGCTGGAACGTCGTCAAAGTGGTCTGGGGCCGGGAGTGGGACCCGCTGCTCGCCGCTGACGGCGACGGCGCCCTGGTCAACCTCATGAACACCACCCCGGACGGGGACTTCCAGACGTACAAGGCCGAGTCCGGCGCGTACGTGCGGGAGCACTTCTTCGGCCGGGACCAGCGCACCCGCAAGATGGTCGAGCACCTGTCCGACGACGACATCTGGGGCCTCAAGCGCGGCGGGCACGACTACCGCAAGCTGTACGCGGCGTACCGGGCTGCCACCGAGCACACCGGTCAGCCGACGGTCATCCTCGCCAAGACCATCAAGGGTTGGACGTTGGGCTCGGGCTTCGAGGGCCGCAACGCCACCCACCAGATGAAGAAGCTGACCCTGGCCGATCTCAAGACGTTCCGGGACCGTCTCTACCTGGACGTGGCGGACTCCACCCTGGAGGCCAACCCGTACCTGCCGCCGTACCTGAAGCCGGCGGAGAACTCGACGGAGATGGAGTACCTTCGCGAGCGCCGCAAGTCCCTCGGCGGGCCGATCCCGTCCCGGACGACGACGACGATCCCGCTGAACCTGCCGGCGGACAGGACGTACCAGGACGTCGCCAAGGGCTCCGGCAAGCAGAAGGTCGCCACGACCATGGCGCTGGTGCGCCTACTCAAGGACCTCATGCGGGACAAGGAGATCGGCCACCGTTGGGTGCCGATCATCCCGGACGAGGCGCGCACCTTCGGCATGGACTCGCTCTTCCCGACGTTGAAGATCTACTCACCGCACGGCCAGCAGTACACGCCGGTGGACCGGGAGCTGTTCCTGTCCTACCGGGAGGCGATCGCCGGGCAGATCCTGCACGAGGGCATCAACGAGGTCGGGTCGGTGGCGTCGTTCACGGCCGCCGGCAGCGCCTACGCCACCCATGGCGAGCCGATGATCCCGCTGTACATCTTCTATTCGATGTTCGGGTTCCAGCGCACCGCCGACGGGCTGTGGGCGGCCGCGGACCAGATGTCGCGCGGGTTCCTCATCGGGGCCACCGCCGGGCGCACCACGCTCAACGGCGAGGGCCTGCAACACGAGGACGGCCACTCGCACCTCATCGCCGCCACCAACCCGGCGATCGTCTCGTACGACCCGGCGTTCGCGTTCGAGATCGCGCACATCATGCGGGACGGTCTGCGGCGCATGTACGGCGAGGCGCCCGAGGACCTCATCTACTATCTGACCGTCTACAACGAGCCGATCTTCCAGCCGGCGCAGCCGGCGGACCTGGACGTCGAGGGTCTGCTGCGCGGCGTGTACCGGTACTCGCCGGCGCCGTCGATCAGCGGCGCTGACGGGTACGGCCCGGCCGGGGCGGCCGGGCGGGGCGCCCCGCGGGCGAACCTGCTGGCCTCGGGCACCGCGATGCAGTGGGCGCTCAAGGCGCAGGAGCTGCTGCGGCAGGACTGGGGCGTGGCCGCGGACGTGTGGTCGGTGACCTCGTGGAACGAGCTGCGTCGGGACGCGGTGTTGTGTGAGGAGCACAACCTGCTGCATCCGGGCGGGGAGCAGCGGGCGCCGTACGTGCAGCGGGCGCTGGCTGACTCGCCAGGGCCGTTCGTGGCGGTCAGCGACTACATGCGCGCGGTGCCGGACCTCATCGCGCGCTGGGTCCCGGGCGACTACACCTCGCTGGGGACCGATGGCTTCGGCCTGTCGGACACCCGACACGCGCTGCGCCGGCACTTCCACGTCGACGCCGAGTCGATCGCGGTGGCGACGCTGCGGCAGTTGGCCCGGCGCGGCGAGGTGCCGGCCGACGTGCCGGCGGCCGCGGCGCAGAAGTACGCGATCGCCGACGTGCACGCCGCCCCGGTCGGCGAGACCGGCGGCGAATCCTAGCCCCCTCCGACGGCTCGACAGGGGGCGTGGCCGGTCCCGGCCGCGCCCCCTGCGCGTAGGCTGGACCGGTGACTGTTCGCGTACGCTTCGCCCCGTCCCCCACTGGAATGTTCCACGTCGGCAGCGCCCGGGTGGCCCTGCAGAACTGGGCGTTCGCCCGGCAGCAGGGTGGCGTGTTCGTGCTGCGGATCGAGGACACTGACGCGGCCCGTAACCGGCCCGAGTGGACCGAGGGCATCCTCAGCGCCCTGGAGTGGATCGGCATCGCCCGCGGCGCGTACGAGGGGCCGTGCTTCCAGTCCGCGAACGCCGCCGAGCACCGCGCGGCGGCCGAGAAGCTGCACGCCGCGGGGAACGCGTACTACTGCGAGTGCGACCGCGACATGGTCGCCGCCCGCACCAGCGAGGCGTACCGCGGCTACGACGGCCACTGCCGCGACCGTGGGCTCGGCCCGGGTCCGGGCCGGGCGCTGCGGTTCCGGACGCCCAACGACGGCGAGACCCGGGTGGTCGACCTCATCCGCGGCGAGCCGACCTTCGACAACCAGCTCATCGAGGACTTCGTCATCGCCCGCGCCGACGGGTCGGCGGTGTTCCTGCTGGCGAACGTCGTCGACGACCAGCTGATGGGGATCACCCACGTCATCCGCGGCGAGGACCACCTGTCGAACACGCCCAAGCAGCAGTTGCTGTGGACGGCGCTCGGGCACACCCCGCCAGCGTGGGCGCATGTGCCGTTGGTGGTCAACGAGAAGCGGCAGAAGCTGTCCAAGCGTCGCGACAAGGTCGCCCTGGAGCAGTACCGGGCCGAGGGCTACCTGGCCGGGGCCATGCGTAACTACCTCATGCTGTTGGGCTGGGCGCCCTCGGACGACCGCGAGATCGTGCCATGGTCGGTGATCGAGACGGAGTTCCAGATCGCCGACGTGACCCCGTCGTCGGCCTTCTTCGACGAGAAGAAGCTGCGGGCGTTCAACGGCGAGTACATCCGCGCGCTGGGCGCCGAGGAGTTCGTCGCCGCCTGTCAGCCGTGGCTGGTCGGCGAGGCGCCGGTGGCGCCGGACTCCCCCGGCGCGATCGCGGCCCCGCCGTGGCGGGCCGAGGACTTCGCCCCGGCGCTGTTCGCCGCGGTGGCCCCGCTGGCGCAGACCCGCATCGGGGTGCTCGCCGAGATCGTCCCGCACGTCGACTTCTTCTTCCTGGCCGAGCCGCCCGCCGACGAGGCGTCGTGGGCCAAGGCGATGAAGGACGGCGCCGCCGAACTGCTGGGCGCGGCGATCACCGCCTACGAGACCGCCGCCTGGGAAGCTGAGACCCTCAAGACCACGCTGGAGGCGGTCGGCGCCGAACGCGGTCTCAAACTCGGCAAGGCGCAGGCCCCGCTGCGGGTCGCCGTGACCGGTCGGACGGTGGGGCTGCCGCTGTTCGAGTCGATGGAGCTGCTGGGTCGGGAGCGCACGCTGGCCCGGCTGCGGGCGGCCCGGCAGAAGCTGACTGCCTGACCAGCGCCGGCACGAGGCGCAGGCCGATGACGACGGGCCAGGGCGCCCGGTTCGGGATGCTCTGGCTGACTACGAGGTTGCCGGATACGGCCGCTAGCGGCCCGGTGAGTCCGCTTTACGGCGGCGCCTGAGGGCGTACATGAGCGCGGCGGCGGCGGCGAGCGCGCCGAGAACCGACCACAGCACCGAGTACGGGTCCTTCTCGTCGTCCGTCAGGCTCGCGGGAGAAGCGGCGACGGCGGGTGTGGACGACGGCGCCGCCGACGGGGTTCCTGTCGCCACCGGGGCGGCGGTGGGGCTCGGGGCGGCGGCCTGGGTCAGGGTGAACGTCACCTTGCCCCTGATCGGGTGTCCGTCGTCGGAGGCCAGCTGATAGGCGACGGTATACCCGCCGGCGGCGCCGGCGGTCAGGCCGACGTCGACGACGTTCCTGGTGAACCTCGGGGCGCCGGCGAGGGCATTGACGCCACCCGGGCCGATAATTGTGATCTTGGTGGACGGCGGGTCGAGGGCCTCCAGGAACGTCAGCCGGACCGACTTCGGGGCCACGGCGAGCTTCGCCCCCTTCGCGGGGACGCTGCTGACGAGAGTGTTGTGCGCCACGGCCGGCCCGGCGCCCCCCACCAGAGCCACGCTGGCCGCCATCAGCACTGCCACGCCACGGGCCAGGGCCCTGGTCACGCTTCGCACGCGTCGTCCTCCGCTGTCGAGTGATTAGTCCGCAGGTTACCGGCATCATGGGGCCATGACCCATCCCGGCGGCGAGCTCACCGCGACCCTGCGGACCATCGAACGATCCGCCGGCGGTCTGGCCACCGCCAGCGTCGCCAGGATGGAAGATACGCTCCCGTGGTTTCGCGAGCTGCCGGCTGACCAGCGGTCCTGGGTGATGCTGGTGGCGCAGGCCGGGGTGCGCTCGCTCGTCACCTGGCTGCGCAGCGGCGGCGCCGGGGGCAGCGAGGAACTGGCCGACGAGGTGTTCGAAGCCGCCCCGAGGGCGCTGGCGCGTTCGATCAGCCTGCCGCAGACCGTCGCGTTGGTGCAGGTGACCATCGATCTGGTCGAGGAACACGTCCCGCGGCTCGCCGCCCCCGGTCAGGAGGCGGCGCTGCGGGAGGGGGTGCTGCGCTTCTCGCGCGAGGTGGCCTTCTCCGCCGCGCGCGTCTACGCCCGGGCCGCCGAGTCCCGGGGCGCGTGGGACGCCCGGCTACAGGCGATGCTGGTCGACGCCCTGCTACGCGGCGACTCCTCCGATGTGGTGGCCAGCAGGGCCGCCGCCCTCGGGTGGACCGACGCGCCGCCGGTGGCAGTGGTGGTCGGCCGGTCCCCCGGCGGGGAGGCGAACGCGGTGCTGCACACCGTGGCCCGGGCCGCCCGTCGGATCGGCGCGGACGTCATCGGCGGGGTGCATGGGGACCGGTTGGTCGTCGTTGTCGGTGGCGCGCTGGATCCGTTGGCCACCGCGACCAAGCTGCTGGCCAGCTTCGGCGACGGTCCTGTCGTCGTGGGACCGGCGGCGCCGTCGCTGGACGAGGCCGCGGAGTCCGCGCGGGCCGCGCTGGCCGCGTTCCGGGCGGCGCCGGCCTGGCCTGACGCGCCCAGGCCGGTGCTGGCCGATGACCTGCTGCCGGAACGAGCGCTGGCCGGCGACGCCGAAGCCCGACGCATGCTGCGACACGATGTCTTCGCGGTGCTCCTGCGCACCGGTGGGGAGTTGCTGGAGACTTTGGACGCGTTCTACGCGGCCGGCGGGGTTCTGGAGAGCGCAGCACGGGCGTTGTTCGTCCACCCCAACACTGTGCGATACCGGCTGCGACGGATCGCCGACGTGACCGGGCTCTCCCCGTTCCAGCCGCGGGACGCGTTCGGTCTGCGGATCGCCCTGACCATCGGCCGTCTCGACCCGACGCCGACCGCGCACCACCCGCCGGGCTGAGGCGGCTCCGGACCGGGACGGACACATCGGACGCCGAACGGGCGCTCACCGCGGGATACGGTGGCGCCCGTCTGGATCCTCGCCGGGAACCCCGGCGCGGGTCACCGCTTCTTGGCGGTGGTCTTGCGCGCCGCGGTGGTGGCCTTGGCCGTCTTGGTCGGCGCCTTGCGGGCGGTGCTCTTGGCCGCGGCCGGCTTCGCGGCTGCGGTCTTGCGGGCGGTGCTCTTGGTTGCGGTCGCCTTGGTCGCGGTCGCCTTGGTCACCTTGGCGGCCCTCGCCGTGGCGGTCTTGGCGGTGGTGGTCTTGGCGGCGCTCGCCTTGCGTGCGGTGGTGGCCTTTGCCGCGGCCGTCGTCTTCGTGGCCGCGCGGCCGGTGGTCTTCGCCGCCGTCGCCTTGACCGCCGGGGTGGTCTTCGTGGCGGCCCTGGTCGCGCGGGCGGCCGCCGGCTTCGCTGCGGTGGTGCGTGATGCGGCCGCGGTCTTCTTCGGAGCGGCGACCTTCGTCGCCTTGCCGCTGGCGACCATCTCCTTGAAGCCGGCGCCGGCCTTGAAGGCAGGCACCGAGGTCTTCTTCACCTTGACGGTCTCGCCGGTACGCGGGTTGCGCGCTGTGCGCGCTCCTCGGACCCGCTTCTCGAAGGCCCCGAAACCGGTGATGGCCACCCGGTCGCCCCTGGTCACCGCGGTCTGGATCTCCACGAGGACCGCGTCGAGGGCCTCGGCCGCGGTGCGCTTGTCGCCCAGGCGAACAGCGAGCGCCTCGATGAGCTCGGCCTTGTTCACGTTTCCTCCTGCAACTAGGTCAAACAATCAAGCAATCTGCGCGCACCGTATGCCCTATTAGGCAGGCACACAACCATTATGGGCGAAAAATACATTGTGTCGTAACGGGTTCCCACGCCCGCCGCTGTCGCGCTCTGACCCCTGCCGGCCACGTCCGCCGGCGGGCCCGCACCTTGCGACCATCGGAGCCGCTCCCGCCACCGCCGTCGCCAGTCGGTGGCGGTTGCGGTGGCCGACACCCGCGCAGCGCCGACCCAGCACCCAGCCTCGGCCGCTGCCTACCCAGCCGTGCTTGACTCCATAACCGACAGTGGGGCGACTCCGACTGGATTCGTTCGGCGCCGATCACCGGCAACGTGGCTCAGACCACCCGACTTTTGGGGAAACTCGAAAACGGCGAAAACAGAAATGCCGTAGAATGAACTGATCCCGGTTCATCAATTGATGAACCGGGATCAGTGTTTGTAGCCCCGACCGGATTCGAACCGGCGCTACCGCCTTGAGAGGGCGGCGTCCTGGGCCGCTAGACGACGGGGCCAGGACTTTCTTTGCTTCGCTCCGTGAACGGAACGCGGTGGACTCTATCAGAGCCAAAACCGGCGATCCGTTCGGGCATCAGCGCTGGGGTACCAGGACTCGAACCTAGACTAACGGAACCAGAAACCGTCGGGCTGCCAATTACCCCATACCCCAATGACGCCCTACGGCGCCTCAGAAACGCTAACCCGTCCGCCCGTCTGGTATACGTGCGACGGACGAATTCGACGCTTCTGGTGATGCTTCGTTGGACTTGCGACTGATGCTTCGTTGGACTTGCGACGTGGTTCGGCTTGGCTTGCCTCCCGCACGAGGAGGAACTTTACCCGACCGGAAGGTCCCCGCCAAATCGGGTATCGCCCCGTGTGTCAACCCAGCTCAAGCACCGGATTGACCAGCTCGCCGAGCCCCTCGATCCGCACGATCACAGACTCTCCCGCGGCCAACGGGCCAACGCCTGCGGGAGTGCCTGTGAGGATGACATCACCAGGCAACAACGTCATCACATGCGAGATGTACGACACCAGGGTGACCGGGTCGAACGTCATGTCGCGGGTCCGACCGAGCTGACGGACCTCGCGCTGTTCCGGATCCGGGCCGACCTCGCAACGCACCTCGCGGTCGGCCGGGTCGAAGTCGGTGACAATCCACGGCCCGATCGGACAGAACGAGTCGAAGCCCTTCGCCCGGGTCCACTGGCCGTCAGTGGCCTGCAGGTCGCGCGCGGTGACGTCGTTCGCGCAGGTGTAGCCGAAGATCGCCCGCTCGGCCGCGCTCCGGTCGGCCCGCCGCGCGCCCGGGGCGCCGATGACGATGGCCAGCTCAGCCTCGTGGTCGACCTGCTTGGACTGGGTGGGCAGCCGGATCGCGTCCAGCGGCCCGATCACCGACGTCGACGGTTTGAGGAACAGCAGCGGCTCGGTCGGCGCCGCGGCGTGCTGCTCGGCGGCGTGGTCGGCGTAGTTGCGGCCGACGCAGACGACCTTGCTCGGCAGGATCGGCGACAGCAGCCGCACGTCCGACAACGCCCAACGCTGCCCGGTGAACCGAATCGCGCCGAACGGGTGGCCCTCGATCGCGGCGACGGTGAGCGCCTGCGCGCCGGCGTCGAGGTCGCCCTCGACAACCCCGAAGGCCATCGTGTCGGCATGGGCGAAACGGGCGATACGCACTGGACGGCCGTCCTCACTGTCAGGGATCGCGGAACAGCACCGAATCTAGACCGTGCCAGGAAGCCCAACGCCGTCGAGGGCCTCTCCGACCAACGCGATGAGGGCCGACCGTATCGGCGCCGCGCGTGCGGCGAAACCCCGCTGGGCGGCCACGTACTCGGCCCGACCCTCGGCCGTCTCCACCCGCACCGGCGGAAACCCCAGCCCGGCCAGCTCGTACGGACTCGCGCGCATGTCCAGGGCGCGGATGTCGCGGGCTAACGCGAAACAGTCCGCGACCAGCTCGCCGGAGGCCAGCGGGCCGACCTTGTAGGCCATCTTGTAGAGATCCATCCCGGCGTGCAGGCAGCCGGGTTGCTCCAGGTCGCGCTGGCGCTCGCGGGTGGGTTGGAGAACGTTGAGCGGACGCGCTGACGGCGTGAAGAACCGGAACGCGTCGAAGTGACTGCACCGGACTCCGCGCTCGCGCACCACCGCGGCGGTGTCCTGCGGCGACAGTCGCAGCGGCCAGGCGTTGTGGCGGACCTCGGCCTGGCTCTGCTCGTACACCATCGCCCACTCGTGCATACCGAAGCAGCCGAGGTGCGGGGGGCGCGCCGCAGTGGCACGCAGCAGATCGAGAATCCACCGCAGCGAGTCGCCCCGGCGGGCCACGAGTTGCCCGACATCAAGGATCAGGCCGCCGGACTGCCGGCGGTAGCCGGGACCGAGACCGTCGGCGTCGAGTAGGACGACGCCGGCGCCCGGCTGCCACCGCCGCAGCTGGCCCGGCCGCAGGGAGTAGTAGGTGAACAGGAAATCGTGGACGGGGTGCTTCAGGCCCCGGTCGCGTCGGCGCAGGTGCGGGGTGAGCCACTGGTCAACGCGCGACTCGTGCGCCGCCTGGCGCGCCTGCCAGGCCGGCCGGTCCAGGACTTCCAGCGCCACCGGCCCAGGGTAGCGCCGGTCAGTCGGTTGGCGGCGTGCGGCGGTCGCGCTTGGCCAACGAGCGCCGGCGCTTGGAGTCCAGCCGTCGTTCCTTGGAGCCCCGGCTCGGCCTGGTCGGGCGCCGGGGCGGGGCGGGCGGCGCGGCGGCGTCCCGCAGCAGGGCCGCCAGCCGCTGGCGGGCGGCCGCCCGGTTCGCCAACTGGGCCCGGTTCTCGCTGGCGACGACGGTGAGCACGCCGTCGACGAGGCGGTCGGCCAACCGCGCGAGCATGCGCTCGCGGATCGGCGCCGCCAGCGACGGCGAGTCGGCGACGTCGAAGGACAGCTCGACCCGGCTGTCCGTGGTGTTGACGCCCTGACCTCCGGGGCCGGAGCTGCGGGAGAACCGCTCGCGCAGCTCCCGGTCGGGCACCACCAGGCGGTCGTTGACGATCAGGTCGGCGTTCATCGCCGTAAGTGTGCCCGAGCGTCGCCGGACGCGACAGCCGGTAACGACGGCCAGCGGCCGGCGGGACCCCGACGCCACGGCCGTCACGGGGACCGTGCCGTACGAACTAGCCGAGGGCGCCTGGTTTCGCGAAGTCAGCACGGGGCACGCAGGGTGTAGGACGCTGATGCCAGAGTGTGGAGGTTGTTATGAGCACGATGAAAGAGTCTGTGGACGTTGACGTTCCGGTTACCACCGCCTACAACCAGTGGACGCAGTTCGAGTCGTTTCCGCAGTTCATGGACGGCGTAGAGGAGATTCGTCAGATCTCGGACACCACTACGCACTGGAAGACGAAGATCGCAGGGGTGGAACGGGAGTTCGACGCGCAGATCACCGAGCAGGTCCCGGACCGGAAGATCGCGTGGGCGTCCGCGGACATGGCGCATGCCGGTGAGGTCACCTTCGAGCCGGTAGACGCGGGCAAGACCCGCGTCACCGCGAAGATGGCGTTCAAGCCCGAGGGCTTCGTGGAGACCGCCGGCGACAAGCTCGGCCTGGTCGAGCACCGGATGTCAGGGGATCTGAAGCGATTCAAGGAATTCGTGGAGCAGCGCGGCACCGCGACCGGCGCCTGGCGCGGCGAGGTCTGACCACCGGCGTGGCGAAGGCGCGCCGGCCGCGGTGCGCCTTCGCCTGCGGCGGGATGCCGCCGGCACGTCGGCGCTCTTCCGAACGGGATAGTTGCTCGGTAGCGTCATCGCGTGGACACCGTTGACCCGCGCGCCCTCGCCTTCACGTCAGTGTTCAATTTCCGTGATCTCGGCGGCCACCCCGGCCTGGACGGACGCCTGGTGCGCCGCGGGCGGCTCTACCGTTCCGACTCGCTGCACCGGCTCGCCGGCGCCGACTGGGACGCGTTCCAGTCGCTCGGTGTCCGGACCGTCATCGATCTGCGTCGTCCGAAGGAGATCGACCGGGACGGTCGGGTGCCCGAGCACGCGAAGCTGCGGTACCACCACATCCATCCCGAGCACACCGACTGGCGGCTTGAGCGGCTGCCCGGCGACGACGGCCACGGGCGGTGGCTGGCTGACCGCTACCTGGCGCTCGCGGAGGAGGGACGGCTCGGGATCGCACAGGCGCTCGGGATGATCGCCGACGAGCGATCCGCGCCGCTGGTGGTGCACTGCGTCGCGGGCAAGGACCGCACCGGTGTGGTCATCGCCATCACGCTGGCCCTGCTCGGTGTCGATGATCCGACGATCGCCGCTGACTACGCGCGCAGCGCGGCGGCGGCGGAGCAGTTCCTGGCCTGGGCGCGGTCGGCCCGGGTTGAGACGCCGGAGCTGCCGCCGGCATGGCTGGACTCCCCACCGGAGGCGATCCTGCTGTTCCTGGCCGAGTTGCGCGGCCGGCACGGCTCTGTCGAGGCATACGCGACGCACGCTGGCTTCAGCGGTGAGCAGGTGGCCGCGATGCGCGGCCACCTGCTCACCGGCTAGGTCAGGCGACCCGGCGGACCCAGCCGTGCGGGTCCGGAGCGTCGCCACGCTGGATGTCCACCAACGACTGGCGCAGCGACGTCGTCACCCGGCCGGGCTCGCCGCCACCGATGGCGAACTCGCCGTCCGGGTGACGCACCGCCCCGATCGGGGTGATCACCGCGGCCGTGCCGCACGCGAACACCTCGCGTAGTCGGCCACTGGCCGCGTCGGCGCGCCACTGGTCGAAGGAGATTGGCTGTTCGAGCACCCGGCGCCCGGCCTGCCGGGCGAGCACTATGACGGACTCACGGGTGATGCCGGGCAGGATCGTGCCGGTCAGCTCCGGGGTGACGATCGTGCCGTCGTCGTAGACGAAGAAGACGTTCATGCCGCCCAGCTCCTCGACGTACCGGCGTTCCACCGCGTCGAGGAAGACGACCTGGTCGCAGCCGGCGGCGATCGCCTCAGCCTGGGCCAGCAGCGAGGCGGCGTAATTGCCTCCGCACTTGGCCACGCCGGTCCCGCCGGGCGCGGCCCGGCTGAACTCCCGGGAGGCCCAGACGGTGACCGGCTTGACCCCGCCGGAGAAGTAGGAGCCGACCGGCGACGCGATGACGCAGTAGAGGTACTCGCTGGCCGGACGCACGCCCAGGAACACCTCGCTGGCGAACATGAACGGCCTCAGGTAGAGGCTGCCGCCCTCGGCCTGCGGAATCCACTGCCCGTCGATGGTGATCAGTTCGGTGAGCGAGTCGAGGAAGATTTGCTCGGGCAGCTCGGGCATGGCCATCCGGGCGGCCGATACCTGGAACCGGCGGGCGTTGGCCTCCGGGCGGAACAGGGTGACGCCGCCGTCCGCCGTGGGGTAGGCCTTGAGACCCTCGAAAATCTCCTGCGCGTAGTGCAGGACGGCGCTGGCCGGGTCCATCGGGATCGGGGCGCGTGCCTCGACCCGCGCGTCGTGCCAACCCTTCCCGTCGGCGTAACGGACAGTGACCATGTGGTCGGTGAAGACCCGCCCGAAGCCGGGGTTGGCCAGCAGAGCGGCGCGCTCGGCGGCGGTCACCGGCGCGGGGTGCGGGTGCACGTCGAAGGCAAGACTGTCGCCGCCGTTCATCGCGCGGACCTCCATGTCATGGGAGCCTGATCTGCCGGTCCGGGATCGGCCGCGGCTCGACGTGGGGACGCCGAGCAGGTCAGGATCTGGGGGAATGTGCAGAAACCATAGCGCGCGTGGGTTGGCCCGGACATCCGCCAGGCGCGCATGATCGACTGCCGAGGGGGCGGCAAATGCCCCAGTCGGCGCGCAGAGCCCATCAATCGGATGGGAGAAATCACGGAAAAGTTGTCGGTGGGCCCTGCTCCGCCTGGGCGTGGCAGAACCCACCGTCGACGCGCTGTAGGCGCGCCAGTAACACTGCGCGGTTACCCCGAACGTGCCCGACGACGCCACCCGAAGACGTGACGCGCACAGGCCCACCAGCTCCGGGTCGCTCGACCCAGCGCCCTGAGATTGACCCTGTTGTTCGGCCCGGGACGCCAGTGAGACTTCACGGTGTAACCGCGTCGATACGCTAGCGATATTCCGGGGGCCCGCGCAAGACTGACAGGCGCACAACATCGTCCGAAAAGGACAGTGCCGTGCGGGGATCAGATGTCGGACAGGTCGGTGACGCTCCAGGCGGTCGCCCCGATGCTGGCGGCGACCCTGGCCAACAGCTCACCTGAGACCGGCTCGTCGACGGCGATCGCCATGAGCGCCTCGCTGCCGGCCGCCCGCCGGGCCACCTGCATCGACGCGATGTTGACGCCCGCCTCCCCGAGAATCGTGCCGAACGTGCCCACCACCCCGGGCCGGTCCGCGTAGCGCAGGAACAGCAGCACCCCGTCGGCGTCCAGCTCCAGGTCGTACCCGTCGACGCCGGTGAGTTTGAGGGTCTCGCGCGGCCCGGCGACGGCGATGGCGCCGCTGACGCTGAGCTGCCGGCCGTCCGGGAGCACGCCACGGATCACCACCAACTCGTGCTGGTCGGGCGAGTCCGGCATCGGCGCCAACGCGATGTCGACGCCGCGCTGCTCGGCCAGCATCGGGGCGTTCACGTAGCTGACGGGGTCCTCGGTGACCGTCGCGAACAGGCCCTTGGCCGCGGCCAGCCGCAACACCGACACGTCGTGCGCGGCCACCTCGCCACGGACCTCGACGGTGACGCTGGCGGCGACCCCACCGGCCACCGCCGTGAAGACCCGACCGAGCCGCTCGGCCAACGGCAGCAGCGGCCGCACCTCCTCGTCGACCGCGCCGCCAGCCTGCACGTTGACCGCGTCGGGCACGAACTCGCCGCGCAGCGCCAGGGCGACGCTGCGGGCCACCGCCAGGCCCGCCTTGTCCTGCGCCTCGACGGTCGAGGCGCCCAGGTGCGGGGTGGCCACGACCGCGTCGAAAGCGAACAGCGGCGAGGACGTGCACGGCTCCTTGACGTACACGTCCACCCCGGCGCCGGCGACCCGGCCCTCAGCGATGGCGTCGGCCAAGGCCTGCTCGTCGACCAGACCGCCGCGGGCGGCGTTGACGATCCGGACGCCGGGCTTGCAGATCGCCAGCTCCGCGGCCCCGATCAGGCCGACGGTCTCCGGGGTCTTGGGCAGGTGCAGTGAGATGAAGTCGCTGGTGGCCAGCAGCTCGGGCAACGTCAACAGGGTGATCCCGAGCTGGGCGGCGCGCGCCGGCTGCACGTACGGGTCGTAGGCGACCAGGCGCACCCCGAAGGCCGCCATCCGCTGGGCGAACAGCAGTCCGATCCGGCCCAGCCCCACCACTCCGACGGTCTTGTCGTACAGCTCGACGCCGGTGTACCTGGACCGCTTCCACTCGCCGTGCTTGAGCGCGGCGCTGGCCGAGGCGGTGTGACGGGCCACCGCCAGCAGCAGCGCCACCGCCTGCTCCGCCGCCGAGATGATGTTGGACGTGGGGGCGTTGACGACCAACACCCCCCGCTCGGTGGCGGCGGCGACATCGACGTTGTCCAGGCCCACCCCGGCCCGGGCGACAACCTTGAGCGACGGCGCGGCGACCAACGCCGCCTGATCGATCATGGTGGCGCTGCGGACGATGACGGCGTCGGCGTCGGCGAGCGCCGCGAACAGGGCGGAGCGGTCGGTTCCGTCGACCTGACGCACCGCGAAATCCTCGGTGAGCACCTCGATCGCGGACGGCGCAAGCTCCTCGGCGACGATCACAACAGGCGGCACGGGGGCGCCCTTTCCTCGGTGTCGGGTGGCGGTGTGGACCGCCCGGTCTCACGCCCACGGCACCTAGCCCCGGACGCCTGTGCGATCGTAGGCACACTGGGCCATCCCGGCAGGGCAGGGCACACCAGGAGGGCCACCATCCGTGCGCCCGGAGGCGAGTGGAGCAGCGGCGCGAGATGCAGGGCACCGACCCGGTGGTGGCGGACTGGGCGGCCAGACGCACCCGCCACGCGGCGGCCTGGACGCCCACCGAGCTGACCGCCGCCAAGGCCGACCACGTCATCAGCGTCGTGTTGCCGGCGCGCGACGAGGAAGCGACGATCGGGGCGATCGTCGGGGCCATCGGCAGGGATCTGACCGGGCCCGGTGGGCTCGTCGACGAGATCCTGGTGGTGGACTCCCGGTCCACGGACGCGACCGCGCGGATCGCCGCGGCGGCCGGGGCGAGAGTCGTGCGGCAGGACGAGGTGACCCGCGGGCTCACCCCGATGGACGGCAAGGGCGACGCCATGTGGGCGGGGCTGGCCGCCAGCCGCGGGGATCTGGTCGTCTTCCTCGACGCCGACCTGCGCGCGTTCTCCAGCCGTTTCGTGACCGGCCTGCTCGGGCCGTTGCTCACCGACCCGAGCGTCGCCTTCGTCAAGGGCTTCTACCACCGACCGTTGACGATCGAGGGTCATGCGGACCCGGACGGTGGCGGGCGGGTCACCGAGCTGGTCGCCCGGCCGTTGCTCAACCTGTTCTGGCCCCGCCTGGCGGGTTTCATCCAGCCGTTGAGCGGCGAGTGCGCCGGCCGGCGGGAGGTGCTGAGCCGGGTGCCGTTCGTCTCCGGCTACGGCGTCGAGACCGCCATGATGATCGACCTGCTGGAGTTGGTGGGCCTGGAGGCCCTGGCCCAGGTCGATCTGGGCGAGCGCCGTCACCGGAACCAGAGCAACCAGGCGCTGGGCAGGATGTCCGCGCAGATCGTCCTCGCGGCGTGGAGCCGGCTGCGCCGGCAGGGGTGGGTCAGCACGGACGCCGAGCCGGGGCGGCTGTTGACCCAGTTCGTCCGGGACGCCGACGGGCCGGCCGGCCGGGAGGCCCAGACCGTCGATGTCGGCGTCACCGAACGCCCGCCGTTGGCGAGCCTGCTCCTGCCCGGAGCGCCGGGGCGGGGCTGATCAGCGGATCGGACCGCCCAGCCAGGGCAACATCGCTCGGACCGCATCGCCGGCCGGCTCGACCGGGTGCTGGGCCGACTGCTCCCGCAGAGCGGTGGCGGTGGGGCGGTTGGCGTTCTCGTCGACCATCCACTCGGCCACGAAACGGCCGTCGCGGATCTCGTCGAGGAGTTGTCTCATCGCCTGGCGGACCTGCTCGTCGACGACACGTGGCCCGCGGGTGAGCGAGCCGTAGCGGGCCACGTCGGACTCGATCTCCCGCAAGCCGGCCAGGCCGCCGGCGTAGAGGGCGTCGACGGCGGTCTTGAGCTGGTGCACACAGGCCACGTAGGCGGCCTCGGCGGGCAGGCCGGCGCCGACGAGCGTGTCGAAGCCAGCGGCCACGAGAGCGGCGGCCCCGCCGACGACGGCCTGCTCGCCGAAGCGGGCGACCTCGGCCTGGGCGCTGAACGTGGTGGCCAGCGCGCCGGCGCGGGTGGCGCCGACCCCTTTGGCGTAGGCGAGCAGAAGTCGCCAGGCGCCGCCGGAGGCGTCCCGTTCGACGGCGACGAAACTGGGGACGCCCTTGCCGTCGTGGTACTGCCGGCGCAGCTGCTCGCCGTCGGCCATCGGGGCCAGCAACAGCACGTCGATGCCCGCGGGCGGGTCGATGAGGCCGTAATGGATCGGGAAGGCGTCGGTGAACAGCAGGGCGTCGCCTTCAGCCAGGCCCGGGGCGATGGACTGGGTGTAGACGAAGCGCTGCAACGCCAGCGGGGCGAGCAGGACGGTGAGGTCGGCCTCGGCGGCGGCTTCGCCGGGGGTCAGCACGCGTAGCCCCTGGTCCTCGGCCCTGGCGCGGTTGACCGAGGTTGGCGGCAGGCCCATCCGGACGTCCACACCGGAGTCGCGCAGCGACAGCGCCTGGGCTGCGCCGTGGTCGCCGTAGCCGATGATGGCGACCTTGCGGTCGTTGAGCTCCGACAGGTCGGCGTCATCGTCGTGGTAGACAGGCGTGCTCATCGGTCCTCTTCTCGCCGGCGCGCCTCGGCCGGCGCGCGGGACACTGCGCACACTAACCAACCACGCGTGTCGCTTGGTGGACACGGGCGGCTTCCGCGCTGCGCCAGCGGTGGCGGGGCCGGCGGTCAGCGGGGGCTCACCCGTCCGGGCGGTCGCCACGCCACACCCTTATAAACGGATAAAACTAGACATAATGCCACACTGTCGTGATGCCTGAACTGCGTTTCAGGACCATCCTCACCGGCCGAAGCATGGCCGGCGCCCGCGCGCGCCAACGCGCGACCGGGATCGACCCGGCCGCGGACCGCCCCATCGTGGCCATCGCCAACAGCTTCACCTCCTTCTCCCCAGCCCACGCGGCGCTGCGACACCTCGGCGACCTCGCCGCCGACGCCATCGCCCGCGCCGGCGGGACCGGACGCGAGTTCGGCGTCCCGGCCATCGACGCCGGCATAGCCGTAGGCGACGACGCCGCCCGCCACCTGCTGCCGAGCCGCGAGAACGTGGCCGACACGATCGAACAGGCCGTCACCGCCCATCACGCGGACGCGGTCATCTGCGTCGCCGCCGGCGGCGCGACGACCGCCGGAATGCTCCAGGCGATCCTGCGCCTCAACCTGCCCGCGATCATCGTCAACGCCGGGCCGATGGCGCCCGGTCAGTTGGGCAGCCGTTCCTCTGGGCCGGGCGCGCCGGTCACCCGCACCGATCTCGCGGTCGCGGCCGGCGACAGCGCCGTTAGCGACGACCTGCTCGCCGCGATGGAGCTCGTCGCCTACCCCACCTACGGCGAGTGCGCCACCTACACCGCCGGCAACGCGATGGCCTGCCTGGTCGAGGCGCTCGGACTGGCCGTGCCAGGCAATGGGACCACGCCGCTGAGCCACGTCGCCCGCCGCCGGCTGGTGGAGGCCAGCGGCGCGCTCGTCGTCGACCTCGCCGACCGCTGGCACCGACGGCAGGACCCCGGCGCGCTGCCCCGGTTCATCGCCAACACGGCCGCGTTCCGCCAGGCGACGCTTGTCGACGCCGCGCTCGGCGGCCACCCTGACGTCGCTCTGCACCTCCTGGCCGCCGCGGCGGAGGCCGGGGTCGCGCTGAGCCTGGCCGACCTCGACGCCATCGCGCGCGACACGCCGTGGTTGGCCCGCCTGGACCCGGCCGGAAAACCGGGGCGCCGGCACACCATGGCTGACCTGCACCGGGCCGGCGGCGTGCCGGCGCTCCTCGGCGAGCTGCGCCGGGCCGGGCTGCTGGACACGACGGCGCCCGCGCCACGCCCGGCGGTGGCCGACGCCGGCGACGACGCGGTGGGCCCGACCCACTCAGCCGACCTGGACGCCTGGCTGGAGGCCTGGGACGTGCGCGGCGGTCACGCCGGCGCCGCCGCCGTCGACCTGTTCCGGGCCGCCCCGCTGGACTCGCCGAGCACCCAGGCGTTCGCCACCTCCGCCCGCTCCCCCGAGCTGGACACCGCCCCCACCTCCGGCTGCATCCGCGACGCCGTCCACCCGCACGCCACGCACGGCGGACTCGCCGTGCTCACCGGAAACCTGAGCCCGGACAGCTGTGTCGCGCGGGCGGGCAACCGTCCGCTCAGCCTCCAGGGGCCGGCCCGGGTCTTCGACGCGACCATTGACGCCGTCGCGGCCATCGCCGACAACCAGATCCTGCCCGGCGACGTCGTGGTGATCCGGTATGAGGGCCCACGCGGCGGCCCCGGCATGCCGGACATCGGCCCGGTTCTGGAGGCCCTGGCCGGCAAGGGCCGGACCAACGACTGCGCGGTCATCACCGACGGCCGGCTCGGCGACCACGGGGACGGCCTGGCCATCGGCCACGTCAGCCCGGAGGCCGCCGAGGGTGGCCCGTTGGCGCTGGTCCAGGACGGCGACGAGATCGCCGTGGACGTGAGCGCCCGCAGCCTCACCCTGGTGCTCGCCCCCGAGGAGCTGACCCTGCGGCAGGTGCTGGAGGAGAAGAAGGACCACCCGTACACGCCCGTCAGTCGCCGTCGGCCCTGGTCCGCCGCGCTCGCCGCCTTCGCCGGCCTCGCCGGGCCCGCCACCGTCGGCGTCAGCCGACGGCTCCACGACTAGCGAACGCCGGCTGCCACGGCGCGACAGGCGGGGCGGCTCCAGTCGGCCGGGGGAACGCCCGTCGGTCCGGGGCCCAGGCGCTGGTGAGAGGATGCGGGGGTGACTGACCAGACGGCAGGTGAGGCGACACGACCGGCGCCGGTCCGGTTCCGACGCAGCGGGGCGATCGCGGCCGCCGGAATCGTCGGACTCGTCGGCGCCGCCCCGGTGGCGACATCGTCCTGGCCGCTCAGCCCGCTGCTGCTCATTCCGCTGGGGATCATCGTGTGGGCCTGGCGCAGCGGCGTCGACGGCACCGCCGAGGGACTGGTCGTGCGCGCCGTCGTCGGGCGGCGCCGGGTCGCCTGGGCGCAGGTCGCCGCGCTGGGCCCGGACGGTCGCGGCGGGGCGTCCGTCCGGCTCGTCGACGGCAGCACGCTGCCGCTGCCCGCGGTGCGCGAGGCGGACCTGCCGCGGTTGGTGGCCGCCAGCGGTCGATCAGTAGTCGCCGACGACCTCGTTGCGTAGCGGCTCGCCGGCCGCGAGCCGGCGGATCTGTGCGCCGACCAGGGCGTAGGCGCGCGGGAACATCCCCCGGACCGAGCCCGCCACATGTGGGGTGATGAGCACGTTCGGCAACCGCCACAGCGGGTGCTCCGCCGGCAACGGCTCCGGGTCGGTGACGTCGAGGGCGGCGTGCAGCCGTCCTCGCGTCAGCTCCCGGACGAGGGCGTCGGTGTCGACGACCGGGCCGCGGGCGGCGTTGACCAGCAGCGCCCCGTCCGGCATCGCGGCCAGAAACGCCGCGTCGACCATGCCTCGGGTCGCCGCGGTCAACGGAACGACGAGGATGACGACGTCGGCGTGCGGCAACAGCTCGGGCAGCTCCTCGACGCCGTGCACGCCATCGGCCGGGCGGGCCGAGCGCGCCACCCAGGTCAGCGCCACCTCGAACGGGGCCAACCGCGCACCGATCGCCCGTCCGATCGAACCGGCGCCGACGACGAGCACCCGCTTGCCGGTCAGCTCGTCGGTCGGGACGTGGTCGGCGAACGACCAGCGTCCGGCGGCCTGCTCGCGGGCGAACGCGTCGAACCGGCGCAGTCTGGCCAGTGTCGCCGTGACCGCCCACTCGGCAGTCGCCGGGTCGTGCACGCCCTGGGCGTCGTAGAGGCGCGTGCCGGGCGGGAGCCTGCCGATCCAGGCGTCGGCGCCGGCGGTGAGCAGCTGGACGGCCTCCAGATCCGGCATGGTGGCGGCGAGGCCGGTCAGCGCCCCGGAGGCGGCCAGGAACGGCGGGGTCCACAGCCGGACGCCGGCCGGGTCCGACGGCGGCGCGGCCGGATCGGCCAGCACCTCCACCGTCACCGACGACGGGAGCTCGCCGAGCAGGGGGCGGCCACGTTCGTGCGCGATCCAGACCTTCATGGCGGTGACCCTAGCCGCCGGCCGGCCGGGTTCCGGCGACGGCTGTCGGCGCCACCCGTGCGCCCCGTTCGGGGGGACCCGTCGGCTGCGATCGGGGTTAGGCTTGGCCGATGTCCCCTTCGCCACAACGCCTGGTCCGGCCGCTGGCCGGGGCCCTCGCCGCCGCCATGCTGCTGGCCACGACGGCCTGTGGCTTCGGCCCGCCGGACGCCGACGCGACGATCGACGCGCCGGCCCTGCCCGTCCCGACGGCGACGCCCCCGGACGACGACCCCGCCGCCTCCGTCCTGGCGCGGGGCCTGGAGGTGCCCTGGGGCGTCGCGTTCCTGCCCGATGGCGCTGCCGTGGTCACCGAACGTGACACGCGGCGAATTCTGCGGGTCGGCCCGGACTCGGATGCCGGCGGCCCGGTCGTCCGCCCGGTCCAGACGATCACCGAGGCCGACGCCGGCGGCGAGGGCGGCCTGCTGGGCATCGCCGTCTCCCCCCGCTACGCCGACGACAAAAAGATCTTCATCTACTACACGACCGCGCGGGACAACCGGATCGCCCAGCTCACCCTCGGCCAACGGCCGACCCCGATCGTCACCGGGATCCCCATCTCGGGGGTGCATAACGGCGGCCGGCTAGCCTTCGGCCCGGACGGCCACCTGTACGCCAGCACCGGCGACGCCGGTCGCACCGGCCTGAGCCAGGACCTCAACAGTCTCGGCGGCAAGATCCTGCGGATGACGCCGCTGGGTCAACCGGCGCCGGGAAACCCCTTCCCCGGCAAGCTGATCTGGTCGTACGGCCACCGCAACGTCCAGGGTCTGGCGTGGGACGCGGGAAAACGCCTGTACGCCACCGAGTTCGGCCAGAACACCTGGGACGAGATCAACCGGATCGACAAGGGCGGCAACTACGGCTGGCCGATCGTGGAAGGGACCGGGACCGACAGCCGGTACATCAACCCCCTGGTCACCTGGACGACCGACGAGGCGTCCTGCTCCGGCGCCGCGATCGTCGGCAGCACCATCTTCGCGGCCTGCCTACGCGGGCGTCGGCTGTGGGCGGTCGACCTCACCCCCGACGGCGACGTGTTCGGCGCGCCGCGGCCGATGCTCGTCGAAGGCTACGGGCGGCTCCGCGCCGCGGTCCGGGCCCCCGACGGCTCGCTGTGGGTGACCACCTCCAACCATGACGGCCGCGGCACGCCCGCCCCGGACGACGACCGGATCCTGCGGCTCGTTCCCGCCGGCGGCGGCGGGGTCGGCCGCAGCTGATGCCATCGCCCGACCTCCCGGCCACCGCCCGGCGCCTACGGCGACGGCTCGCCACGGCCGGCCGGCGCCTCGGTGGGATCGGGCGACCGCAGGACGGGGCCAGACGGTGGCTTCGGCGCTCGCGGTGGCCCCGGCGGGCGGGCACGGGCGCCGCGGTGGCGCTGGTGGCGATCCTCGGCGCGATCCTCGGGGTGTTGCTCGCCGGTCGCGCCGACGCCGACATCGGGCCGTTCCGGGCACAGTTCGCCGTGACGCCGTCCCTGGTCGGCGATGTCGAGATCGACATCCCGCCCCTGGGAAAGCTGCACCTGGACAGCCACGACGGACCGGCCCACCTGAGCGTGCGACTGGCCCAGCTCGACCAACGCCGCACCGAGCAGCTCATCACCACCCCCGACGGAGTGGCGCAGGCCAGCGCCACCGCGTTGACCGACCTGGGCGCCGGTCTGATCCGGCTCGGCCTGCGCGTCGTCGCGGTCGCCACGCTGGCCGGTCTGCTGCTGGGCGCGCTGGTGTTCCGCAGCGTACGGCGGACGGCCTGGTGCGGCGGCCTGGCGCTGAGCGTGACCGCCGCCGGCCTGCTCAGCGGCGCGGCGACCTTCCGACGGCAGGCCATCGAGGAGCCCCGGTACGAAGGGCTCTTGGTGAACGCCCCGGCGGTGGTCGGCGACGCCCGACGGATCGCCGGCCGGTACGACGCCTACGCCGGCCAGCTACAGAAACTGGTGACAAACGTCGGGAAACTGTACGCGACAGTATCCACGCTGCCGGTCTACGAGGCCGCGCCCGGGACGATCCGGGCCCTGCACGTGTCCGACCTGCATCTCAACCCCGCCGCCTGGTCGCTCATGCAGACCGTCGTCGCCCAGTTCGACATCGACCTGGTCATCGACACCGGCGACATCACCGACTGGGGCTCGGAGCAGGAGGCCGAGTACGTGGCCGCGATCAGCCGGCTCAAGGTCCCGTACGTCTACATCCGGGGCAACCACGACTCGGCGGCGACCGCCGCAGCCGTCGCCCGCCAGCCGGGGGCGGTCGTGCTCGACGGGCAGGTCGAACAGGTGGCGGGTTTGTGGGTGGCTGGCATCGGCGATCCCCGTTTCACTCCCGACAAGGAGACCGAGGGCCAGGGCAAGCAGGCGGTCGAACGGGTCATCGACAACGGCGTCGACCTCGCGGCGGCGATCGCGGCGAGCGGCCAGCCGGTCGATGTGGCGCTGGTCCACGATCCGGCTGCGGCCGACGGCCTGGTCGGCAGCGCGCCGCTGGTGCTGGCCGGGCACACCCACCGCCGCGAAGTCCGGTCGCTGGCGGCGCCGGCGGGCTCGCCGGAAACCCGGCTCATGGTCTCCGGCTCCACCGGCGGCGCGGGCCTGCGCGGCCTTGAGGCGGCCGAGCCGACCCCGCTGGCGATGTCGGTGCTCTACTTCGACGACGAACGGAACATCCAGGCCTACGACGACATCCGGGTCGGCGGGACAGGTCAGTCACAGGTGACGCTGGAACGGCATGTGCTGGCGCCGATGCCGACGTCGGCGGCCACCTCGAACGGGCGACCGTCCCCGTCGCCGGCAGGTCGGCGGCCGCCCTCGCCCCCGGGTCGCTGACGTCCTCCGGGTATTGCCTGTGCGCAACGTGAGGATTACTGTCAGCAGGTGCTCGGCGTCCAACATGGATATTCCACGCAGCTTGATGGTCCGTTCTGGGCCGCCGGGACGAACGTTAGCCAGCGGCCGGAGGTAAGGGTGGCCACCCCGCAGCGTGTGTGGATAGCAGTGGCGACTCTCGTAGTCGCGTTCATGGCCGGCACGGCGCCGGACGTGGCGACGGCCGAGACTGCCGACGCCGGCCGGGCCGCGGGGCCGGTGGCCACGCCGGCCGCGATCAGCGACGCGGATGTCGAGGTGGTCGCGGTGCGCCCCCTGCCCGGCGGGAGACTCGAACGCACCTCCTACCGGGCGGCGCCAGGGGTCACCGCCCGCCAACTGCGCGAGCGACTGACCCGCGACGGCGTGCGCGGCATTGCTGATCCGTCCGCCCTCACCGCCACCGAGGACCCGTACAGCTGCTTCTTGGGCACTGCGTACGCGCTGGACAACGGCCGGTGCCCGCCGATCCGGTGGACCTGGGCCGGGTACTACGATCCGCAGGTCTACTTCCGCGACCGCACCGGACCGGCCTGGCCGGTGCGCGAGACGGTGCGGGACTGGAACCAGGCGGTCGGCATCGACTCCTACTGGACGACGGGCGCCTGTCCGGATGATCGGCACTGCGTGAACGTGCACTCCGCCGACTACGGCGGGACGGGCTGGTCCGGCGCGACATCGTTCACGATCACCTACGGACGCAACTTCGTCGACGGCACCGTGGTCGTCAGGCTCAACGACCGGTACGCCACCGGCGCGGCCGACCGACGCTCGTCGACCTGCCACGAGCTGGGGCACGCTCTGGGCGTCGGCCACAACCTGTCCCAGGCGAGCTGCATGTTCGCCAAGGACACGAACGCCAACCCCACCAGGCCCCACCCCTCTGACTTCAACCTGCTGCGCCGGGTCATCTACCCGTGAGCGCCGCTCGCCCGGAGGTCGTCATGGCGCGACGAGGGCTTCGATGGGGGCACGCGCTCGGAGTGGTCACGCTCGCCGCCGGGACCATCGGGCTCAATGCCGGTTGTGGCATCGCGGCGGCGACCTCCGGTCCGACCCTGCCAGGCAGCGCCCCGTCAGGGATCGACGGGTCCCGGGCCGGCGCCGGCACACCCGGGGCCGGCGGCGGCCGACGCGCGCTGGTGGACCCGGTCGACCTCGAACGGCTGCGTGGCGGCCCGGCCCGGCCGACGCGCGGGGTCGCCTACCCGTTCGACCTCCTGACGCACTGCGGCATCGAGCACGCCCGGTTCGGCGGGCGGACCTGGCGCAGCGAGCGGCCGCTGCGCCAGCCGCGACCGCTGCCCGACGCTGACGGCCTCACCCGGCACACCGGGTACACCGCCGGAACGATGACGGTGAACGACCGGGACAGCGCGACGTTCGTCATCGACGTCCGCCGGGCCGACCCGTTCGGTTCGGCCGAAGTCGTCTTCTACGCCACCCGCCAGACCCCACCCCTCTGCCACTAATCCCAGCCCCGGCTCGGGGCTGGGCTGGGCTGGGCGTTGATCATGAATTCTGCGGATGAATGTCGGTGAATTCACGCGCAGAAGTCATGATCAACGAGGTTTAGGGGGTAGTGAGGCGTTCGAGGATGAGGTTGCGGACGGTTTGGGCGTCGGCTTGGCCGCCGGTGGTCTTCATGACGGCGCCGACGAGGGCGCCGGCGGCGGCGATCTTGCCGTCGCGGACCTTCGCCGCCACGTCTGGGTTCGCGGCGATCGCCTCGTCGACGGCGGCGGTCAGCGCGCCGGTGTCCGACACCACGCCCAGACCACGCGCGGACATCACGGTCGCCGGATCACCCTCGCCGGCCACGACGCCTTCGAGCACCACCCGGGCCAACTTGTCGTTGAGCTTGCCCTCGTCGACGAGGCGCTGGAGCTGCGCGACGTGCGCCGGGCTCACCCCGACGACGGACAGCTCGACGCCGCTCTCGTTCGCCCGGCGGGCCAGCTCGCCGAGCCACCACTTGCGGGCGGCGGCCGGGGTGGCGCCCTCGGCCACGGTCTGTTCGATCAGCTCGATCGCCCCGGCGTTCACCACCGACTGCATGTCCAGGTCGGACAGGCCCCAGTCGGCCTGGATCCGGGCCCGATGCGCCCGGGGCAGCTCCGGCAGCGCGGCCTTCAGCTCCGCGACCCACGCGGCGTCGGGGGCGAGCGGGACCAGATCCGGCTCCGGGAAGTACCGGTAGTCGGTGGCGGTCTCCTTGGAACGGCCCGGGGTGGTGTCGCCGGTGTCCTCGTGGAAGTGCCTGGTCTCCTGCGTGATGGCGCCGCCGGCGTCCAGCACCGCGGCCTGCCGGATCATCTCGGAGCGGACCGCCCGCTCGACGCTGCGCAGCGAGTTGACGTTCTTGGTCTCGGTGCGGGTGCCCCACTCGGCGCCGGGCAGATTCAACGAGGTGTTGACGTCGCAGCGCAGCGAGCCCTGCTCCATCCGCACATCTGACTCGCCCAGCGAGCGGATGACGTCCCGCAGCTCGGCGACGTACGCCTTGGCGACCTGCGGGGCGGCCGCCCCGATGCCCGGAACGGGCTTGGTCACGATCTCCACCAACGGAATTCCGGCCCGGTTGTAGTCGACAAGCGACTCGGTCGCGCCGTGGATACGCCCAGTGGCGCCGCCGACGTGCAGCGTCTTGCCGGTGTCCTCCTCAAGGTGCACCCGTTCGATGCCGATCCGCACCGTCTCCGGCTCACCGGCGTCGTTGACCACCTCGACGTCCAGCCAGCCGTCCACACACAACGGCTCGTCGTACTGGCTGATCTGGTAGTTCTTCGGCATGTCCGGGTAGAAGTAGTTCTTGCGGGCGAAACGGCACCAGGACGCGATCGAGCAGTTGAGCGCCAGGCCGATCCGGATGGTGGCCTCGATCGCGGCCTTGTTCGCCACCGGCAGCGACCCCGGCAGGCCGAGGCAGACCGGGCACACCTGGGTGTTGGGCTCGGCGCCGAACCCGGTCGGGCAGGCGCAGAACATCTTGGTGTTCGTGCCCAGTTCGACGTGCGTCTCCAACCCGATCACCGGCTCGTAGCGGGCGGTCACGTAGTCGTACGGGGGCAGCGTCGTCACGCTCATGTCGCTCCAGGTCGCGGTGGTGGTCGGCAGACAGGTACAGCCTAATCGCCCGCCGGCGACACACGTCGCGCGACGCCACCCAGGCCGTGGCCGCACCGTCACCTGACCGGCGCGGTGACGTCAGCTCACCCGGGCACGGGCGGTCCCCACCGCCACCACGTCGCCGACGTGGAGCTGACGACCGCGGCGCAGGTCGACCGCGCCGTTCACCCGGACCTCGCCGTCGGCGATGAGCTCCTTGGCTTCGCCGCCGGTGTCGACCAGGCCGGCGAGCTTGAGGAACTGACCCAGTCGGATCATGTCGGCATCGATTGGCACGTCGCGCATGGCGCTCCTGTCAGGGTGCTGGTGGCCGGGCGGTGGTCCAGCGGAGGCCGGCCGCGACGGGCGGACGGCGTGGATGATATCGCCTCGCCGGCCGGTCGTTACGGTATGGCCATGTCGGTTGCCGCTGTCACCCGTGAGCTGCTCGTGCGCTGTCTGGACCTGTGGTTGGCGGAGGCTGTCCACGGCGCCCGGCGCGGCACGGTCGCGCTGTGCTTCGACGAGAGGTCCGCCAAGCCCGCGGCGGTGGTGGCGGCCACGGTGGAGACGATGACCGAGTTCGCCGACCGACTCGGCCGGCGGTCGTTGACGCTCGTGGTGGTCGCGCCGGCCGCGGTCCCCGGTCCGGACCCGGCGACGCTGCCGGCGCAGGTGGCCGTCCACGCCCTGGCCGGGCCGGTCGCCACCATGCTGCCGGCGGCGTTGGTCGCCGCCAAGGCGGCGGGCGCGCCGGTGTTCCTGTTCGCCGACGCCGCTCCGACGCCGCCGCTGACGGCGCTGGGTCCAGCCCGGTCAGCGGACGCGCTGCTGGTGGGGCCGGCGGCGGGCTGGGCCGAATGCCGGGACAGCCTGCGCGGGCACGGCTGGCTCAGCTGCGGGGTGGGCCTGGTCGGCGAAGCCGAGGAACGGCTGCTGGCGTTCGGGACCGGCGCCGGTAAACGGCTGGCGGCGTTCAAGGACGAGTTGTGGGCCGTCGACGCGGACACCGGGGTCCGCTACCGGGATCCGGCCGATCCGCACGGCGACCCGATCGCGATCAGCCTCACGCCGCGGCCGGGTCCGCTGCGGCGTGAGCTGCTGGCCAGACTGACCGTCACCGGCGGCGGGACCGTCACCGAGCTGCGCGACTTCGCGCTCGCCGAAACCATCTACCGCGCGGTCGATGTGACCCACGAGCTGACCCACCTCGTCGGAGCCGGGCAGGTGGCCCGTGAGCCGGCACACGGGCGGCTCGCGGGCGATGTGCAGGTCACCCCGATGGCGCCGGGTAGGTAACGGATCAGAGCGTCGGCGGGGTGAGTGTCCCGACCGATGCCTCCAGCGCCGCCGCGACCCGGTACATCCGGTCGTCGGCCATCGTCGGCGCCATCACCTGCAGACCGACCGGCAGCCCCTCGGACAGACCGCACGGCACCGAGATGGCCGGGCCGCCGTAGAGGTTGGTCGGGATGGTGTAGAGGTCGGCCAGGTACATCTGGTACGGGTCGGCGGTGCGGGACCCGAACGGGAACGCCACGAATGGCGTCGTCGGCGAGATGAGAGCGTCCACCTGGGAGAATGCGGCGGTGAAGTCCCGCGAGATGAGCGTGCGGACCTTCTGCGCCTGGCCGTAGTAGGCGTCGTAGTACCCCGAGGACAGCGCGTACGCGCCGAGCATGATCCGCCGCTTGACCTCGGGCCCGAAGCCCGCCTCGCGGGTGATCGACATGACTTCTTCGAGCGAGCGCTGCCCGTCGTCGCCGGCGCGCAGGCCGAACCGGACGCCGTCGAAACGGGCCAGGTTGGACGAGCACTCGCTGGGAGCGATGAGGTAGTACGCCGGCAGGGCGTACTCGAAGTGCGGGCAGGAGATCTCGACGATCTCGGCGCCAGCCTTGGTGAGCGCTTCGACCGCGTCCCGGAAGGCGGCCAGGACGCCGGGCTCGGCGCCGTCTCCGGCGAACTCGCGCACCACACCCAGCTTGACGCCGGTGAGATCGCCTGAGGCCCCCTGTCGGGCGGCCTCGACGACCGCGGGAATCGGGGCGGGGATCGAGGTGGAGTCCATCGGGTCGTGGCCGGCGATCACCGCGTGCAGCAGGGCGGCGTCCTCGACGGTGCGGGCGCACGGTCCGGGGGTGTCCAGTGAGGACGAGAAAGCGATCAGGCCGTAGCGGGAGGCGCCGCCGTAGGTGGGCTTGGCTCCGACGGTGCCGGTGACGGCGCCGGGCTGGCGGATCGAGCCTCCGGTGTCGGTGCCGATGGCCAACGGGGCCTGGTAGGCGGCGACGGCCGCGGCCGAGCCGCCGCCGGAGCCGCCGGGGATCCGGCCGAGGTCCCACGGGTTGTTGGTGGGCCCGTAGGCGGAGTACTCGGTGGACGAGCCCATCGCGAACTCGTCCATGTTCGTCTTGCCGAGGATGACCATGCCGGCCTCACGCAACCGGGTGACCAGCGTCGCGTCGTACGGCGGCAACCAGCCTTCGAGGATCCTGGAGCCGGCGGTGGTGGGGACGCCCTTGGTGACCACGACGTCCTTGACGGCGATCGGGACGCCGGCCAGCGGGCCGAGCCGTTCGCCGGCGGCGCGCCGGGCGTCGACAGACCGGGCCGCGACCAGGGCGCCCTCGGCGTCGACGTGCAGGAAGGCGTGAACCCGCTCGTCCACGGCGGCGATCCGGTCGAGGTGGGCGCGGGCGATGTCCTCGGCGGAGGTCTCCCCGCTGGCGATCATCGCGCCGAGGCGCGCTGCGGTGGCGGTGGTGAGATCAGTCATGTCAGACCTCCTCGTCCAGGATCCGCGGGACGCGGTAGCGGCCGTCCTGCGAGTCGGGGGCGCCGGCGAGCGCCGCGTCGCGCTCCAGGCCGGGGCGCATCACGTCCTCGCGCAGGACGTTGGTCAGCGGCACCGCGTGTGAGGTGGGCGGGATGTCATCGGCGGCCACCTCGCCGACGCGGGCGACCGCGTTCAGGATGACGTCGAGCTGACCGGCGAACTGGTCCAGCTCCTCGTCGGTGACGGCGAGCCGCGACAGTCGCGCCAGGTGCGCGACCTCCTCGCGGGAGATGGCTGCCATCGAAGGGCCCCCTCGGGTCGCAGTGGTGTCCGGCCGGGTGAGTCTATTGGCTCAGGGGTGTCCCGGAGACCGTCGGGGTGGTGGGCGCGCCGGTGTCGCCCCCGGGCGCCGGACGGGTGGTCGGCACGCTGTCCACCACGGAGGCGACCGGCAACGGGACGATGGGGCGGTAGCGGGCGAGCCACCCGCGCAGGTCGTCGGCGGGCATCGGTCGGGCGTAGAACCAGCCCTGGGCGACGTGGCAGCCGGCGGCGTGCAGGGCCCGCCAGATCGGGTCGTCCTCGACGCCCTCGGCGACCACCCGTAGGCCGAGCGCCCCGGCCAGCTCGATGATCGATCGGACGATCGCGGCATCGTCCGGGTCGGTCGCCATGCCCAGCACGAAGGAACGGTCGATCTTGACTTCGGTGAGCGGGAGCCGGCGCAGGTGCTGCATGGACGAGTACCCGGTGCCGAAGTCGTCCAGGGCGATGGCGATTCCGATCCGGTCGAGCCGGCCGATCGTCGCCAGCACCCGGTGCGGGTCGGCCATGAGCGCGCCCTCGGTGATCTCCAGCTGGACGAGGTACGGCGGGGCGTTGTGTTCAGCCAGCTGCGCCACGATGTAGTCGGCGATGTCGCCGCTGTGCAGGTCCCGCACGCTGACGTTGAGCGAAGCGCGCAGGCTGACGCCCCCGGCGTGCCAGCGGCCGACCTGGGCGACGACGTCGGCGATGACCCGGCGGGTGAGCAGCGACATCACCGCGGTCTGCTCGGCGACCCGGATGAGAACCTCCGGGTCGACCAGGCCCCGGCGCGGGTGCCGCCAGCGCAGCAGGGCCTCCACGCCGACGACCTCGCCGGTGGGGATGTCGATCTGCGGCTGGTAGTACATGGCGATCTCGGCGCAGTCCGGGTTCTCCAGGGCCCGACGCAGATCGGCCAGCAGACCGAGCCGCTCGGCGGAGTGGTGATCGGACTCGGGCGCGTAGAAGGCAGGGCTGTTGCCGGTCTGCTTCGCCTCGTACATGGCCACGTCGGCGTGGCGCAGCAGCGCGGCGACGTCCGTGCCGTGCTGCGGGTACAGCGCGACACCCATCGAGGCGTCCACGTCCAGCGGCAGGCCGTCGAGGATGACCGGGGCGCGCAGCGCCTCGGTGAGCCGGGCGGCGAGGGCACGGGCGCCGGCGACGTCGGCGGCGTCGCCGGACAGGACGGCGTACTCGTCGCCGCCGAGCCGGGCGACCATGTCCCCGGGTCCGACCACTGTGGTGAGCCGGCGCCCGACCTCGATGAGCAGCCGGTCCCCGACGGCGTGGCCGAGCGCGTCGTTGACGTGCTTGAACCGGTCCAGGTCGAGCAGGATGAGCGCCATGCCGGCGCCGACACGGGGCCGGCGGGAGCGGTCGGCGACCCGCTCGGCGACCTCGGCGACCAGTGCCTTGCGGCTGGCCAGGCCGGTGAGGCTGTCGATGCGGGCCAGCTCGTCCTGTTCCGCGGTGAGCCTGGTCATCCGGTAGACGGCGTACAGCGGCACGAGCACCAGCGGGATGAGCGCCGCGGTCGCGTGCGCCGCGGCGAGCATGATCGGGCTGAGCAGCAACAGCGCACCGCTGGCCAGGGCCTCGACCGCCAGCCCGTCGACGAACCGGGGCGACCAGCGCCCACCGAAGCGTAGGTAGACGGCGAAGGTGACGGCGCCGTACGTGACGATGAACCAGACCACGGCCGCGGCGGCGACGACGAGGACGTCGCTCCACCGGTTGAAGGCGGGTTCGGGCGACCAGCCGGCGAGCCGGAACACACCGTTGGCCGCGGCCAGCGCCAGGGTGTACTGGCCCACGTTGAAGCCGGCCCGGATCAGGGTGTGCCGGCCGCGCACGCCGGCGACGACCGCGGCGGCGGCCTGGACGGCGACCGCGGCGCCGAGCCCCCAGGCCATGAGGATGGCGAAGGTGAAGCAGACCGACGGGAAGATGGCGCTGCTCTGGCGCCGGCCGGGCGGGGTGAACGGACGGGCGTCGCTGATCACGGCCAGGGCGGCCATGAGCCAGAAGGCCGGCGGCAGCTCCACAGCGGACCGGGTGAACCGCAGCAGGGGTCCGGCGCAGACGACGATGGCCGCGGCGACGGTGAGCGTGGCGAACCCGTAGAACGGCACCGCCCGGTCGCGGGGCACTGAGTTCCGCGACGACTCCGGCTCCATGGGACCCCCCGACACCTCATCCGGCTGCGCGCCCCCGGGCGTCGCACCATCAACCGAACATTACGGATCTAAGGGCATAAACAGACTAAGCGGTTGCCTCTGTGACAAAATTGCAATATGCGATAGCCGACAAAACGACGCCTATCGGACCTCGCGAACGACCGCCAACGCCGCCTCGGGGCCTTGCTCCAGGAGCACCCCGAAGCCGGCCTCATCCAGAACCGGCACCCCCAACGACACTGCCTTGTCGTGCTTGCTGCCCGGGTTGTCCCCCACCACCACGAAGCTCGTCCGCTTCGACACCGAGCCGCTGACCTTCCCACCGCGGCCCGTCACCGCCTCGGTGGCCTGGTCCCGCGAGTAGGTCGCCAGCGTCCCCGTCACCACCACCGTCAGCCCGGCCAATGGGCGAGGTCCGTACGCGACCTGCTCCTCGGCCAGCTGAACGCCAGCGGCCCGCCACTTGGCGATCACCTCACGGTGCCAATCCACAGCAAACCATTGCCGGAGGCTTTCCGCGATAGTCGAACCGACCCCTTCTACCGCGGCCAAATCGTCAACAGGGGCTGCCTCAATGGCTTCCAACGAGCCGAACTGCCTGGCCAGAGCCTGTGCGGCGGTCGGACCCACATGCCGGATCGACAGCGCCACCAGCACCCGCCACAGTGGTCGTTTTTTAGCCTGGGCCAGGTTCTCGACGAGCTTGGCGGCATTGCTGCGCAACGATCCGTCCTTATTGACGAAGAAGTCACAGCGCGCCAACCGCTCCTCGTCCAGGTCGAACAGGTCGCCCTCGTCGGCGATGACGCCCGAGGCCAACAACGCCGCCGCCGCCTTGTACCCCAGCACCTCGATGTCCAGGGCGCCCCGGCCGGCGATGTGGAAGACCCGCTCACGCAGCTGCGCCGGGCAGGTCCGGTTGTTCGGGCAACGGATGTCCACGTCGCCCTCCTTCGCCGGCGCCAGCGCCGATCCGCACACCGGGCAGTGGTTGGGCATCACGAACTCGCGGGCGTCCACCGGGCGGCGCTCCACCACCGGGCCCAACACTTCCGGAATGACGTCGCCGGCCTTGCGGATGACCACGGTGTCGCCGATGAGCACGCCCTTGCGGCGAACCTCCTGCGCGTTGTGCAACGTCGCCAGCGCCACCGTCGACCCAGCCACCAGCACCGGCTCCAACACCGCGAACGGGGTCACCCGACCGGTGCGCCCGACGTTCACCTCGATCCCCCGCAGCAGCGTCGTGACCTCCTCCGGCGGGTACTTGAACGCGATCGCCCAGCGCGGGGCGCGGCTGGTGGAGCCGAGCCGCCGCTGCAACGGCACCGCGTCGACCTTGACCACGACGCCGTCGATCTCGTGCGAGACGTCATGCCGGTGCTCGGCGTAGTAGGCGATGTACTCGCGCACCCCGGCCAGGTCGGACCTGACCGCCCAACGGTCGCCCACCGGAAGCCCCCACCCGCGCAGGGTCTCGTACGCCACTGACTGGGCCGCCGGAGCGAACCCGGACCGGGCCCCGATACCGTGCACGACCATCCGCAACGGCCGGCCGGCCGTCACCCGCGGGTCCTTCTGCCGCAGACTCCCGGCGGCCGCGTTGCGCGGGTTCGCGAACGGCGCCTTGCCCAGCTCGACCAGACCGGCGTTGAGGTCGGCGAACCCGGCGATCGGGAAGAACACCTCGCCCCGGATCTCGACCAGCTCCGGCGGATCGTCGGTGGCCAGCGACGACGGGACGTCGGCGATGGTGCGCACGTTCGCGGTGACGTCCTCGCCGGTGCGGCCATCGCCACGGGTCGCCGCCCGGGTCAGCCGACCACGCTCGTAGGTGAGGTTGATCGCCAGGCCGTCGATCTTCGGCTCGCACAGGTAGGCCACCGGCTGGCCGGCGTCCCGTTCGACCCGCTGCGCCCAGGCCGCCAGCTCGGCGTCGTCGAAGGCGTTGTCCAGCGACATCATCCGTTCGGCGTGCTCGACCGGGGCGAAGTCGGTGGAGAACGTGCCGCCGACCCGCTGGGTCGGCGAATCCGGGGTACGCAGCGCGGGGTGCTGCCGTTCCAGCTCTTCCAGCTCGCGGAACATGGCGTCGAAGTCAGCGTCCGGGATCGTCGGGGCATCCAGGACGTAGTAACGGAACTGGTGGTCGGCCACCTCGCTGGCCAGCGCCGCATGCCGGACGGCGACCTGCGCGATTTCAGAAACCTGCGGGGCTTCAGACACCAGAGACCTCCCACCACGGGCCGTCCGGACCGGCCCCGCCAGCGGCGATCTTGCCGCATCGGGCAGCCTAGGCAACCGGTACGACACGCCCCCGAGGGCTCAGGCGGGCTCCCACGCCTGGCTGAGGCGGCGCAACTGGTCGGCGTACTCGATCCGCTCCGCCCACTGCGGCGGCCAGGCGCCCATCCCGTGGGCGGCCCCCTGGAAGGCGCCGGCGAGGCTGGCGACCGAGTCCGAATCGCCGCTGGTACGGGCCGCCCTGGCCAGTGCGGACACCGGATCGTCAGCATGGCGCAGCGCGCAGTACAGGGCCGTGGCCAGGGCCTCCTCGGCGACCCAGCCGGCGCCGGTGGCCAGGCAGGCGTCGCCGCCGTCGTCGGGCTTGCCCAGAGCGTCGGTCAACCGGTCCAGGGCCCCGGCGCACTCGTCCCAGCCGTGGGCGATGAAGTCGACGGCGCTGGCCGCGCCGGCCCGCTCCCACAGACCGCCGAGCCAGTCCTGCCGGTACACCTGACGTTGTGAGTCGCAGCGCTCGCGCAGCATCGCCGGCAGCCGGTCCACCGGATGGTCGTCGCGCAGCAGCCAGACGGCGAGCGCGGTCAGCTCGGCGGCGGCGAGGGCGGTCGGGTGGGCGTGCGTCATCGCGGCCTGGAACTGGGCCATCGCCGCGACGAGCTCCTCGTCGATGTCGGGAACCAGTCCGATCGGGGTGGCCCGCATGTTGGCCCCGCAGCCCTTGGCGCCCACGATGGTGGCCTCCTGCCAGGGCCGGCCGGCCTGAAGGCCCTCGCAGGCGTGCAGGCAGGTCAGCCCCGGGGCGCGGTCGTTGTCGGGGCTGACCAACCAGGCGACGAACCGTTCCCGCAGGTGCGGCTCCAGCAGCTCGGCCGTCGGGCCGTCCGCGTCGTACAGCGCCCAGCCGACCGCGAGCGCCAGCTGGGTGTCGTCGGTGACCGGCGCCGGGTCGCCGGGCAGCTCCCGGGGCCCGTCCGGGCCGTGCCTGCGGACGATCTCCTCGAAGGCGCAGAACTCGACCGGTCCGCCGATCGCGTCCCCGTAGGCAAGGCCGAACAGCGAGCCCGCTACCCGCCGCACGGCTCACCCCGCACCGGATGGGGCTGGATCACCGTTGGTCCGACGGGCGAGCGGCGGAAGTTGGCCAGACCGCCCAGACTGGGGCAGTCGAGCGCAATCGAGTGCAAGCGGCCAATCACCGCAACTCCCTCCATAGACGGTCGTGAACATTAGCGGCCTGCCTGGCTAACCGCCAATCCTGTCGCGCGCTCCACGGCGCCCTGCCGACACGCGGCGAGGACGGCCCTGGCCCGGGGCGCCGACACCCCGACCAGCCCGCACGACGGGGTCAGCACCACCTGACGAGCGAGCCGATCCGGGGCAAAACTGAGGTCACGCCATACCGTGAGTACACGCTCTGCCAGGGCCTTTGGTTCGACAGGCGTATCGCCAGCGGGCGCGAGCACACCGGCGAACAAGCCCATCCCGTCGTCCAGGACCGCGCCGAGCGCGTCCAGGTCTTTCAGCAGATCGAGGTCGACGGCGACAGCCGCCGCCCCCGCCGAACGCAGCAACGCCAACGGGACGTCCGGGGCGCAGCAGTGCACGACCACCGGCGCGTCCACCGCCCCGATGAGATCGCGCAGGCGTTCGGCGGCGGTGTTCGCGGCGACCGCACGCAGCGTGGCCAGCCCGCTCTCGGTGGGCACCCTGGCCGCCAGGACGGCCGGCAGCGACGGCTCGTCGAGTTGGAGGATCACCGCGGCGTCCGGCACCCGGGCCCGCACCTGGGCGACGTGCCTACGCAGACCCTCGGTCAGCGAGGAGGCCAGGTCACGGACCGCGCCCGGGTCGGCGAGCAACGGGCCGCCGAGCTGACGCTGGACGCTCGCGGCCAGCGTCCACGGGCCGGCCGCCTGGATCTTCAGCACGCCGCGGTAGCCGTCGGCCTGCTCGGTGAGCTGGTCGAGATCGCGGTCCAGCAGGTCGTGGGCGCGCCGCAGATCCCGGCCGGGACGGGACGTCACCTGCCAGCGCCCGGCGTACAGCTCGACCGGCAGGTCGACCAGCAGCCCGGCGCCGCGGCCGATGAGGTCGGCCCCGGGCCCCCGGGCCGGCAGCTCCGGCAGGTGGGGCAGGTCCGGCAATTCCCCCAGCACGATCTTCTGGGCCTCGGTGATGTCGACGCCGGGCAGCGAGCCGATCCCGGTCGCCGCGCCAGCCGGCCACGGCCACTGCTCATTCATGAGCGGCAGGTTACCGCGCCGTAGGGGTCAGTCGATGGTGGCGGAGCCGAGCACGATGTCGCCGTCCGGCGACGGCTGGTAGGCGACAACGGTCTGACCGGCGGCGACGCCCCGCACCGGCCGGCGGAGCGTGGCCGAAAAACGTCCGTTATGGACGGACACGACGGCCGGAACGGCCTCGCCGTGGGCGCGCAGCTGCACCTCGCACCCGACCGACGCGTCGGGCAGCCCACCAGCGCTCCAGACCGGACGGCTCGCCCGCACCTCGGTGGTCTCCAACGCCTCCGCCGGGCCCACGGTGACTGTGTTCGTCACCGGCGTGATCGACAGGACGTACCGGGGACGACCATCAGCCGCCGGACGGCCCAGACGCAGCCCCTTACGCTGTCCGACCGTGTACGCGTACGCGCCGTCATGCTCGCCGAGCACCTCGCCGGTGCCGGCGTCGACGATGTCGCCGGGGCTCTGGCCGAGCCGCTGCCGCAGGAAGCCGGCGGTGTCGCCGTCGGCGATGAAACAGATGTCGTGGGAGTCGGGCTTGTCGGCGACCGCCAGGCCGGCGGCGGCGGCCTCGGCCCGGACCTGCTCCTTGGTGGTGTCCCCCAACGGGAACATCGAGCGGTCGAGCTGGGCGCGAGTGAGCACGGCGAGCACGTACGACTGATCCTTGCCGTGGTCGACGCTGCGGCGGAGCAGGCCGTCGGCGCCGAGCCGGGCGTGGTGGCCGGTGGCGACCGCGTCGAAGCCGAGGGCGACCGCCCGGTCGAGCACCGCGGCGAACTTGATCTTCTCGTTGCAGCGCAGGCACGGGTTCGGGGTACGGCCGGCGGCGTACTCGGCCACGAAGTCGTCCACCACGTCGGCGTGGAACTCCTCGGCCATGTCCCAGACGTAGAACGGGATGCCGAGCACGTCAGCGGCGCGGCCGGCGTCCCGGGAATCTTCCAGGGTGCAGCAGCCGCGGGCGCCGGTGCGGTACGTCTGCGGGTTGCGCGACAGGGCCAGGTGCACGCCGGTCACGTCGTGCCCGGCAGCGACGGCGCGGGCCGCGGCCACCGCCGAATCAACCCCACCGGACATGGCGGCCAGGACTCTCACGCGGCCAACGGTAACAAGCCGGGCGGACCCGACCGCGGCCACGCCAGCCGATCGTTGAGCAGATGGCCGATAAGGTCGCTGCTCTGATGGCCGATAGTGGCGGTGAGCCGAGCCGTCGCCAGCGCCCGGCTCGCCTGGGCGCCCGAAGGAGACACGGCAGATGGCGACTACCGCCCCCCGATTCACCCCGACCGGCCCACGGCGCCCGGCGCCGGTCTGGCCGGCATTGCCCCGGACGGCCCGCTGATGGCCAGGCGGCACAAGGTCGTCATGGGCTCGCTGATCGGCATTCTGCTGGTCTGCTGCGGCGGTCCGACCGCCGCTGTCACCACCGTGTGGGGCCGCGCCGGGCTCGACACCGCCGGGGCCGTCGACTTCGAATGGCCGCTGGCGATCCCCCCACTGGCCCCGTCGCGTCTCGACGCCGCCGGACGGCGGGTCTTCGACCTCACCGCCGCCCCCGGAACCCACGAGTTCGCCGGCCGCGCCGTGTCCACCTGGGGCTACAACGGCGGCTACCTCGGCCCGACGCTGCGGGCCCGGCGCGGGGAGAAGGTCCTGGTCAACATTCGGAACGCCCTCGGCGAGCCCACCACCGTGCACTGGCACGGAATGCGCCTGCCCGCCGTAATGGACGGCGGGCCGCACCAGCCCATCGCCGCCGGCGCCACCTGGTCGCCGTCCTGGACGGTCGACCAGCCGGCCGCCACCCTCTGGTACCACCCGCACCTGCACCACGGCGTCGCCCGGCAGGTCTACCGGGGCCTGGCCGGCATGTTCCTGCTCGACGACGACCAGCGGACCGGACTGCCGTCGCGGTACGGCGTCGACGACATCCCCGCGATCGTCAGCGACGTCAACCTCGACGACAGGGGCCTCGACGACACCCCGGCCAGCTTCACCGACTTGGGCGTCCTCGGCCGCACCGTCCTCGTCAACGGAACGCCCACCCCGCACCTGAACGTCGACGCCGAACTGGTCCGGCTCCGGCTGCTCAACGCCTCCACCGCCCGCAGCTACCGGTTCGGGCTGGCCGACCGGCGGCCGGTCACCCTCGTCGGCGTCGACGGCGGCCTGCTGGAAAGCCCGGCCACGGTGACCGATGTCCGGCTCACCCCGGGCGAACGTGCCGAGATCCTCGTCCGCGTCCGACCCGGCGAGTCGGTGACGCTGCGCAGCTTCCCGCCCCGGCTGGGCTCCACCCCCGCTCTCTTCGACCGCTTCCACGGCGGCGACGACACCCTCGACGTCCTCCAGCTTCGCGCCGCCGCCACCCTGCGCCCGGCCGCCGCGCTGGCGAACCGGTTGGCGGCGCCGGTCGACATCGACCCGGCGACCGCCGCCCAGACCCGGAGGTTCCGGCTCGCCGGCCACTCCATCAACGGCCGGCAGATGGCCATGGACCGGATCGACACCGTCGTCACCCGGGGCGCCGTGGAAATCTGGCAGATCGAGAACACTGACGGGATGCCGCACAGTTTCCACATCCACGACGTGCGCTTCCGGGTGCTCGATCCCCCCGACGAGTCCTACCGGGGCTGGAAGGACACCGTGTACGTGCCGCCAGGGCGCACGCTGCGGCTGGCGATCCGATTCGACGGCGCCGCCGACCCGGAACACCCGTACATGTACCACTGCCACAAGCTCACCCACGAGGACCACGGCATGATGGGCCAGTTCGTCGTCGTGGAGCCCGGACAGCCGCCGGCGCTGTCCCACCCGTGAGGGACGCTGGCCGTCTCACGCCCAGTGAGGCCAGCCCGATGAGGCCACCTGGTCAGCGGCGCAGCGCCGCGGCGCGCCCCGCCCGTTCCACCGCGCCCGGCAACGCGGCCACCAGGGCGTCCACATCGGCCCGGGTGGAGTCGTGACCGAGGGAGAAGCGCAGCGAACCGCGGGCCCGCTCGTCGTCGGCGCCCATGGCCAGCAGCACATGTGAGGGCTGGGCGACGCCGGCGGAGCAGGCCGATCCGGTCGAACAGGCGATGCCTTGGGCGTCCAGCAGCAGCAGGAGCGCGTCGCCCTCGCAGCCAGGGAAGGAGAAGTGCGCGTTCCCCGGCAGCCGGTCGACCGGGTCGCCGTTGAGCACCGACCCCGGCGCGACCGCCAGCACCCGGGCCACCAGATCGTCGCGCAGGGCGCCGATCCGTTCGGCGTGCTCACGCTGCCCGGCCACCGCCGCCTCGAGAGCCACCGCGAAAGCGACCACGCCCGGGACGTCCACGGTGCCCGAACGCACGTCCCGCTCCTGACCGCCGCCGTGCAGCAACGGGGTGCAGGCGATGTCACGGCTCAGCAGCAGCGCGCCGACTCCGGCTGGGCCGCCGAGCTTGTGCCCGGTGACGGTCAACGCGCCGACCCCGCTGGCGGCGAAACTCACCGGCACCTGCCCGACGGCCTGGATCGCGTCGGTGTGCAGCGGGGCGCCGGCGCCTGCGGCGAGCGCGGCCAGCGCCGGCGCCGGCTGCACGGCGCCGACCTCGTTGTTGGCCCACATGACGGTCACCAACGCCACCTCGTCGCCGTGCTTGTCGAGGACCTCGGCCAACGCCGACGCCGCGACCCGGCCCTCGTGGTCCACCGGCAGCCAGCTGATGACGGCGCCGTCAGCCCGTTCCAGCCAGCTCACCGCGTCGAGCACGGCGTGGTGTTCGACCGCGGAGGCGACGATGCGCCGCCGCCGAGGGGCCGCTGCCCGCCGCGACCAGAAGATGCCCTTGACGGCGAGGTTGTCGCTCTCGGTGCCGCCACCGGTGAAAATGACCTCCGACGGACGGGCGTCGAGCGCGGCGGCGACGCGTTCGCGGGACTCCTCCACCAGACGGCGGGCCGACCGGCCGGACAGGTGCAGGGACGAGGCGTTGCCGACCTGGCGGGCGGCCTCGACGTAGGCGGCCAGCGCCGCCTCGGTCATCGGGGTGGTCGCGGCGTGGTCGAGGTAGACGACCCGGCGGGCGCCGGCGGGCGCCGGCGGGCGTGCCGCCGCCGCGTCGGGTGAAACCGCCTGACCGCGTGGCGCCGGCCGATCGAGTTGAGCCATCCGACCAACCCTAGTTGATCGGCCGAGCCGCCTGATCCGGACGCCGGGCCACCGGACGCCTCGCCACGGCGGCGGGTGGTGTCGGCCGCCCGGAGCCGACCGCCACCACCCGCCGAAGAATCACTTGCGCTTGCGGATCTCCTCAGCGGCCTGCGGCACGATCTTGAACAGGTCGCCCACCACACCGAAGTCAGCCAGGTCGAAGATCGGCGCCTCGGCGTCCTTGTTCACCGCGACGATCGTCTTCGAGGTCTGCATACCGGCCCGGTGCTGGATCGCCCCGGAGATGCCCAGCGCCAGGTACAGCTGCGGCGAGACCGTCTTGCCGGTCTGTCCGACCTGGAACTGGTGCGGGTAGTAACCCGAATCGACGGCCGCCCGGGACGCGCCCACAGCCCCCCCGAGCAAGTCCGCCAGCTCCTCGACCAGCGCGAAGTTCTCGGCGTTGCCGACGCCTCGGCCACCGGACACGACCACGGAGGCCTCCGACAGCTCCGGTCGCGAACCCTTCTGTTCGGCCACCCGCTCGGTGACCTTGGCGAGGGTGTCGCTGCCGGCCAGCTCGACCGACACCTGCTCGACCTGCGGCGACGCCGGCGCCGGGGTGGGCGTCACGGAGTTCGGGCGCAGAGCGACCAGCGGCAGACCCTTGGTGACCTTGGAGGTGACGACCGTCGATCCGGCGAACGCCACCTGGGTGGCGGTCCCGTCGGCGGCGATCGCGACGGCGTCGGTGAGTAGACCGTTGTCCAGCTTGACCGCCAACCGGGCGGCGATCTCCTTGCCCTCCTGGGTGGCGGCCACCAGCACGGCCGCCGGCTGGGCCTGCCGGACCAGCTGGGCGAGCACGCTCGCCTTCGGGGCGACCAGGTGCCCGTCGATCTCGGCGGACTCCGCCGCGTAGATCTTCGTGGCGCCGAACTCGGCGAGCTTGTCGACCAACGGCGCCGCCGCGCCCGGCCCGCCCAGCACGACCGCGACCGGCTCCCCCAGCGTCCGGGCGTGCGTCAGCAGCTCCAGGGTCACTTTCTTGACGCCGGTCGCGGAGCTGGCCTCTACGACAACAAGAACTTCAGCCATGTCCCTCTCCCGGCTCAGACGAACTTCTCGGCGGCGAGGTACTCGACCAGCTTGACGCCGCCCTCGCCCTCATCGGTGACCTTGACGCCGGCCGCGCGCTCCGGGCGCCTGCTGTGCTCCAGCACCGCGCTGGTGGCGCCGGCGGCCCCGACCTCGTCGGCGGCCAGGCCGAGATCAGCCAGCGTCATGAGGCGAACCGGCTTCTTCTTGGCGGCCATGATCCCCTTGAAGGACGGGTACCGAGGCTCGTTGATCGTGTCCCAGACCGACACCACCGCCGGGGTCGTGGCCGTGACCACCTCGTAGCCCTCGTCGGTCTGCCGCTCGATCGTCAACGTGGCGCCGTCGACGTCGAGCTTGCGGGCGCCGGTGAGCGCCGCGATGCCCAACCGCTCGGCGATCAGGTGCGGCATGACCTGCACCCGGCCGTCGGTGGATTCCGCCCCGCACAGGATCAGGTCGGCGTTGAGAGTGCCGAGCGCCGTGGCGAGAACCTTGGAGGTGCCGAGCGCGCACGAGCCGCGAAGGGCCTCGTCGACGATGTGGACGGCGCCGTTGGGCCCCATCGACAGCGCCTTGCGGATCGACTCGCCGGCCTGTTCGGGGCCCATGGTGAGGATGGTGACCTCGCCGCCGTGGGCTTCCTGCAACCGCAGGGCCTCCTCGATGGCGTACTCGTCCATCTCGTTGATGACGTTGTTGGCGGACGCCCGGTCGACGGTGTTGTCGTCCGAACGCAGACTGCGCTCCGCGCCGGAGTCCGGCACCTGCTTTACAAGTACGACGGTGTTCATCGCGCCCGAGGACCCCCCTGGATGAGGTTTAACGATCGTTCATGCGAGAGCCAGTGTATCCATCGGGCCCGGGTGACCCAGATCACCAGAATGCCCGCTGGGTTCGGCCACCGACGCCCGCCGCGCCGGGTAGTGGTCGACCTGGGCGCCGGTCACGGACAATGGTCAACATGACCCGCGTCGCGCTCCTCATGTTCGTCGTCCAGATCGGGGCGGCGGCCGCCGCCCTCATCAGCTGCCTCTCCACCGAAGACGACAAGATCCAGAAGCTGTCACGGATCGGCTGGATCATCCTGATCCTGCTGTTTCCGCTGGTAGGAGCGCTGGTGTGGTTCGCTATCGGTCGTCCCCGCGCGCCGCGCCCCCGGGTCGCCGGCGGGGCGGGCGGCCGGGTCGTCGCGCCCGACGACGACCCGGACTTCCTGCGCTCGCTCGACGACCGTCGCCGCGACCGCAAGGACGACGACCCCGAACAGTCGCGCTGAGCGTCAGGTCCGGCGGCGCAACGCCCGCAACGCCAGCGGCACGAACACCGCCGCGATGCCCACCGCCCACAGCAGCGACTGGATCACCGGCCCCGGCAGGACCTCGCCGCGGACCATCAGCCCACGCAGAGCGTCGGCCAGGATCGTCACCGGGTTCACCTCGACCCACGCCTGCAACCAGCTGGGCATCGTCTCCTCGGGGACGAAGATGTTGCTGGTGAACGTCAGCGGGAAGATCACCGTGAAGCCGTAGGCCTGCACCTTCTCGCCGTTCTCCACGGTCACCCCGACGAGGACCGCGATCCACGCCACGGCCAGGGCGAACACCAGCATGAGCGCCGTCCCGGCGATGACGCCGGCCACGTTGTGCGGACGGAAACCCAGCGCCATCCCCACCCCGAGCAGCAGCGCGATGGCCCAGGCCTGCTTGGCCGTGTCGGCCAGGATGCGGCCGGCCAGCGGCGCCATCCGCGCGATCGGCAACGACCGCAGCCGGTCGAAGACGCCCTTGGTCAGGTCGGCGTTGATGCCCATGCCGGTGTACATCGTCGCGAAGATCGTGTTCTGCACGATGATGCCCGGCAACATGAAGTCGAGGTACGCCTCGGTGGAGCCGGCGATCGCGCCCCCGAAAACGAACGTGAACAACAGCACGAACATGATCGGCTGGATGCTGAAGTCGAGCAGCTCCAGGGGGTTGTGCTTGATCTGGACCAGGCTGCGCCACGCCAGCGTTCCGGTGTTGCTGATCGCGGCCAACGGCCCCACCCGGCCCGGCGCCGGGATCGTCGCGACGGCGGTGGTCATGCGGTCACCTCGGTGGTCTCGTCGTTCGTGGGGCGCCCGGTCAACGACAGGAACACCTCGTCCAGGCTGGGGCTGCGCAACGACAGCTCGGCCACGTGCACGCCGGCGGCGTCGAGCTGGCGCACCAACGCCGGCAGCAGCTCGCTGTCGCTCACGGTGGCGCTCACCACGTCGCCGCTCACCGCCGCCGGCCGTCCGATGAGAGCTGACACCTCGACGGCCAACGCCGGGACGTCAGTGGCCTTCACCGGACGCACCACCAGGGTCTGCGCCCCGGCGCGTGACTTCAGCTCGTCCGGGGTTCCGGTGGCGATCACCCGACCGTGGTCGATGACGACGATGTCGTCGGCGAGCTGGTCCGCCTCGTCCAGGTACTGGGTGGTCAACAGCACCGACGCGCCGTCCGACACCAGCCGGCGGACGATGTCCCACAGCTCGTTACGGCTCCGCGGGTCCAGGCCCGTGGTCGGCTCGTCCAGGTAGAGCAGGCGCGGGTCGCCGACCAGGCTCGCGGCCAGATCCAACCGGCGACGCATACCGCCGGAGTAGGTGCGGGCCGCGCGACCGCCGGCGTCCTCAAGCCGGAAGTCGGCGAGCAGCTCGGCCGCGCGCCGCTTTGCCGCCGCCCGGGACAGGCCCAGCAGCCGGCCGATGAGCAGCAGGTTCTCGGCGCCGGTCAACGACTCGTCGACCGCGGCGTACTGGCCGGTCAAACCGATCTGGGTACGCACCAGATGCGGCTCGCGGAGCAGATCGTGCCCGGCGACGGTCGCTGTGCCGGCGTCCGGGCTGGTGAGAGTGGCGAGGATCCGCACCGCTGTCGTCTTGCCGGCGCCGTTCGGTCCGAGCAGGCCGAGGACGGAACCGGTGGGCAACGCGAGATCGACGCCGGCCAGGGCGGTGGTGTCGCCGAAGCGTTTCACCAGGCCCTCGGCCAGGATGGCGTGTGACATGTGGTCGTCTTCCCGTGAGGCTGGCGGGGTCGGGCGAAGCCTGCCTCACGGGTCCGACATTTTCAGCGGGTTTCAGCGGGCCACACTGCCCGCCACGGTCACCGTCCGGTGAAATTCGGCTTTCGCTTCTCCACGAACGCCGCCATGCCCTCGCGCTTGTCCTCGGTGGCGAACAGGGCCGCGAACAGCTGACCCTCCCAGACCAGACCCGATGCCAGGTCCATCTCCAGCCCGCCGTCGATGGCCAGCTTCGCCGCCCGGACCGCCTGCGCAGGGCCGTGGGCGTACGGCTTCACCAGCGCCAACGCCGCCTCGTACACCTGCTCGGCCGGGACCACCCGGTCGGCCAGACCGATCGCCAGCGCCTCGGCGGCGTCCACCATCCGACCTGAGAAGATCAGGTCCTTGGCCCGCGCCGGGCCGACCAGCCGGGCCAGCCGCTGGGTGCCGCCGGCGCCCGGGATCACGCCGAGTTTGATCTCCGGCTGGCCGAGCTTGGCGTCCTCGGCCACCACCCGCCAGTCACACGCCAGCGCCAGCTCGCACCCGCCGCCGAGGGCGTATCCGGTGACCGCGGCGACGACCGGCTTGGGGATCCGGGCCACCGCGTCGAAGGACGCCGACAGGGCGGCGACCCGCCCCGACATGTCGACGTACGACATGTCGGCCATCTCCTTGATGTCCGCGCCGGCGGCGAAGACCTTCTCGCCGCCGTAGACGATCACAGCCCTGATCTCCGGGTCCGCGGTGGCCGCGCCGGCCGCCTCGCGCAGCTCGTCCTGCAACGCGGTGTTCAGGGCGTTCATCGGCGGCCGGTCCAGGCGGATCGTGCCGATCCCGTCCGCGACCTCCAACCGGACGAACTCCCCCTTATCGAACTGCGCCACCTGCGCCACGCCTGCCTCCAGTCATCGACGATCGAGCCGCCCGTCAGCCTACGGCCACCGCCGATCGGGCCGGTAGCGTGAGGTCATGCAGGAGTGGACGGGCCGCGACAGTCGGATCTACTACCGCGACCGTCACGTCGAGGTCTCCGCGGGCGCCGTCATCGTCGACGGGCGGGCCTACGCGTTGACCGAGCTGACCGAGGTGTGGCACCAGCGCGGCGCGCGCTCGTTCTCGGCGATCCTCCGGCGGGGGCTGCTCGGCGGCGCCCTACTGGTCCCGTTGACGCTCGCGGTGGTCGGGGTCGCCGTCGCCCTGTCGATGCGGCTGTCGGTGCTGGCCACGGTGACCGTGGTGCTCGCCGCGATCGTTGTCGGACTGGCCACCGGCCCGGTGGCCGACCTGCTGCTGGAATGGATGGACCGGTCGTACGCGCGCGGGTCCCGGGAGATGCAGCTGTGGGCCCGGTGGCGCGGCGAATCGGTGCTCCTGCTGAGCACCGGCGACCGCCTCCGGTTCGGCAAGATCTACCGCGCCCTGCAACGCGCCATGGAACAACCCCACCTCACCTGAGGACCCGGGGTCAGCGGGCGCGGGCGGTGAAGCGGTCGCCGGCCAGGTCCAGACGCAGGGGCAGGCCGAAGGTCGCCGACAGGGCGTCGTCGGTGAGAGTGGCCCGCAGCGGGCCCTGCGCGACCACCGCGCCCTGCCGCAACAGCAGGGCATGGGTGAAGCCCGGCGGGATCTCCTCGACGTGGTGGGTCACCAGCACCATCGCCGGCGCCAACGGGTCGGCGGCGAGCCTGGCCAGACGGGCGACAAGCTGCTCGCGTCCGGCCAGGTCGAGACCGGCGGCGGGCTCGTCGAGCAGCAGCAGCTCGGGGTCGGTCATGAGAGCCCGGGCGATCTGCACCCGCTTACGCTCGCCCTCGGAAAGGGTGCCGTAGGGGCGGTCAGCCAGATCAAGCACGTCCAGCTGCGCCAGAAGGCCACAGGCCCGGTCCTCGTCCACAGCGTCGTAGCCCTCGCGGAACCGGCCGACAACCGACCAGGCCGCGGTCAGGACGATGTCGTGCACGCGCTCGTCGGCGGGCAGCCGATCGGCGAGCGCCACTGTGGACAGACCAACCCGGGCGCGCAGGACGGCCAGGTCGGTGGCGCCGACCCGGTCGCCGAGGATCGTCACGCTGCCGCTGGTGGGGTGGCTGCGGGCCGCGGCGAGGTTGAGCAGGGTGGTCTTTCCCGCGCCGTTCGGCCCCAGAACCACCCAACGCTGGTCGTGTTCGACCCGCCAGGTGATCTCGCGCAGCAACGACTGCCCACCACGGCGGACGGTGACACCCGCCACATCGAGCGCTGACCCACCGGCCGTCGCTTGATCGACGGCCGACGGAGGAATCGACGGGGCCACCGTCGCAGCGGTCCGCTGGGGCGCTACGACGGTAGGAGCGTCAGGCAAGGACTGTCCGGCGAATGGCACCGGAACATGTAACCACGGCCACACCGTCGGTGGAATGCCGGCCGTCCACCCGTCATGGCTCAGGATGCCGCCGAGGTACGCACCAGAGTACGGATCTGCCGCAGCAGCACCGAGAGCGCGGCCAGGTCGGCCTGCGACTCGGCGAACTCGTCGACGGCGTTCCGCGTCCGGGTGATCACTGTGGCGTTGGCGTCCTCCCACTGGCGGACCCGATCGTCCGGCGAGGCGTCCGGCGGAGTCGCCGCCAGCACTTCGGCGGTGAGCCCGGCGACCGCGGCGTACAGGTCGTACCGCAGCGCCATCCGGGCCAGGGTCTGCCAGCGGTCGTTGCGCGGCAGGGCGGAGATCCGCGACAGCAGGTCGTCGACCCGGAAGTGCTCGGAGAGCACGAAGTAGACGCCGGCCACCTCCTCCACCCCGCGACCGGTGGCCGAAGCCAGCTCGACGACGTCCAGCAGGCCGAAGCTGTAGACCAGGCGGGTCGACAGGTAGGCCAGCGACCCGGGAATACCGCTGCCCACCAACTGGGAGGCGTGACCGCGAAGCGCCTCCTGCTCGGTGCCGCGGAATAGCTCGTCGAGCTTGGGCAGCAGCTGCGACACGCCGCCGCGCAGCCGGCCGATCTCGGTGGCCACGTCCAACGGCGAGGGTCGCGACGACACCAGCCAGCGGACCGCCCGGTCGAGCAGCCGGCGTGACTCCAGGTACAGCGCGGTCTGCGCGTCGGTGGAGACCTGGTTGTCGTGGTCCTCGACGTGCTGCCACAGCTCGCGGAAACCGAAGACGTCCCGGACGACCACGTAGGCGCGCATCACGTCCGCCGGCGACGCCCCGGTCTCCTCGACCGCCCGGTAGACGAACGAGATGCCGCCACGGTTGACGACCTCGTTGACCAGCTGGGTCGTGATGATCTCGCGGCGCAGCCGGTGGCCGGTCATCCGGTCGGCGAACCGCTTGCGCATCGGGGTCGGGAAGTACTCGCTGAGCACCTCGCTGGTCCAGCCGTCGTCGGGCAGGTCGGAGGCGAGGATCTCCTCCTCCAGAGCGATCTTGACGAAGGCGAGGAGCACCGAGAACTCCGGGACGGTCAGACCGCGACCGGCCTCGCCACGCACCCGCAGCTCGTCGTCGGAGGGCAGCGACTCCAACGCCCGGTCGACGTGACCCGACAGCTCCAGGTCCGTGATGATCCGACGGTGCACCGGGAGCAACGACAGCGCCTGGGCGTCGGCGTTGCCGAGCGCCCGCGCCTGGTCGTAGTTGTCCTGCAGAACCAGCTCGGCGACCTCGTCGGTCATCTCCGCCAGCAGGGTGTCCCGCTCGGCGACGGTCAGCTCCCCGTCGGCCACCGCCGAGCCCATCAGGATCTTGATGTTCACCTCGTGGTCGGAGCAGTCCACCCCGGCCGAGTTGTCGATGAAGTCGGTGAAGATCCGGCCGCCCCGGGCGGCGTGCTCGATCCGGCCGCGCTGGGTCAGGCCCAGGTTCCCGCCCTCGCCGACGACCTTGACCCGGAGGTCCGCGCCGTTGACCCGGATCGCGTCGTTGGCCTTGTCGCCGACGTCGTGGTGGGACTCGCCGGCGGCCTTGACGTACGTGCCGATGCCGCCGTTCCACAACAGGTCGACCGGCGCGGAGAGGATCGCCCGCATCAACTCCGCCGGGGTTACCGTGACGACGGTCTCGTCCAGGCCGAGCGCCCCACGGATCTGGGGGCTCAGGTTGATCGCCTTGGCGGTGCGGGGGAACACGCCGCCGCCCGCGGAGATCAGCTCGGCGTTGTAGTCGGCCCAGGACGAGCGCGGCAGGGAGAACAGCCGCCGCCGTTCGACGAACGACACCGCCGCGTCAGGGTTCGGGTCGATGAAGATGTGCCGGTGGTCGAAGGCCGCGATCAGCCGGATGTGCTCCGACAGCAGCATCCCGTTACCGAAGACGTCGCCGGACATGTCGCCGACCCCGACCACGGTGAAGTTCTGGGTCTGGGTGTCCACGCCCAGATCCCGGAAGTGCCGCTTGACCGACTCCCACGCGCCCCGGGCGGTGATGCCCATGCCCTTGTGGTCGTAGCCGGCCGACCCTCCGGAGGCGAACGCGTCGCCCATCCAGAAGTTGTAGTTGAGCGAGATCTCATTGGCGATGTCCGAGAACGTCGCCGTGCCCTTGTCGGCGGCCACCACCAGGTACGGGTCGTCGGCGTCGTGGCGGACCACGTCCGGCGGCGGGACGACCTCCCCGGCGACGATGTTGTCGGTGATGTCGAGCATCGCGGCGATGAACTGCCGGTAGCAGGTCACCGCCTCGTCGCGGTCGCCCGGCAACTGCTTGAGCACGAAGCCGCCCTTGGCGCCCACCGGCACGATGACGGCGTTCTTGACCATCTGCGCCTTGACCAGGCCCAGGACCTCGGTACGGAAGTCCTCCCGCCGGTCGGACCAGCGCAGCCCGCCGCGAGCCACCGCGCCGAAACGCAGGTGCACCCCCTCGAACCGGGGCGAGTACACGAAGATCTCGTACTTCGGGCGGGGCGCCGGCAGGTCCGGGATGGCCTGCGGGTCCAGCTTGAACGACACGTACGGTTTCGGCCGACCGCCGTCGGCCACCGAGGCGCGCTGGTAGAAGCTGGTGCGTAGGGTCGCCTGGATCAGCGTGAGGTAGGAGCGCAGGATGCGGTCCTGGTCGAGGCTGGTGACATCGTCGAGCTCCAACGAGATCGTCGTGGCGATGTCCCGTGCCAGGTGGGCACGGCCGGCGGGCGCCTTCACGTCCGGCGCGAACCGGGCCTCGAACAACCGGACCAGCAGCCGGGCTATCTGCGGGTAGGCGATGAACGTCTGCTCCATGTACTCCTGCGAGAAGACCGTCCCGGCCTGCCGCAGGTACTTGGCGTACGCCCGCAGCACCACGACCTGACGCCAGGTGAGGCCGGCGCGCAGGACCAGCTCGTTGAAACCGTCCACCTCAGCCTCGCCACGCCAGGTGGCGGCGAAGGCGTTCTCGACCTGCGGGCGGACCTCCGGCAGCGCCCGGTGCCCGACCGGCAGCTGGAGCCCGAAGTCGTACAGGTAGATCGTGCCGTCCTCGCGGTTGATCTCGTACGGGTGCTCGTCGGCGACCCGCACCCCCAGCGAGTGCAGCACCGGAAGCACCGCCGACAGCAGCATCGGCTCGCCGTACCGGTAGACCTTGAAACGGACGTTCTCCTCGTCCTTGCGCTTGCGGAACAGGTGCATCTCAAGCTGGCCGGGATCGTCGAGCAGCTCCAGCTTGGCCAGGTCCTGGCCGGCCTCGAACGGGTTGTGCTCGTCCTTGTACGCCTCGCTGAGCGCCGGCAGGTACCGGGCGTACAGCCGGCGGGCCGGACCCTCGCCGAACTTGGTCTCCAGACCGATCCGGAAGTCGTCCCACCAGGCCCGGGTGGCCTGGTCCAGCTCCTCGGCCAGGGCATGCGCGTCGATGTCACGGGGCGGATTCGCCGGGTCGGTCCGGACGATGAAGTGGACCCGGGCCAGGATCGACTCGCTGACCCTGGTGGTGTAGTCGAGCCCGACGCCGTTGAGGCCGCGTTGCAGGATGGTCTGCATCTTGAGCCGGTTCGCGGTGGTGAACCGGTCCCGCGGCAGGTAGATGAGACAGGAGATGAACCGGCCGTAGGCGTCCTTGCGCAGGAACAGCCGCAGCTGCCGACGGCCTGCCATCCGCAGCACGCCGATCACGGTCTGGTACAGCTCGTCGGTGCGGGCGTGGAACAGCTCGTCGCGAGGGTAGCTCTCCAGGATCTCCATGAGGTCGCGGCCCGAATGGCTGCGCGGGGAGAGCCCGGACCGGTCGAAGACCTCGGCGACCTTGCGTCGGACCACCGGCAGCTCACGGACGCTGGTGCGGTACGCCGCCGACGAGAACAGGCCCAGGAAGCGGCGCTCGCCGACGACCTCACCCTGTTCATCGAAGATCTTGAAACCGATGTAGTCGAGGTAGGCGTCCCGGTGCACCGTCGACTTCGCGTTGGCCTTGGTGATGGTGAGCAGCCGCTTCTCCAGCGCCTTCGCGTAGGCCTCCGGGGTCATCGACGACAACACCCGGGGCGCGTTCTGGTCGGCCCGCAGGATGCCCAGGCCGGTGCCCAGGACCGCTTCGAGCAGCAGCTCGGGACGGCCGTCCGCCCCAGCGGCCTCGACCAGCCGGTACTCGCGGTAGCCGAGGAACGTGAAGTGGTCGGAGGCGAGCCACCGCAGCAGTTCGATCGAGTCGGTGATGTCCTTGCGGGGCACCGGTAACGAGGCGCCCTCCAGGAACTCCGCAAGCGCTCTGGCCCGCTCGTTCATCCGCGGCCAGTCCTCGACGGCCTCCCGCACGTCGGTGAGCACCCCGATGAGATCCTGACGCAGCTGGCGCTCGGCGTCGGCGTCGTGCAGGGGATCGATCTCGACCCGGATCCAGCTCTCGATGAGGTCCGCGTCGGTGGCGTCGTCCGGGTCGACCCTGGGGCGCAGCTCGGTGAGCTGGCCCATCGGCTCGCGACGCAGCACGACCAGCGGGTGAACAAGGAGCCGCACGTCGAGCCGGCGGACCGACAGCGCGGCGGTGAGCGAGTCGACCAGAAACGGCATGTCGTCGGTGACGATCTCCACGGCGGCGGGCTGGGAGCTGTCCGTCGGCGGGGTCAGTTCCAGCTTCAACTCGCCGGGGACCCGCTGGGCGGCCAGGTCGCGGTGGTCACGCACCGCCGCCAGCAGCGACGCGGGCGGGCGGCCGACGAGATCCTCGTCCGGCGCGAACCGCCAGTAGTGCTCGACCAACGCCCGCTCGGTGTCGTCGGCCGCCAACGCCACCGCGGCGGCGATCTGGTCCTGCGCGGTCGGCGCGGCGGTCGGCGGCGAACCGCCCGGCTGTCCGGTACCGACCTCGGCGGGCGACTGCTCACCGCTGCGCATGTCGACGCCTGTGCCGCCCTGCCGATCCATGGAATGCCACTCCCCTCGCCCGCTGCCTCGCGGGCCCACGTCCTCATAGCCTAGGCCGTGCGATTTGTGTCACCGAACCGCCCACGCACGCGTGCTGTCAACTTTCCGACAACACCGAGGAGCATGCTTGATTGGCACGGTTTGCTGAACCGACGGGCTCCACGCTGCCGGGCCCGCGACCGGAGGTGTCACGATGCGTCCCCTGCCCGGACCGACCCGAGCGCTCGGCGCTCTGGCCGTCCTGCTCACCGCCGCCGGCGGCCTCGCCGGCTGCTCCACGGACTCGCCGGACCCGACGCTCGCCGCGTTCCTGGACGGCTGGCGCTCCGGCGCCCTCGACAAGGTCGGATTCGTCAGCCCCGCCGGCGAGAAGCTGGCCGCCGCCGATGTGCTCGCCCAACTCAAGCAGGTGTCGGGGGAGCTGAAGGACATCCCGCCGGCGCTGACCCGCTCCGGGCGGACCAAGGCCAACGACCGGGCCGCCGAGTACACCGTCGACGTCGACTGGACGCTGCCGGGCGGCGCTCGGTGGAAGTACCCGACGACGGTCAAACTGTCCCGCAAGAACGACGCCTGGGTGGTGGTCTGGGAACCCGCCGTGGTCGAGCCGCAGCTCACCGCGGACGACGCGCTGGCGGTCGAGCGGCTGACGGCCGCCCGCGGGCCGATCCTCGACGCCACCGGACGTCCGCTGGTCGCCGCGCGGCCGGTCGTCGTGGTCGGGGTGCAGCCGCGGCTGGCGACGAACGTGCCGACCCTGACCGCCGCCATGGCCGCGGCGTTCAAGGTGGCCGGAATTGCCGTCGACCTCGCCGACCTGCCAGCGCGCCTCGCCGCGGCCGATCCCGACGCGTTCGTCGAGGTCGTCTCGCTGCGGGAGCCGGACTACCAGAAGATCCGCCAGCGGCTCCAGCCGCTGGCGGGCACAGTGTTCCGCGAGGAGACCCGCCAGCTGGCCGCGACCCGCACCTTCGCCAGGGCGCTGCTGGGCACCGTCGACCCGGTCCAGCGCGACGACATGGCCGCCCGCCCGAACGTCTATCAGCTGGGCGATCAGGTCGGGCACGGCGGCATCCAGGGCCGCTACGAGGACCGGCTCCGCGGGACAGTCGGGCAGCGCGTCCTCATCGCCAGCAAGACGCCGGACGGCGCCACCCAGAGCCGCGAGATCCACCGGATCGAGGCGGTTCCGGGGCAACCGGTGAAGACGACGCTGGACGTGCCCACCCAGGGGGCGGCCGAGGCGGCGCTGACCGGTCAGGCCCGCCGCGCCGCCGTGGTCGCGGTCCGGGTGAGCGACGGGGTGGTGCTCGCGGCCGCCAACGGCCCCGGGGGCGGCGGCGAGAACCTGGCCTTCACTGCCCAGGTCCCGCCCGGCTCCACCTTCAAGATGGTGAGCGCCCTGGGGCTGCTGGACCGCAGCGCCGTCAGCCTCAACGGGCCGGTCAACTGCCCGAAGACCTACACGGTCGACGGGCGGACGTTCAGCAACGCGAACAAGTTCGCCCTGGGCTCGGCGCCCTTCCGCGTCGATTTCGCCAAATCCTGCAACACCGCCTTCGCCGCGCTGGCCCCCAAACTCGGTCCGGAGGGGCTGGCCGCCGCCGGGGCAAACCTGGGCCTGGGCGGGGCCTGGCCGATGGGCGTCGATACGTTCGCCGGTCGGGTATCGACCGGCGGCTCCAACGCCGAACGAGCCGCGGCGGCGTTCGGTCAGGGGACCACCGTGGTCAGCCCGCTGGCGATGGCGGTGGCCACCGGAACCGTCGCCCGGGGCGGCTGGAAGCCGCCGTCGGTGCTGCTGGATCCGGCGCCGGGCGCGGCGGCGCCGCCGACGCCCACCCCGGCCGGTCCCGGGGCGTCCACACCAGCGGACATTCCGGCCTCGGCGGCTCCCGCGCCGGCGGCGCTACGCGCCACCTCCATCGGCCCGCTGCACACCATGATGCGGGAGGTCGTCACCAAGGGCACCGCCCTGGCGTTACGGGACCTGCCCGGCGGCCCGGTGCATGCCAAGACGGGCACCGCCGAGTACGACAACAATCCCGCGCACACCCACGCCTGGGTGATCGGCTGGCAGGGCGACGTGGCGTTCGCGGTCTTCGTCGAGAACGGGGGCGCCAGCAGCGCCACCGCGGTCCCGATCACGGCGAAATTCCTGCGGGCCCTGCGCTGACACCGACCCACTCTGGGCGTTTGCGGGAAGGCTGACCGGGTATTAGACAGAGTTTGATGTCGTTCTTGACAAATTGCCATAGAACGGGCCTCGGCACGGGGGTGGGGTATGCCGTTCGATGTGACCGCGTTGGCCGAGCCGAACCGGGTCGCCGCGGTCGACCGCGCCCGGCTCACGCTGGCTGGCCTGTCGGTGCCGCTCGACGGCCTGGCCGCGCTGGCCGCCAAGCTGCTCGACGCGCCATTCGGGGCGGTCTGCCTGGTCGGCGGCGACGCCGACACGATCATCGGCAGCTACGGCCTGGCAGCGCAGTTGGGCCGAGGTCGCCGGATCGCGCTGGAATACTCCCTCGGCAAACATGTTGTCGCCAGCGACGGCGCCACCGTGATTCCGGACATGGCCGCCGACTCTGACCTGGCCGATCATCGCCAGCTCACCGAGCACGGGGTGCGCGCATTCGTCGGCGCGCCGCTGCACGGGCCGGCCGGCGAACCGGTGGGTTCGATCATCGTCGCGGACAACAAGCCGCGGCAGTGGTCGGCGCGGCAGGTCGCGCAGCTGGAGATGGTCGCCGAGGTGCTCCGGCCGACGGCGCCCCGGACCCCTGCCGGCGCCCTGCCCGACCTTGAGCTGGGGCCGCTGCTGGAGTCGGTCCTGGAGGCGTTTGTCGCCATCGACATCGATGGCGCGCTCGTCGGCATGAACCCAGCCGCCGAGGCGCTGTTCGGACGGACCGCGGCCGAGGCCGTCGGTCAGCCGATCAGCGACCTGCTCACCCTGGAGGGCGACGCCGCCCGGCAACGTGCCCTGTTCGCCGAGATGGCCACCACCGACCGGCCACAGCACCGGGCGCTCGCCACCGGGCGCGCCGTCGATGGCCGCGAGTTCTCTCTCGACGCCTACCTGACCTGCGTGCCGTCCCGCTCCGGTCCGCTGATCTGCGGCTTCCTCATCGACACCAGCGAACAGGCCGAGGTCCGACGGTACGCCGCCCGCCAGGGCAGCTTTCTCAACGCAGTGCTGGACAGCGTGCTCACCGGAATCGTCGCCTGTGACCCGAACGGCATGGTCGTGGTGGCGAACCGGCCACTGCGCGAGTGGTACAGGCTGCCTGACGACTGGCAGCCCTTCGATCTCGGGGCGGCGTCAACCGTCGCGTACGAACTTGACGGCACGGCGGTGCCGGCCGCCGAGACGCCGTTGTTCCGGGCCCTGCATGGGGCGGTCGTGCAGGGCCAGCACCTACAGATAAAGCCCCCCGGCAGGCAGTCGCGGACGTTCCTGCTCAACGCCCAACCGGTACGCGACGGCGGCGGGCAGCTACTGGGCGCGGTGGCCGCCCTACATGACGTGACCGACCAGATGCGTACCGACCGGTTCCGGGCCTGCGAGCTGGAGGTGGTCAGGACCCTCGCCTACGCCAAGTCGCCAACGGACGCGATCGCGGCCGTGCTGCACGCTATGGCGGCCACGCTCCGCTGGTCGTGGGGCGAGGCGTGGCTGCTGGCGGCGCCCGGCGGGCGGCTCCAACCGGCCGCCCGGTGGCTGGCTGACGATCCGGACGACTCATGCCGGCGTGATGTCCGCTGGCAGGGCGAAGCGCTGGCCCGTCAGTGCCTGGAGAGCGGGCAGGCGGTGTGGCTGGGCCCGACCGATGTCGGCGCCACCCCGGTCCGACCGCCCGGCGGCGCGCTCGAGCCGCGGCACCGGCTGGCGGTGCCGATCCGCTCCGACGGGGCGGAACTTGGCGCGCTGGCCCTCTCCGGCGACGAGGCCGACGGACCAGCCGAGCACTATGTCGGTTTCGCCCAGGCGATGGCAGCGCACCTGGCGGCCTTCCTGGCCCGGCACCGGGCCCAGGAGCTGCGCGCCGAGCTGGACCGCAGCAAAGACGACTACGTCGCTCTCGTGGGGCACGCCGTCCGGACGCCGCTGACAGCCATCGGCGCCTACTCCGAGCTGCTGCGTGACAGCGCCGTCTCATGGCCGGAGGACGACCGGTCGATGCTGGAGGCGATCACCCGCAACGCCGAGACCCTCCGCGCGATCATCGAGGACCTGCTCGACCTGGCCGCGATCGAGTCCGGCCACGCCAACCTGCAACTCGTCGACACCGACCTCGCGCCGCTGGCCCGTGAGGTGATGGCCGCCCAGGCCGCGAGCGCCGCGGCCAACAACGTCACGGTCGTCGACAGGGTGCCGGACCGCCTACCGCTCCACGCCGACCAGACCAGGCTGCGCCAGGTGGTGGAGAACCTCCTGTCGAACGCGATCAAGTACAGCCCGGAGGGTGGCGAGGTGAAGGTCTACGCCTCCAGCCACGATGACGTCGCGGAGCTGACCATCACCGACGCCGGCGTCGGCGTTCCGACCGAGGAGCGGGAACAGCTCTTCCGCCGGTTCTTTCGCGCCTCCAACGTCATCAACCGCGGCATTCCGGGGACCGGGCTGGGGCTCGCGCTCGTCCGCGCGGTGGTCGAAATGCACGGCGGCGACCTCATCGTGGCGCCGGTGCCAGGCTCCGGCGCCGGCACTGTCGCGACGGCGCGGCTACCGTTGACGCCCTCGCCTGGAGACCCGTCGCCGGGCCCGAGCTGAATCGCGCTCACCTCGCCGGATGTCCCGTCGTCGCCGCGCTCGCCAGGCCCAGCCCGTTCGCCAGCGCGCCGACGACCTCACCGGCGTGGACACCGTCCGGGTCGTAGTCCGGGTCGAAGACGGTCAACTGCATGCCCAGGCAGTGCGGGGTGCCGACCAGGCCGGCCAGCAGCAGCTCAAGCTCAGCGAAAGCGATCCCGCCCGGCTCCGGGGCGTCCACGGCCGGCATCACCGCCGGATCCAACACGTCGACATCGACATGCAGCCAGAACCCCGCGCAGTCGGCGACCTGCTCGCGGGCCCACTGCGCCGTCCGGGCCGGCCCTTCCGCCCTCAGCTCCGTGACCAGCCGGTGGACGATGCCGGCCGCCTGGAGATCGAGCCGGTGCTGATCGTGGCAGCGCAGGCCAAGCACCACCACGTCGATGTCCCGGAAGTACGGGCGACGGCCCTCGATCGCGGCCAGGTCGCCCTGGCCGCGGCCGGTCACCAGGGCCAGATTCTCCCCCGCGGCCGCGCCCACATACGCCGCGTTGCCCGGATGCCGGAAGTCGGAGTGGCCGTCCACGAACACCAGGCCCACCCGCCCGCCGACCGCCTCGCCGAGCCGGTGCATCGCCAGGCCCGCGCCGATGAGGATCGAACAGTCGCCGCCGAGGACCAGCGGAAACTCGTCGGCGTCGACGACCGCCCCGATGCGATCGGCGAGCCGCCTGGAGTACGCCGCGATCTGCGCCGCCTGGGCGGCCCCGTCGCCGGGGCGCCAGTCACCCGGGTCGTAGCGCGGCGGTGTCAGGCAGCCGGCGTCCCGGGCGTCCAGCCGGGCCAACAGCCCCTGGTCCCGAAGCGCGCCCGGCGCCTTCGCGCAGCCCGGCGCCGACGTCGGCGTGGGAGGGCGCAGACCCAGGTTGGACGGCGCGTCAAGCACCGCGATACGACGCACCGCCGCGCCCGTCAGAACAGCGCGCTGGCCAGCGCGCGGCGGGCCGATGCCACCGTCGGGTCGTCCGGTCCGGCCACCGCGAACAGCGACACCAGATGCTGGCGCGCCCGCTCCCGCTCCTCCCCGCCGACCCGGCGGACCAGATCCACCAGACGGGCGTAGGCACGGTCCGCGAAGCCGACCAGGACCTCGACGTCAGCCGCCAGCAGCTGTGCCGCCACGTCGTCCGGCGCGGCCTGGGCGGCGGCGATGGCCGCGTTCGGGTCCACGGCGCCGGCCCGGCGGGCCAGCGCGATGTGCGCCAACCCGGACTCGGCGGCGATGTCCCTGGGCGACTCGGCCAGGATCTTCCGGTAGGCCGCCTCAGCGGCGTCGAGATCGCCGGCCATGAGCGCCGCGTCGGCGGAGTCCAGCCGCGGGTCCTCCACGACCGGCGCCTCCACCCCGCCGGCGGCCAGCACCGCGCCGATCCACTGCCGCAGCTGCGCCTCGGGGATCACGCCGGAGAAGGCGTCCACCGGCTGCCCGCCGGCCAGTGCGATCACCATCGGGATGCCCTGCACCCGGAACAGTTGGGCCAGCCGCTGGTTGGCGTCGACGTCCACCTTGGCCAGCACCCACGCCCCGGCGCCTTCGAGCGCGAGTTTCTCCAGCAGCGGCGACAGCTGCTTGCACGGCTCGCACCACTCGGCCCAGAAATCGACGACGACTGGCGTCGTCAGCGACCGTTCCAACACCTCGGCCTGGAATGTCGCCTCGGTCACGTCGATCACCATCGGGCCGCCGCCGGGGCCGCTATCCGTTGCGCCGCCCGCCCCTGGCACGCCACCGGCGTCCGGCTGCGCGGCCGGACCGGCGGGCGCGCCACCGGATGACGCCGGGGCCGCGGGGCGGCGCAGGGCGCTGAGGTCGACGGCGCCGCGGGTGAAGATCGACGGGTTGGCACGTGGGTCGCTCATGAGCACAGTTTTGCACGCGGCCGCTGGCTGGTGTGGACGACGTGCGGCGCCCACGCGAGCGCCACACGTCGATCGTCGGTCAGAAGCGCGCCGGCTCCCGGTAGATGCCCCACTCGGCGCGCAGGACGTCGCAGATCTCCCCGAGCGTCGCCTCGGCGCGGACCGCGTCGAGCATCGGCGGAATCATGTTCCCGGCCCCCCGGGCGACCGCGACCATCGCCGTCAGCGCGGCCTCGACCCTGGCCTGGTCCCGCGCCGTCTTGCGGTCGGCGAGCTGAGCCTTCTGCACGACCTCGACCTCGTGCGAGATCCGCAGCACCTCAAGGTCCTTGGCGATGGTGGCGGTGTGGCAGTTGACGCCGACGACCCGCTTGTCGCCCTTCTCCAGCCCCTGCTGGTAGGCGAAGGCCGCCTCGGCGATCTCCGAGGTGAAGTAGCCGTCCTCGATGCCCCGCAGGATGCCGGCGGTGATCGTGCCGTCGGACCCGAGCGAGCGGATCCGGGCGAAGATCGACTCGGCCTCGGCCTCGATCTTGTCGGTGAGCGCCTCGACGTACCACGAGCCGCCGAGCGGGTCGGCGACGTTGGTGACGCCGGTCTCCTCCATGATCACCTGCTGGGTCCGCAAAGCGATCTCCGCCGACTCGTCGGTCGGCAACGCCAGGGTCTCGTCGAGCGCGTTGGTGTGCAGCGAGTTCGTGCCTCCGAGCACCGCGGCGAGCGCCTCGACGGCCGTCCGGACCACGTTGTTCACCGGCTGCTGCGCGGTCAACGAGACGCCCGCGGTTTGGGTGTGGAACTTCAGCCACAACGCCTTTTCGCTGGTGGCGCCGTACTCGTCGCGCAGCCACCGGGCCCAGATCCGGCGGGCGGCCCGGAACTTGGCGATCTCCTCGAAGAAGTCGACGTGGCTGTCGAAGAAGAAGCTCAGGCCGGGCGCGAACGTGTTGATGTCCAGGCCACGGGACAGGCCCAGCTCGACGTAGCCGAAGCCGTCAGCCAGGGTGTACGCCAGCTCCTGCGCCGCCGTCGAGCCCGCCTCGCGAATGTGGTAACCGGACACCGACAACGGTTTGTACTTGGGAATCTCCGCAGCGCAGTACTCCATGAGGTCGCCGATGAGGCGAAGGTGCGGCTGGGGCTCGAACAGCCACTCCTTCTGGGCGATGTACTCCTTGAAGATGTCCGTCTGGAGCGTGCCGTCGAGCTTGGAGATGTCCGCGCCCTGACGCTCGGCGGCCACCAGGTACATGCAGAACACCGGGACGGCCGGGCCGGAGATCGTCATCGAGGTGGTGTTCGCGGCCAGGTCGATACCGTCGAACAGCACCTCCATGTCGGCGGCCGAGTCGATCGCCACACCGCAGTGGCCGACCTCGCCCAGGGCCTGCGGATCGTCCGAGTCGCGCCCCATGAGGGTCGGCATGTCGAACGCGACGGACAGGCCGCCGCCGCCCGCGCCGAGGATCATCTTGTAGCGCTCGTTGGTCTGCTGGGCGTTGCCGAAGCCGGCGAACTGCCGGATCGTCCAGGTGCGACCGCGGTATCCGGTCGGGTAGAGACCCCGGGTGTACGGGAACTCGCCCGGCCAACCGATCCGTTCGAAGCCCGGCGCCTCGACGCCGGCCGGCGGCCCGTACACCGGCTCCACCGGCATGCCGGACAGCGTGGTGAAGTCCGCGTCCCGCTTGCGCGCGGCGTCGTAGCGGGCCTGCCAGCGGGCACGTCCGGCAGCGATCTCGTCGGCGTTCATGGCCGCACCTCCTGAAGTCTCGTCCAGCAGTCTAGCGATCCCTGAACGTTGGCTCAGGACAGCGCGGGCCTGAGGGCCTGACAGCGACCGGCGGCGGCAGCGACCCCGCCGTCGGGACCACCTGCGGCGACGCGGCAAACAGCGGGCGGCGACCGGCGCCAAAGGACCGGGTGAGGACACGGTTCCAAGGCGAAGGCACGATTCCTCGTGTGCTGTTTGACATTGTGCCCGGGTGTCCCGCGGATGGCGTGACAAGACCCACCCGTCTCGTCACGCCATCGACGGAACGGCATCACCGTACGTAGTCCGACAGACATCGGCTAATTGCTGTTCGCTATTTGCGGCAAAGGGCAATCGAAGCGCAGACACCGCCGGACACGGTTGAGCCCCGGCTCTGCGAATGCCGACCCGGGGCTCAACGAGTTACCAACCGGTGACTAGTCCCTGACAACGATCAGCAGAGCGTCGTGCCGGGTGTTGCGCATCTGATAACGGTACCCGGCGGTGATGTCCAGGTCGCTGGAGACGGCCACGGCCTGACCCTCGCCGTCCTCACGGAACTCCCAGTCCCTCTTGCCCAGGCAGTCCCACATGTCGGAGCCCTTCTGCGCCGCCGACAGGTTGAACGTGCCGCCCAGAATCACTGGGTCGCGCTCGCGGCTCTGGATCGCCGGCACGATGTCCCAGGCCAGCTCCTCGCACTGTGCGAGAGCGGTCCGGTCGTCACGCTCGTCCAGACCGGTGGCGCAGGCCAGGTACTCGTTCACCGAGTACACGCAGGCGTACGCCTCGGCGTCGCCGCGACGGTCCTGCTCGACGAACGTGTCGCCGTACTCCTCGAACCCGTCGTGCGCCCGGCTCAGGCCACGACCGATGACGCCGACGCCGTAGTCGGAGCCGTCCTCGCACTCGACGGCGTCGCCGTCGTCGTCCGTGACCGCCTGGAAGACTGACTTGGTCCACGAGTTGGTCCACACGCCACGCAGCGAGCTGAGCAGCGGACGCATGTCGGCAGCGCAGACGCCGTTGAATGTGACGACATCCGGCTTGAGCGAACGGATCTGGCCCTCGGCCTCGTCGACCTGGCGGCCACGGTCGTCACAGGCGTTGTCGGAGCTGTAGCGGCACAGGTCCATCTGCACGATCCGGGCCTCGTCCCGCGGGGCAGGCTGCGGCGGCTTCGGCGGACGCGGCTTGCTCGGCGCCGGCGGCTTCGGGTGCGGCGGTCGAGGCGGACGTGGCTTGTCCGGCTTCGGCGGCGGGGTCGGCTTCGGCGGCTGCGGCGGACGCGGGTTGTCCGGCTTCGACGGCTTGGGCTTCGTCGGCGGCTTCGGCTTCGTCGGCGGCTTGGGGTTGGTGGGCGGCTTCGGCTTCGTGGGCGGCTTCGGCTGGCCTGGCTGCGGCGGACGCGGCGGGTCGGCCAGGTTCAGCTCAGCCGACAGCGGCGGCAGGGTCATCGAGACCGTGCCGGTGCTCGTCACCACCTCGGCGGGGGCAGGGCTGGCAGCGGCGGCCATCGCGCCGAGGGTCAGCGGAGCGAACGCGGCGACCGCGATGCCGGCCAGGAAGGCCGTGCTTCGCAGCGCCGCAGGGCGCCACGGGGCGCCCGGAGGACGTGCGGAACCGTGTGAGGGCATGGAATCCGTCCTTGTCGATTTCGAGCTACGCGATTGAGACGCCCGACCCGCTCCGGTGTTCCCCAGCGTCAGACATTGCGGTTCTGACGCTTACCGCTCGGCGGCCTCGACGAGGCCCTCAGGAATCGAACTATCTCAATCTGCCAACGCCGACGCAGACGCTAGACGACATGTTGATCAAGGGCAATGGACCGCCCGTCCGATGCCGCTAACGGCATTACGGATGGCGCCTGACATTCACGACCTCGTCCGACATGTGTCCCCAGTGGCAATGCGACAGCGACTGCCGCCGCAAGCAGCAGTCGCGCCTCGCTGAATGGCGGGAATGGAATCGTCGCGACAGGAAGGGTCATCACCGCCAACGTCGATGCGGTCCACCACCAGCGCCAGCGTGCCGCGGCCGCCAGGCCAGCGGCCAGCACCAACCATGCCCCGTGATGCGTCCAGGAGACCGGGGAGAGCACCAACGACGCCGCCCCGAGCACCACCATCGCCGGCAACTCCCGGCCCTGACCGGCAAGACGTCTCGCCCGCGCCAACGCCAGCGCCAGCGCGACGGCCCCCAGCGCCGCCAGCGTCGGCACCCTGACCTGGTCTGTCAGCCCCAACCTCAGCAACGCCCCGTTGAGCGACTGGTTGGCAGTGGACGCCAGATTGCCGATGCGCTCCACATGCCACAGCTCAACCAACCAGAAACGCTCCGACTCCGCCGGCAACGCCCACCAGGTCACGGCCGTCGCGACCACAAAGGTGGCCGCCGCCCGCCAGGCCAGCGGGCGCCACCGCCGGACCACGACGAAGCCCAGAATGAAGATGATCGGCGTGAGCTTGACCGCCGCGGCCACTCCCACACCGACACCGCGCAGCGGGCGCGGCAGCACCCCGGCCACGTCGGCCAGGACCAGCGCCACCAGCAGCACGCTGACCTGGCCGAACCGGACGTTGCTCGATACCGGCGCCGACAGCGCCAGCGCCGCGGCGGTCGCGGCGCCCGCCAACGCCGGCGGCACACCCACCGGGGCCAGCCGCCGGCCCGCCATCAGACTCAGCGCGACGATCGCCGCGGCGGTCGCCGTCAGCCACAGCACGCGCGTCACTGGCGCCGGCAGCAGAGCCGTGGGCAGGAACAGCACGCCGGCGAACGGCGGATACGTGAACGGGGCGCCGTCCACCGCGGCGAAGTCGTACAGGCTCCGGCCCGACAGCCACGAATTCACCGAACCGATGTAGACGCCGAGGTCAGACATCTGCTGACGGGCCGGTCGCAGCAGCGTCACCGTCGTGTGAACCGCGAACGCGACCCCGGCGACCGCCCACAACCAACGGGCCAGCAACGCCGTCCGGCGGTCGTCGGCCAGCATCCGCCTGGCCGCGCGGGCCACAGCGCCCTTCCGGGCGGCGACGGACACGGGCGTGGCTACCTGTCCGCCGCGATCCGCGCGAGCAGCCGCTCCGCAGCGGCGTACGGGTCGGTCCGACCCTCGACCACGTCCGCCGACAACGCTGTCAGCTCCGCGCCGTCGCCGACCGACCCGATCCGGGCCCGCAGCCGGCCCACCACGATCGCCTCAATCTCCACCTGGGCCCGACGCCGCCGCCGCAGCGTCAGCGCCCCGGACCCGGCGAGCCAGGCGCGGTGCTTGTCGACCGCCTCGACAATCCCGTCGATGCCTTCGGACCGGGAGGCCACCGCCCGCACCACCTGCGGCCGCCACTGGCCAGGCTCCCGCTCGCCGAGAGCGATCATCCCCTGGATGTCACGGTAGGTGGCGTCGGCGCCATCGCGGTCGGCCTTGTTGACGACGAACACGTCAGCGATCTCCAGGATGCCGGCCTTCACCGCCTGGATCGCGTCGCCCATGCCCGGGGCGAGCAGCACCAGGCAGGTGTCGGCGAGGCTGGCGACATCCACCTCGGCCTGCCCGACGCCGACGGTCTCCACCACGACGACATCACAGCCGGCCCCTTCGAGCACCCGCACCGCCGCCGGGGTAGCTGCCGACAGGCCACCCAGGTGACCCCGGCTGGACATCGACCGGATGTAGACGCCGGAATCAGTCGCGTGGTCCTGCATCCGGACCCGGTCGCCGAGGATCGCGCCGCCGGTGAACGGGCTTGACGGGTCCACCGCAAGCACCCCCACCCGGGCGCCCCGGGCGCGCAGCACCCGCACCAGCTCGTTGGTGGTGGTCGACTTGCCCACCCCTGGGGAGCCGGTCAGGCCGATGACCTGGGCCTGGCCGGCGTACGGGGCGAGCGCCGCCGCGATCTCGGGCAGCAGCGGATCGCCGGACTCCACCAGCGTCACCAGCCGGGCCACCGCGCGGGGGTCGCCCTCGCGGGCCCGGGACACCAGGTCGCTGACGTCCCGGGACCGCCGTGGCGAAACGGTCGACAACGCGCGCCCTAGGCCGCCGGGACGCGCAGCACCAGCGCGTCGCCCTGACCGCCGCCACCGCACAGCGCCGCCACGCCGACGCCGCCGCCACGCCGACGCAGCTCCATCGCCAGGGTCAGCGCCAGCCGGGCGCCCGACATGCCGATCGGGTGGCCCAGGGCGATCGCCCCGCCGTTGACGTTCACCTTGGCCGGGTCGACGCCCAGCTCCTTGGTGGACTGGATGCCGACCGCCGCGAACGCCTCGTTGATCTCGATGAGTTCGAGGTCGTCGACGGTGAGGTCGGTCTTGGACAGCGCGTGCTTGATGGCGTTGGCGGGCTGGGCGTGCAGCGAGTTGTCCGGGCCGGCGACGTTGCCGTGGGCAACGATCTCGGCCAGGACGGTCAGCCCCAGCTCCTGCGCCTTCTCCTTGCTCATGACGACCACCGCGCAGGCGCCGTCGGAGATCGGCGAGGAGGTTCCGGCGGTGATGGCGCCGTCCTTGGCGAACGCCGGGCGCAGCTTGCCCAGCGACTCGACGGTGGTGTCGGGGCGGATGCCCTCGTCCTCGGCGACGACGACCGGCTCGCCCCGGCGCTGTGGGATCGACAGCGGCACGATCTCCTCGGCGAAGGCGCCGTTCTTCTGCGCGGCGGCGGCCCGCTGGTGGCTGGTCGCGGCGAACGCGTCCTGCTCCTGCCGGGTGAGGCCGAGTTTGGCGCCGGCCCGCTCGGTGGACTCGCCCATCGAGATGCCGTCGTACGCGTCGGTGAGGCCGTCGAGGGCCATGTGGTCCTTGATGACGACGTCGCCGTACTTGTAGCCGGAGCGCTGGCCGACGAGCAGGTGCGGCGCGTTGGTCATCGACTCCATGCCGCCGGCCACCACGATGTCGACCTCGCCGGCGCGGATGAGCTGGTCAGCCAGGGCGATGGCGTCGAGGCCGGACAGGCAGACCTTGTTGATGGTCAGCGCCGGGACGCTCATCGGGATACCGGCCTCGACGGCGGCCTGGCGGGCGGGGATCTGGCCGGCGCCGGCCTGAAGCACCTGACCCATGATCACGTACTGCACCTGGTCGGCGGCGACGCCGGCACGCTCCAGCGCCCCGGCGATGGCGGCCGCGCCGAGCCTGGTCGCGGGGAGGTCCTTGAGGTTGCCCAGCAGGCGACCCATCGGGGTGCGCGCGCCGCCAACGATCACCGAGGTCATCGGGTCCGCCTCTCTGTGGCTCAAAGTCTCTGGGGCCAGCCGGGCCAGCCGGCCGCGAGGGCGTCCTCACACCCACGGCCACGCCTGAACGCTGGTTCAGTCAGACTAACGCCATGACTGAACGTGAAGCTCATGACCACCCTGCGGACTACGTCACAGCCGGCGGGCTGGGCCTGCTGGGCATCGACCACGTCGGCGTCGCGGTGCCGGATCTGGACGCGGCGATCGCGTTCCACCAGCGGATCTTCGACATGCGCTGTGTCCATGAGGAGGTCAACGACGAGCAGGGGGTGCGGGAGGCCATGCTCGCCGTCGGGCCGGACCCCGGGCGCGGCCGGCTCCAACTGCTCGCCCCGCTGCGACCGGACTCCCCCATCGCCCGGTTCCTCGACCGCTCCGGGCCGGGGGTTCAGCAGGTGGCCTACACCGTCGCCGACATCGACGTGGCCTGCGCGACGCTACGGGCGCGGGGAACACGACTGCTCTACGACGAGCCGAGGCGGGGCACCGCGGATTCCCGGATCAACTTCGTCCACCCCAAAGACGCCGGTGGCGTGCTCGTCGAGCTGGTCGAACCGGCCCGCCGATAAGGTGACTGGCCACACCTCCGGTGGACATTGCCGGTCGCCCACGCGCAGGCGGGCGCTCACGCATTTGTCATCCCTTACCTGTCGGCGCCGGCGTCGGCATCGAAATATCGAGGTAATTGACTTGAATAATCATTCCGACGCCTCCGGCTGCCCGTCACGGCGCGGCGATGATCCTCGGCGCCGCAATCTCGCCGGGCCGGCCCGATCCGTTACGTGGCAAGGGAATCGGTGAGCTTCCGGCCGTCGCCGGACCCGACCCCGCGCGCTGGTCCGCAGCGGCGCGACGACGGCCAACTCCGCGGTCGGCGACCACGTCCGCGGAATGAATGCCGGCCGCCGTCGATGAATCATGGGCCGCCGCTCTTGCGGAGCCCCTGGGCCTATCTGCGACCATGTGCCAATGGCCCAGCAGCATGACTCCTCGATCGCCTTTTTCGACAACAGCAGCGCGCCACATGACTTCACCGTGGTGTTGCGCGGCTACGACCGTCAGCAGGTCGACAGCCACCTTCAGCGCCTCACCGCGGCGCTGACCCAGGCGGAGCAGGCGCGGGCCGAGGCCGAACAACGGATGAACGACGCGCAGCGCCGGTTGCGCCAGGCCGAGCAGCGGATCAGCGCGGTCGAGCAGAAGCTCGCCGACAGCGAGAAGCAGTTGGAGGAGAACAGCCGTCCCACGCTCTCGGGTCTGGGCACCCGGGTCGAGCAGATCCTGCGGCTGGCCGAGGAGCAGGCCAACGACCACCGGTCCGAGGCCCGTCGCGAGGCCGAGGGGATTCTCTCGGCGGCCAAACTAGAGGCCAGGGAGATCACCGACAAGGCCCGGGCGGACGCCACCGCGATGAAGGCCAACGGCGAGCGCGAGGCCAACACCCTGCGGACCGCCGCCGAGCGGGAGGCGGCCGAGGTTCGGGTCCAGGCCCGTCGCGAAGCGGACACGCTGCGCGCCGAGGCCGAGCGGGACACCAAACAGCTGCGCACCGTCACCGCGCACGAGGTCGCCGAGCTGAAGTCGACGTCCGAGCGCGAGGTGGCGACGCTACGGGCCACCACCGAGCGGGAGGTCACCCAGCTCCGCTCCACCGCGAGCCAGGAGGCCGAGCAGAAGCGGACCGAGGCCGCCAAACTGCTCAGCGACGCCCGCGATAAGCGCGACAAGGACCTCCAGGCCCTGGCGTTGGAGCTGGCCGAACGCAACGAGCGGGCCGAGCGGGAGGAGTCCGAGCGGCACGCCGCCCAGGTCGCCGCCACCCAGAAGCTGGTGGGCGAGGCCGAGGAGCGGGCGCGTGCCGCCGAGGATCGGGCCAAGGAGATCGAGCAGCGGGCCGAGGCGCGGCGTCTGGAGTCGGAGAAGCTGGCCGCCGAGACCATCGACAAGGCCAAGGCCCTGGCTGACCGGACCGTCACCGAGGCGCGGGACGAGGCACACCGCCTCACCAGCGACGCCCGTCAGGAGGCCGAGCTGAACCTCCAGACCGCGCGTCGCCAGGTCGAGGATCTGACCAGGCAGAAAGAGACGGTGACCGCCCAGCTGGGGCAGATGCTCTCCGGGCTCGCCGGCATCGTGCCGACCGTCGGCGCCGCGGCCAAGGCGGTCGCGGAGAAGGTCACCGGCTCAGAGAAGGACGCCGGGGCCGAAGCGCCCACCGCCGCGGACCACGCAGACGGCTCGAGCCGGTTGACCGATGCCCCCGGCGGGACCGCCAGGGCATCCGGCCCGCCGGCAGAGAACGACGCGACGCAGTCCGCCAGGCGCCCGCACGCCGGCACGGCTGGGCCGACGCAGACCGCGAAGGACCCGCGGCCGGAGCCGAAGCAGCCGGCGAAGGCGAGCTGACGGCAAGCCCGGGAGGGCTCTTTACCCTCGCGTGGCCGGCGATGCGCGCCGGCCACGCGGACACCATGGGGTGCAAGGTCCACCCCTGGCAGGTGTGTAACGCGACGCCAGGCCGACGCCCGTGCCAAAATGGCCGTATGGTGCAGCACGGCGCAGACCTTTTCCCCCTCGACGACGGCGCCTCAGAGCCGACCTTCGAAATCGCCCTCCGCGGCTACGACCGACGGCAGGTCGAACGGTACGTCCAGCACGTCGAGGCCGAGGTCACCACCCTCGCCACTGAGCGTGAGCAGGCGTACTCGCAGGTCCAGGCGCTGGCCACCCAGATCGAACAGCTCCAGAACGAGTTGGTGGAGACCCGTCGTCGCGCGGCGGTCCCCGAAAAGATCTCCTTCCGGCATCTGGGGCCGCGGGTCGAGCAGATCCTTCTGCTCGCCGAGGAGCAGGCCGACCAGATGCGCGATGACGCCACCCGGGAGTCCGAGCAGCTCAAGCGCGCCGCGGACCGGGCGCTCGTGGAAGCCCAGGAGAAGGCCCAGGTCGCCGCCCGCGACTTCGAGGTCGCGCTGTCGGCGCGACGGGCCGAAGCCGACCAGGCCGACGCGGAGCGGGCCAAGGCGCGGGAGGCCAAGGTCGCCGAGGTCAACCGCCAGTGTGACCAGCTTCGGGCGGCGGCGGCGCAGGATGCGGCGAAGCTTCGTGAGGCCGCGGAGAAGCATGTCGCTCAGCTGCGCGTCGATGCTGAGGACGGGCTCGCCCAAACCCGTCAGGAAACCCAGCAGCTCACCGAGACCGTTAAGAAGCACGCCGACCAGACTCGGATGGAGCTGGAATCCCAGGTCCAGGCGACCCGGGCGCAGCTCCAGCAGGAGAGCACCCAGCGGCGGGCAGCCCTGGAACAGGAGATCACCAAGCGTCGCACCCAGGCTGAGCAGGAGTTCGCTCAGCGGCGGAGCACGCTGGAGCAGGAGGTCGGCGAACGTCGGGCGCAGGCCGAGCAGGAACTCAAGGACCGCAAGGCCAAGGCCGAGCAGGAAATCGCCCAGCTGAGGGCCGACGCCCAGACGCACGCGGGCAGGGTCCGCGGCGAAGCCGATGAACTGTTGACGGCGGCTCAGCAGCGGCTGACCGGCATCCAGCACGAGATCACCCAGGCGCACCAACGCCTTGCCGAGGTCGAGCAGCGCACCGGCGAGACCCGCAGGGACCTCGTCGCGAGCCAGCATCGGCTCAGCGAGCTCGAAGACAAGATCAGGGCCACGGCGAGCAGGACGGCGGGCGCGGCAGCGGCCAACGCGCCGGTGCCAACAGCCAGCCCCGCGCCGGCCAGTCCCGCGCCGGTAAATGCGGCGCCGGCCAGCCCGCCGGCGGCCGCCAGCGCCAGCGACGACGGGAGCGATGACGGGAGCGACGCGGGCGACGAGAGCGAGACCACCGCCCCCATTCCTCCGGCGAAGCCCACCACCGAGGCCAACGGGGATCGTCGGCCGCAGCGGGTCGGCGCTGACAAGGAATGACCGGCGCGCCCGGTGGGGACGCCTCGGCGGACGCGGCGACCGAGCCGCCGTTGAACGACGGCCAGACTCCGGACATCGAGGTCGCGCAACGGCCGTACGGCATGCCGGGACGACCGTTCAGCCGGAGCCCGTTCGCCCTGGGGTTCGTGGTGACGCTCGGCGGTCTGACCGCGTTCGGGATGCTGCGGGCGTTGGACAACGCCATGCCGATCCTGGTGCTCATCTTCTCCGCGCTGTTCCTGGCGATCGGGTTGAACCCCGCGGTGGAGGCGTTGCAGCGGCTGAACATGCGTCGGGGCTTCGCCGTTCTGGCGGTGGGGGCGGCGGCGGTGACGCTGTTCGGGGCGGGTCTACTGGCGCTGGCGCCACCGCTGGTCGCGCAGACCGAGGCGTTCGCCGAGAAGCTACCCGGCTATATCGAGGCGCTCAAGCGCAGCAAGACGGTCAACGAGCTGAACGAGCGCTACGACATCATCGACAAGCTACAGGCGGCGGCTACTCCGGGCGCGGTGACGGACGTCGCCGGCGGGGTGGTCGGGGGCGCCTCGGTGGTGTTCGGCACGGTCTTCAAGGTGCTGACGGTGTTCGTCCTCACGTTGTACTTCATGGCGTCGTTTGACCGGATGAAGCGTTGGGTGTACCGGTTGGCGCCCGCGTCGCGGCGGGAACGGGTGTCGCTGCTCAGCGACGCGATCCTCAGCAAGGTCGGCGCGTACATGGTCGGCGCGCTGCTCATCGCGCTCATGGCCGGGGTGTCGACGTTCATCTTCCTGTGGGTCGCGGGGGTGTCGTACCCGTTCGCGCTGGCGTTCGTCGTGGCGGTGTGTGACCTGATCCCGCAGATCGGCGCGACGCTGGGCGCGGTCGTGGTGAGCATCGCGGGATTCGCGACCTCGGTGCCGGTGGGCATCGCCTGCATCGTGTTCTTCGTGATCTACCAGCAGTTCGAGAACTACCTCATCTACCCGAAGATGATGCGCCGGTCGGTGAAGGTGAGTGATCTCGCCGCGATCGTCGGTGCGTTGACGGGGGTGGCGCTGTTCGGGGTCATCGGGGCGTTGATCGCGATTCCGGCGGTCGCCGCGATCCAGCTCATCGTTGACGAGGTCGTCGCGCCCCGCCAACAGCGCCACTAGCTGGCATGAATTGTCGTACTTTTTTGCCTCACTGAGGGTTGAGCGTTCGTAGCCAGGGGTACCTAGACCGCTACGAACGCAATGCTTGTGCGGGGGCGAATGCCGTGTGGATGACGCTGCTCACCGAGGCCGTGTTCGGCGTGGTCCTCGTCAGCGTTCTTTGGGGTTACCTGCGGGACCGCGACCCCATCAAACGCGACGTCATGCTGGTCTTCTCAGCCGTCGCAGCGCTCTTTCTGCTCGGGCTGGTACGCCTGCTCACCGGGGCCGACCCACCGTCCTGGCTCCAGCTCGCCGCGACCGTCCTACTGTTGGGCCAGCCCTATCTGACGCTGCGGTTGGTAGCGCGGGTCCGTCCGGTGCCCCGGGCCGCCAGCGTCGCGGTGCTCGCAGGATGGATCGCCAGCGCGGCCGTCATGTTGACCCTCGTCGGCGACTCGCCGGCGCCACCAGTGGTGGTTCTCGGGGTGGTGACGGTCTTCGCCGGGGGCGAGTTGCTGTCCGCCTGGTTCTTCGCCACCGCCGCCCGCGGACGCACCGGCTCGTCCCGGGTCCGGTTGGTCCTCGCCGCGGCCGGCACCGCCCTGTTCGCGGTGGCGCTGCTCACGGCCGGCGCCGGTGCCAGTCGCGAGGCCCGGGTCATCGCCCTGCTCTCCGCCGTGTCCTACCTGTTGGCGTTCGTCCCGCCGGGCTGGCTGCGCCGGTCCTGGTCCCGCGGCGCGGCGTACCAGCTGACCATCGGCCTGCTCAACGCGCCAGCCGAGTCGGCGGCGGCGACCTGGCGCCGCTACGCCGACGAGGTCGCGGCGCTGACCTCAAGCGAGGCGGTCGTGGTCCTGATCCCCGGGCCACGCGGGCAGGCACTCATCGCCGCCCAGCACGGCGCCGGGCTGACGTGCCCGGACGGCATCACCGCCGGCTCGGTCGAACAGCTCTCGCAGACCCGGGCCAGCGCCAGCATCGATCTGCGGACGCCCGGCGACACCCTGGCCCACCTGCTCAACGTCACACAGCGGTACGCCGTCACCGCGCCCATCCCGCTGCCCGACCAGAGCCGGGGCGCGCTCATCCTGCTGGACGCCAACCGCACCCTGTTCAGCGAGGACGACATCGCGCTCTTCGGCGAGCTGGGCGCCGAAGCCGCGCTGATCGCCGAACGCCATGCCCTCACCTCGCAACTCGCCGCCGCGGCGAAGGCCGCCGCCGCGGCCAGCACCGCGAAGAGCCACTTCGTCGCCAACATGAGCCACGAGCTGCGGACCCCGCTCAACGCGATCATCGGATTCAGCGACCTCATGCGCGACGAGCCAACGGCCGACCACTCGTTACGGATCGTCCCCGCCGAGTGGATCGACCACATCCACGTCAGCGGCCAGCACCTGCTCGCGCTCATCAACGACGTGCTCGACCTGGCCAAGATCGAGGCTGGGAAGATCGAGCTGCGGCCGGTGCTGGTGAACGCGGCCACGATCGTCGACGACGTCGTGGCGGCCGTCCGGCCGCTCGTCGAAAGCAAGCGGCTCAACATCCACGTCGCCGTCCCGCCGTTGGACATCCGCGCGGACCTGACCCGACTTCGCCAGATCCTCACCAATCTCCTGTCGAACGCCATCAAGTTCACCCCGGAGAACGGCCACATCTTCGTGGCCGGAAGCCGGGATGGCGACACCGTCGCCCTGTCGGTCACCGACACCGGCGCCGGCATCAGCCCCACCGACCAGCAGCGGATCTTCGAGGAGTTCGAACAGGTCGGCGACCCGGCCCTGCGCAGCGCCGGCACCGGGCTCGGTCTGGCGCTGACCCGCCGGCTCGCCCAGGCCCACGGCGGCCGCGTCGAGGTGTGGTCCCGGGTCGGCCAGGGCACCCGCTTCACCGTCCACCTGCCCGCTCCGGCGCCGCAGCCGGCGCACGGCGTGGACCCCGGTCCGGAGGGAAGCGGCGGCGTCCTGATCGTCGAGGACGACCGGCCCGCGGCGGACCTGCTCGCCACCCACCTGCGTCGGGCCGGGTACCTGGTCGCGATCGCCGACACCGGTGAGAAAGGGCTCGCCCTGGCCCGCCAGATGCTCCCCGAAGTGATCCTGCTCGACATGATGCTGCCCGGTATCGACGGCTGGGAGGTGCTGTCCCGGCTGAAAGAGGACGAACGGCTCAGACACGTCCCGGTGGCGATCGTCAGCGTCATGGAGGACCACACCCTGGGGCTGACCATGGGCGCGGCGGACTACTTCACCAAGCCGGTCAACCACGACGTTCTCGTGTCCTGGATGATCCGCCACGGCATGGTGCCGCCGATGCGGGAGCACGCCCTCATGGTGCTGGTCATCGACGACGACCCGGCCGTGCTGACCCTGCTGGAACGCCGGCTCAGCGGCACCGGGCTGCGGGTCATCACCGCCGCCAACGGCCTGGACGGACTCCGGATGGCGCACCGGCACGACTTCGACCTCATCATCTGCGACCTGATGATGGACGACCTCGACGGCTTCTCCGTCATCGCCAACCTCAACGAACACCCGCGCACCCGGGACATGCCCGTGCTGGTGCTCACCGCGCGCGACCTCACCGACGATGACAAAGACCGGCTGGCGGGCAAGATCCTCGGCGTGGCCGGCAAGAGCCACGATCCGGCCGAGCTGGTTCGCGACTGGCTGCGTTACCTACGGGAGCTTCCGCAGCTGACCCAACGGGCCGACGTCGTACGCTAGGTCAACGGGCCGAAGGCAGCCGTCGTCCGGTCCGCGTAGGCGGAGGAATCGCCGAACTCCACCGGACCCTCCCACTGCCGGGGCAATGGGTACGACGACGGCGCCACCCGCCGGACGATCTCGTCGAGGACGGTCTCGGAGTCACCCACCCAAAGGTGCTTGGCGCCCGGCACGCCGATGATCTCGGCCTGCCGCAGCGGGGCGAACCGCTGGCGGGCCTGGTCCGGGCGCAGGTAGTCGTCGAGCTCGGGGACCAGTGCGGTCACCGGTTTCCCCGACTCCGCCCAGCGGACCAGGTCAGCGTCGGTCGAGTACCGCAGCGGCGGCGACAGCAGGATCGCCCCGGCCACGGCCGGATCGAGCCCGTGCCGCAGGACCAGATCGGTCCCGAAGGACCAACCCAACAGCCAGATGTTCGGCAGCTCGGCGAACTCGGCGTGTTCGATCGCGGCGGCCACGTCGAACCGCTCAGCGCCGGCCCGGTCGAACTCCCCCTCGCTGACCCCGCGCACGCTGGCCGTGCCCCGGGTGTTGAACCGCAGCACCGCCAGGTCCGCCAAGGCCGGCAACCGCCAGGCCGCTTTGCGCAGGAGGTGGCTGTCCATCATCCCGCCGTGGGTGGGCAGCGGGTGCAGGCATACCAGGGCGCCGACCGGGGCCCGCCCCGCGGGCGGCAACGCCAACTCGCCGACCAGGCGCAGACCGTCCGCGGTGTGCAGCTCGATGTCACGGCGCTCGCCGGGCAGGATCACGTTGGCGCGGAGGGGTGTGCTCACCCGTCCAGTGTCGCGCGTGGCCCGGCCGGTCAGCGTGGGGGGCGGCGGTCGCGGGCACGCCAGCAGCCGTTGTGCCAGTGCCGCCGGTCGGCCAGGTCGCCGCGCTCGTCCGCCGGCCAGCTGACCAGGTGCTGGGCGTTGGGCCGAATCTCGTGGTCACACCCAGGGCACCGGTACGTCTTCGCCGCGGCCGTCACCGGCCGGACCAGCCACTGCCCGTCACGCCACGACTCGACCCGCGCGCCGCCCGAGCGGGCCCGCGCCTGGTCCAACGGCTCGGGCCCGGGCGCGCGATGATGCCGGCGCGGACTCACCGCGGGCCCGCCTCAGTCGGCCTGGCCCGCGCGGACGCCCGCGCCGCTGCGGGCGCCGAGCCTCCCCGCGGCGACCAGCTGACGCAGCAGCGGCGCCGGCGCCAGACCGGGCTCACGGACCTGCGCGAACAGCGCGTCCAGAACGCCCAGCGCGGTGTCGAGGCCGACGTGGTCGAGCAGGGCGATCGGCCCCATCGGGTAGCCGCAGCCGAGCGTCATCGCATGGTCGATGTCGTCGGCGGAGGCGTAGGAGTTCTCGATCATCCGGACCGCGTCGTTGAGGTACGGCATCAGCAGGGCGTGCACGATCCGGCCGGCGCGGTCCCCGCACACGACGGCGGTCTTGCCCAGAGCGGCGGAGAGGGCGACGGCGGCAGCGACCGCCGCGTCGTCGGACCGCACCGACCGGGCCACCTCCGCCAGCGGCGCCGCCGGCGCCGGCAGGGACCAACCGACGACGTCCCCGGGACGACCGGCAGCCATCGCGCAGTCGATCGTCGGGACGGTCGTCGACGTGTTGAGCAGGACCGCCCCTGGCTTCACCGCGGCGCCCAGCTCAGCGAAGCGGGCCAGCGTCGCAGCCCGGTCCGGGGCGCCGGTGTCGATGACCAGATCGGCCTCGGCCAGGGCGTCGGCGTCGAGAACGGTGATGCCGGCGGCGGCCAGCTCCTTGGCCAGGCGGGTCGCCGTCGGGCCGGCGCCGACCACGCCCACGGCGCCGATCACGCCCGCGGCCTCGGCCTGGGTGGCGTCGCCCGGGGCGGCGGACGCGTCGGGGACGACCGTCCCAGAGCCGGGCCGGTCGTAGGTGTAGAAGCCGCGGCCGGTCTTGCGGCCCAGCAGGCCGGCGGCGACCAGCTGCGCCAGCAGCGGCGCGGGGGCGTGCCGACGGTCGCGGCCGCCCCGCTCGTACATGGTCTCCAGGATCTGGACGGACGTGTCGAGACCGATGAGGTCGAGCAGGGCGAACGGGCCCATCGGCAGGCCACAGCCGACCCGCATCGCCGCATCGATGTCCGCACGGCTGGCGTAGCCCGACTCCAGCATCCCGACGGCCTGGTTGAGGTACCCGAACAGCAGGAAGTTCGCGATGAACCCGGCCCGGTCGCCGATCGTGACGCCAACCTTGCCGAGCCGGTCGACCAGCTCCTGGGCCCGGTCGACCACGTCATCGTCGGTGACGACAGTCCGGACGATCTCCACCAGTTTCATCACCGGCGCCGGGTTGAAGAAGTGGATGCCCACGACCCGCCCCGGCCGGCCGGCGCCAACCGCGATGTCGGTGACGCTCAGCGACGAGGTGTTGGTTGCCAGGATGGTGGCCGGCGGGCAGATCCGGTCCAGCTCGGCGAAGAGGCTCTGTTTGATCTCCAACCGCTCGGGCACGGCCTCGATGACCAGATCAGCCGTGGCCAGGGACTCCAGACCGGTGGCGAAGGAGACCCGGCCCAGCAGGGCGTCACGGTCCGGCTCGCTGAGCCGACCCCGCGCCACGGCGCGGTCGGTGGATCGGGTCAGCGCGGCCCGGCCACGTTCCAGGGCGTCCTCAGTGATCTCGACGGCGATGACGTCGACGCCGTTGCGGGCGAACACCTCAACGATGCCGGCGCCCATGGTTCCCAGGCCGATGACCCCTACTACGCCGATGCCGTCCGTCACTGTCCGCCTCCTCGAGAGCTTTGATCGGTCGCAGTCTCCCATGCCTACGTTGGCCGGCCCGGGGCGCGGTGAGCGCGTTAGTGGCATCGATTGTCGATTTGGCACCGCGTCCAGGAATCGTCATGGACACTGCCTGGCATGCGCCTGCGGAAGAGCATCGTCATCGCGGCCGTCATCACGGTCATCACCGGCGCCTCGGTGGCAGTCCATGCCAACCGGCAGCCTGACGGGTGTGCGGTGAGCGGGTACGACCGGACCGTTCTCGACGACGGGCCCGTCATGTATCTGCCCCTCGGCGCCGACGACCATGACTGCCCCGGCGCCGACACGCTCCGACAGGTCGGCGAAGCGGCCCCGGGGACGCTGCCGAACGGCGACGCCGCCCTGGTGTTCGACGGCGTCAGCCAGTACGCCGAGGTGGGCGACACAGCGCAGCTCAGCGTCGCCACCACCGGATCGTTGACGATCGAGGCGTGGCTGCGCCCGGACACGCTCCAGTTCCCCCGCGCCGAGGGCGCGGGCTACGTGCATTGGCTGGCCAAGGGCGAGGCGGATCAGCAGGAGTACGTGGCCCGGATGTACTCACAGCTCAACGGGGAAGGCCGCCCGAACCGGCTCTCCGGCTATGCGTTCAACGCCGCCGGCGGGTTCGGCGTCGGCAGCTACGCCCAGGAGCCGGTCACCGTCGGCGAGTGGATCCACTACGGACTGGTGATCACGACGGATCGCAGCCCGGGGAATCTGATGGGCCACACCGCGTTGGTGGTCAACGGCGTCCGCCGCGACCAGGACTCGCTGGCCGAGCTGCGGATCAGACCAGCCGACGGCGACGCGCCGCTGCGGATCGGCGGCAACCTCCACTCGTTCTTCCATGGCGCGATCGGCAAGGTCGCCATCTATGACCGGGCGTTGACGGCTCTGGAGCTGGCCGAGCACCACGAAGCCATGGGCGCCGCGTCCTGACGGGGCGCAACGTTCTGCTGAGGAGCGGTCAGAAGAGGGTGAGTTCGTCGCGTTCGATCCCGCGTAGCTTGTCGTAGTCGACAACCACGCAACGGATACCCCGGTCCGTGGCCAACACGCGTGCCTGCGGCTTGATCTCCTGGGCGACGAACACCCCGACCACCGGGGTGAGCAGCGGGTCCCGGTTCAGCAACTCCAGGTAGCGGGTGAGCTGTTCGACGCCGTCGATGTCGCCACGGCGTTTGACCTCCACGGCGACCGACCCGCCGAGCCCGTCCCGACAGAGCAGGTCGACCGGACCGATAGCGGTCATGTGCTCGCGCCGGACCAGGCTGTAGCCGGCCCCCAGCGACTCCGGCGAGGCTGCCAGCAGCTCTTGCAGGTGCGCCTCGACGCCGTCCTTGACCAGGCCGGGATCGATTCCCAGCTCGTACGAGGTGTCCTGGTAGATCTCCTCCAGGGTGATGAGCAGCTGCTCGCCGCCCTTGTTGACCACCCGCCACACCCCGGGCGCCTCCTCAAGGCGGCACGGCGGGCTCATCCAGTTCAAGGGCTTGTAGGCGCGGTCGTCAGCGTGGATCGACACCGAGCCGTCCGCTTTGATCATCAGGAGTCGGGTGGCCGACGGCAGATGCGCCGAGAGCCGTCCGACGTAGTCCACCGAGCACCGCGCAATCACCAACCGCACCCCGGGAGCGTAGCGGCCCGGCGCAGCGAGCCCGCCGGTGCCATGCTGGGAGCCGGGTTCGAGGTCCTCACCGCCGCCGGCCTGGCCGCCGCCCCGGCGAGTACTTCGCCTCTGTGGCGTCGGCGCCGCCGGGGGCCGGCGGGCTGGACCAGCTGAGCGGCCGGCGCAGACCTGCCGGCACCCGGGTGGCCGCGTCGCCGCCCGCGGCGTCGACCTGCGGCTGGGTAAGGAAGATGCTGGTGCTGAGGTCGGCGCCACGCAGGTCAGCGCCGCGCAGGTCCGCGCCGGCGAGATCCGCGCGGCGCAGGTCGGCCCGCCCCAGCCGGGCCCTGATGAGGTAGGCGCCCCGCAGGTTCGCGCCGCGCAGGTCAGCGCCCCGCAGATCAGCCCCGATGAGGTCCGCGCCGCGACGCTCAGGTCCGCGGCGCCCGGCCCGGGTCAGCTCGCTCGCCCGGACCAGCAGCACGCTGCTGCTGGCCCAGCGCCCGGACACGTCCGCCGCCACCAGCTGGTCCGCCGGCAGAGCGGTCATCGCCTGGGTGGCGGCCAGCTCCCGGCGCAGATCCGGCAGCAACGGCCGCGCGTCCGGCAGCGCGAGCGCCGCCGTCAGGTGCCAGAGCAGCTCGTGCAACTGACGCATGACCGCGAACGCGTCGAACATCAGCGGCGCCGTCGCCGGCGCCTGGCGCCAGTCCCGCCCACCGAAGGTGACCTGGGCGACCTGCTGGCCCGCCCCGAAGCAGTCGAAGGCGACACAGCCCGCGAAACCCCGCTGCGGCAGGCTCGCATGGATCCCGCAGCGGAAGTCCGGCGCCAGGTTGCGGCAGGGCTGCCCTGCGGGTTTGTCGACAGCGAAGTCGGCCGACGCGGCGAAGGCCGTCGCCACACAGCACAACGCGAAGCACCGCCGGCAGTCGGCGCGCAGCCGATCGGAGTCAACGGCTGGCTGGCGTCGCGACATGGCGCCTCCTCATGAGTCGAACGCGGGGATCGACCGTCCGGGGCGCCGCGGGGGCGCCACCAACCCCGGTGCATAGTGACCGCATGGCTGGACAGGGGGCTATCCGCGTGCGGGGCCTACGCAAGACGTACGGGTCGCGGGCGGCCGTCGACGACGTGGACCTGGACGTGCGGTCCGGCGAGGTGTTCGCCCTGCTCGGGCCCAACGGCGCCGGCAAGACGACGATGGTGGAGATCCTCGAAGGATACCGGCAGCGGGACGCCGGCGAGGTCAGCGTCCTGGGCCAGGATCCCGCCAACGCCGGTCGGGGTTGGCGGGCCCGGGTCGGCATCGTGTTGCAGGGCACCGGCGAGTTCGAGGAGCTGACGGTCCGGGAGGTCGTCACCCACTTCGCCGGCCTCTACCCCGATGCCGACGACCCGGCCACGGTCATCGCCCTGGTGGGCCTGTCCGACAAGGCGAACGCCCGCACCAGGACCCTGTCGGGCGGGCAGAAACGACGACTCGACGTGGCCCTGGGCATCGTCGGTCGGCCCGAGCTGCTGTTCCTCGACGAGCCGACCACCGGGTTCGATCCGGCGGCCCGGCACGAGTTCTGGGAGCTGATCCGGCGCCTGGCCGCCAACGGAACCACCATCCTGCTCACCACCCACTACCTGGAGGAGGCCGAGGCGCTGGCCGACCGGGTCGGGGTCATCGTGGCGGGGCGGATCGTCGCGGTGGACACCACCGAAGCGCTCGGCGGCCGGCAGGACGCCCCGGCGACGGTGACGTGGCAGCGGCCCGACGGCGCCGTCGAGACCGCGGACACCCATACCCCCACCGCGCTGGTGGCTGAGCTTGCCGTCCGGTACGGCGGTGAGGCGCCCGGCCTGACGGTCTCCCGCCCCACTCTCGAAGACGTCTACCTGAGCATGATCGGAGCTGGCCGGTGACGCCGCTGACATTGGCCTGGAGCCGGGGCCGGATGGAGCTGCTCCAGTTCAGCCGCAGCCGGGAATCGGTGGTCTTCACCCTGTTGTTCCCGGTAATCATGATCTCGATCTTCGGATCGATCTTCAACGGCGTCATCGCGCCCGGTGTGCGGTTCACCCAGTACTTCGTCACCGGCATGATCGCCACCGGGCTCATGACGGTCGGGTTCCAGAACCTGGCCATCCAGATCCCCATCGAACGGGACAAGGGCGTCCTCAAGCGACTACGCGGAACCCCGATGCCGCCCTGGGCCTACTTCGCCGGAAAGGTCGTCTTCGTCATCGTCGTCGGGGTGGTCGAGACGGTCCTGCTGCTGGCCATCGCCACCGCGTTCTTCGGACTCGACATGCCCGGCTCGGCGACCGACTGGTGGACGTTCGCCTGGGTGTCGGTGCTCGGCATCACCGCCTGCACACTCTGCGGGATCGCGTTCACCTCCCTGGTGCGCACCGCCCGCGGGGCGCCCGCGGTGGTGACCCCGGTGGCGCTGGTGCTCCAGTTCATCTCCGGCGTGTTCTTCGTCTTCACCCAGCTGCCGACCTGGATGCAGCAGGTGGCGGCGCTGTTCCCGCTCAAGTGGATGTGCCAGGGGATGCGCTCGGTGTTCCTGCCCGACTCGTTCGCGGCGAACGAGCCGGGCGGATCGTGGGAGCTGGGCAAGGTGGCGCTGGTGCTGGGGCTGTGGTGCGTCATCGGGCTGGTGCTGTGCGTGCGCACCTTCCGCTGGTCCAACCGCGACTGACGGGCTCAGTACTGGTAGAAGCCCCTGCCGGCCTTGCGGCCGAGGTCGCCGGCGGTGACCATGCGCTGGAGCAGCTCCGGCGGGAAGAACTTCTCGTCGCCGGTGGAGTCGTAGATGTTGCGGGCGGCGTTGAGCAGGATGTCGGTGCCGGTCAGGTCGCAGGTGGCCAGCGGCCCCATCGCGTGACCGAACCCGAGCTTGCTGGCGGTGTCCAGATCCTCGGCCGAGACCACGCCGGACTCGACGAGTTTGACCGCCTCCATCACCAGGGCGCAGATGAGCCGGGTGGTGACGAACCCGCCGATGTCCCGGTTCACCACGATGCAGGTCTTGCCGACACCCTCGGCGAACGAACGCGCCGTCGCGAGCGTCTCGTCGGTGGTCTTGAAACCGCGGACCAGCTCGCACAGCTGCATCATCGGCACCGGCGAGAAGAAGTGCGTGCCGACGACCGCCTCGGGACGTCCGGTGACCGCGGCGATCTCGGTGACCGGGATCGCGGAGGTGTTCGTCGCCAGGACCGCGCCGTCCTTGCAGATCCTGTCGAGCGCCTTGAAGACCTCGTGCTTGATCTCGATCTTCTCGAAGACCGCCTCGACGACGATGTCCGCGTCAGCGGCCGCGTCAAGCTCGGTCGTCGTGGTGATCCGGCCCAACGCCGCCGCGACGTCCTCCTCAGCGATCTTGCCCTTGCTGGCGAACCTCTCCAACGAGCCGCGGATGCCGGCCAGACCCCGGGCCGTCGCGGCGTCGTCCAGGTCCCGCAGAGTGACCTGCCAGCCCGCCTGCGCAGCCACCTGCGCGATGCCCGAGCCCATCAGACCGGCCCCGATGACCGCGAGTCGTCCCGCCATGTCACACCTCCCGTTTCGGACGCCGCACGCGCCCACCAATGACTTCCCGGGACCTTACCGGCGCCTCAGAACCCGAACGACGGCTCCTCCGGCGCGGGACCCCGCTCCACGACCGCGCCGAGCGAGCGCAGATCGTCCACGAAACCGGGGTAGCCCCGGTCGATGTGGTGCGCGTGACTGACCTCCGTGATGCCGTCGGCGCAGAGCCCGGCCATGACCAGTCCGGCGCCGGCGCGGATGTCGGTGGCCCGCACCGGCGCGCTCGACAATCCCTCCCGACCGCGCACCACGGCATGATGCCCGTCCGTTCTGACGTCGGCGCCCAGCCGCGTCATCTCGTTGATGAACATGAACCGGCCGTCGAAGATGTTCTCGGTGATCAGCGACGAGCCGGCGCTGACGGCCGCCATGCCGATCGCCATCGGCAACAGGTCGGTGGCGAACCCCGGGAACGGCAGCGTAGCCACGTCGACCGCCCGGGGGCGTTCGTCCATCCGCACCCGGAAGGCGTCAGGCCCCCGGGTCTCCACCAGGGCGCCCGCGTCGACGAGCTTGTCCAGGGCCACGGCCAGGTGCCGGGGGTCGGCGCCGGTCACGGTGACGTCGCCGCGGGTCATCACCGCCCCGTACGCCCAGGTACCGGCCACCACACGGTCCCCGACGACAACGTGCCGGACCGGGGCGAGCCGGTCCACCCCCTCGACCTCCACGGTGGACGTGCCAGCGCCGCGCACCCGCGCGCCCATCGCCGTGAGCATCGCGCACAGGTCGACGATCTCCGGCTCGCGGGCCGCGTTGTCGATGACGGTGACGCCGTCGGCGAGCGCGGCAGCCGTGAGCAGATTCTCGGTGGCGCCGACGCTGGGGAACTCCAACCAGACCGGAGCGCCGGTGAGGCGGCGGTCGCTGCGGGCCAGGACGAAGCCGTGTTCGTTGGAGATCCGCGCGCCCATCGCCTCCAGGCCGCGGATGTGCATGTCGAGGCCCCGGGAGCCGATGGCGTCGCCGCCGGGGTGGGCCACCCGCGCCTGACCGCGTCGCGCCAACAGCGGACCCAGGACGCAGATCGACGCGCGCAGGCGTCGGACGAGGTCGTAGTCGGCGGCCGCGCCGGGCGCCTCGGGGACGTCGACGGCCACCTCGTCGCCGGTGAAGGCGACCTCGCAGCCGAGCCGTCGGAGCACCTCGGCCATGATCGCGATGTCGGTGATCCGGGGCACGTTGGCGATCACCGACCGGCCAGGGGCCAGCAGCGCGGCGGCCATGAGCTTGAGCGCCGAGTTCTTCGCCCCCGACACCCGCACCGAACCCGCCAGCCGGGCCCCACCGGCGACGCGGATCACGTCCACCCCGGTCGCCGTGTGGGCTGGGGCGAGGTCAGGCGGCAGCAACGTCAGCCACGGGTCGGACCCGGGCGTCCGTAAGCTTGCCGCCATGGCTGTTCACCTCACCCGCATCTACACCCGCGCCGGCGACGACGGCACGACCCGACTGGTCAACAACGAGCTGGCGCCCAAGACCGCCCCACGGATCGCCGCGTACGCCGACACCGACGAATGCAACGCGGCCATCGGCGTGGCGGTCGCCGTCGGCGGGCTCGACCCGGCGGTCCGGGACGTGCTGACCAAGATCCAGAACGATCTCTTCGACGTCGGCGCGGACCTGGGCAACCCGGTCACCCCCGATCCCGCTCATCCCCCGCTACGCGTCACCGAGGAGTACGTCACCCGCCTTGAACAGTGGTGCGACGAGTTCAACGACAAGCTCAGCCCGCTGACCTCGTTCGTGCTCCCCGGCGGGACGGCCGGCGCCGCGCTGCTGCACGTCGCCCGGACTGTCGCCCGACGCGCCGAACGCGCCGCGTGGGCGCTCATCGACAATGACCCCGAGCGCACCACAACGCTGCCGGCCAAGTATCTCAATCGGCTGTCGGACCTGTTGTTCATTCTGGCGAGAACCGCCAATCCGGGCGGCGACGTGCTGTGGTCCCCCGGCGGCGGCCGCTGAGGCGGTCGGCGCGGCCCGGCGGCCGAGGGTCAGGAGGTGGCGCGCGGCGGGCCCTCGCCCGGCGCCGCCGCCTCCAGCCAGGAGAGGAAGCCGGTCAGCGTCCCGCTGGCCATGGCGATCTCGAACGTAGCTGGCCCGCTCTGACAGCGAAGAATGATCGAGTCCGTCGACATCGTCAGCCGCTCCGGCCCCTCGGGGGCCCGCCGTCCACGGACGATCAGACCCCGCCGGGACAACACCTGGCGGGGCCATGGGAAGACGCTGAAGAGCCGGTACCAGCGAAGCTCGTCGCCGACGAACCGGGCCAGCCCGGGCGACCAGCCGCGCCCCCGCACCGACGTCGACAACCGGACCTGGAGCCTGATCGTCCCGCCAGAGCCGGAGATCGCCGCGCGGCGCAGGAACAGCACCAGCGTCACCAGCACCAACGCGCCGGACGCCAGGCCGAAGCCGATTCCGATCGCTTCGAGGACCGACATCGGCGTCAGCGGATCATTTCGCCGCGGAGACGCGGGTGGCGCTCTCAGCCAGGACGGTCACACCCTCGTCCGTCACCGACAGGAAACCGCCGGGAACCTCGTAGACGAGCTGCTCGCCGCCGGCGAGCTTGACCCGCACCTCGCTGGGCTCGGCGAGCTGACCGAGCAGCGGCGCATGCCCGGGAAGGACGCCCAGCTCGCCCTCGGTGGTGCGGGCGACGAGCATCTCGGCCTCGCCGGCCCAGACCTTCTCCTCGACAGCGACGAACTCGACCTGAAGCTGCTTCGCCACGCTGGAACTCCTCGGTGATTCGCTGGTGCTAAGGGGCGGGATGCGGCGAGTCTAATCGCAGCGCGACCACCGCCCCCACCCGGGCCGATCGGCTAAGAGCGCCGTCGGGGGCGACCCCCGTCCCTCGCCCGTGGGCGTCGCCGGCAACGGCGCGGCCGCCGGGGGCAGATCAGACCAGCAACGCTTTTCAGTCGTTCGACGCCTCATGTCTGTCAATACGCGCCGCGGCACGAAACGGTTCACCGCACAGTGTTGATCAGCTCCGGGTGTCCGACGACGAACTCCTCCACCCGGTTCCCACGCACCGCGGAGAAAAACTGGTTCGCCAGGGATGTCAACTCCTCGCCCTGGTACTGGCCGTCCGCCATCACGCTGCCGCCGGGGAGCCGGACCATGGTGATCGACTCCGACCGGATCTGCCGCAACGCCAGGGCGTAGTCGACGACAGTGTGCCCGCGCCCGCTGAACACCAGGGCCTGGCCGGCCGCCCGCAGCACCCGGTCGAGCTTCACTGGGTCGGTGAGGACCGCACGGCTCAGCGCCTGGTTCGCCATCGCCCGGATGAACTGCTGCTGGTGGCGCTGGCGGGCGTAGTCGCCGCCGGGGATGTACCGCTGACGCACGTAGTCGAGCGCCTCCCAGCCCTTGAGCTGCCGGGTCCCCTTGACGTAGCGCTTCTGCGGGCCCACATATCCGTACGGGCCTTCGCCGCCGGTGTAGCTGGGACGGCGGTGCCGTCCATCCGGCTGCATGTGGATCGATGTGACGTTCTGGTCGAGGTACATCGTCACCCCGCCCATGGCGTCGACGATGCGTTTGAAGCCGGTGAAAGTGATGATCGCCCCGGCATCGAACCGGCGGATGCCGGTGTAGTCGCTGACGGCGCTGGCCAGCAGCTCGAAGCCGGCGGCCACGTTCGGACGCCCGCCGCCGACCGGGGTGGCGCCGAAGTACATGGCGTGCGCGAGGCGGTCGACGCCGCCGCCGTAACCGGCCTTCTGGAAGCTGGGGATGTCCAGCAGCAGGTCCCGGGGCAGCGACGTCAGATAGCCGCGGTCCATGGACTTCGGCACGTGCAGCAGCAGCACCGAGTCGGCCCGGGGCACCCAGTCCGGGACGCTGTCGCGGGGGTCGATGCCCACCAGCAGGATGTTGAGCGGGCCGGTGATGTCGCTGGTCGGCGTCGGCGGGCCCGCGGCGTCCCCGAAAAGGTCAGCCTGGCCGACCGCGCCCTCGTACCGCGCCACCAGCGCCGTGGTCCCCATCCAGGCGCCGCCGCTGAACAGCAGCAGCAGGGCGCCCATGGCGATGCTCAGCCTGGCCCACCACGGGGATCGTCGCCGAACGCGCGGTTTCTGTGGCATGTGACTCCCCCATGTCGCGGCCACGCCACCGGCCGCCCAGACGCCCGCCCGGCGCCAGCGGGCCGACACCGACCAGGGTAGTTCGTGGTCGGCCGCCGATGGGCAACTCGCCCTAAACCGCTACACAGCCGGCGGGCCGGCAGGGGTCTCCCCTACCGGCCCGCCGTCAGAGCCTTGAGCCGACTGACTACTTGGTCAGCTCACGGTAGTTGCGCTCCAGGTCGTCCAGACCGCCGCACATGAAGAACGCCTGCTCCGGCACGTGGTCGTACTCGCCCTCGGAGATCTTCCGGAACGCCTCGACGGTGTCCTTGATCGACACGAACGAACCCTCGATGCCCGTGAAGATCTTGGCGGCGTAGGTGTTCTGCGACAGGAACCGCTCGATCCGGCGAGCCCGGTTGACGGTGATCTTGTCCTCTTCGGACAGCTCGTCCATGCCGAGGATGGCGATGATGTCCTGAAGATCCTTGTACCGCTGGAGGATCCGCTTGACCTCGGTGGCCACCGCGTAGTGCTCGGCGCCCACGTACTCCGGGGCCAGGATCCGCGACGAGGACGCCAGCGGGTCGACCGCCGGGTAGATGCCCTTGTCGGAGATCGAACGCTCCAGGTTCGTGGTGGCGTCCAGGTGCGCGAACGTGGTCGCCGGCGCCGGGTCGGTGTAGTCGTCGGCGGGCACGTAGATCGCCTGGAGCGACGTGATCGCCTGGCCACGGACCGAGGTGATCCGTTCCTGGAGCTGACCCATCTCGTCAGCCAGCGTGGGCTGGTAACCCACGGCCGACGGCATCCGGCCCAGCAGCGTCGAGACCTCAGAGCCGGCCTGGGTGAAGCGGAAGATGTTGTCGATGAAGAGCAACACCTCCTGCTTCTGGACGTCCCGGAAGTACTCGGCCATCGTCAGCGCCGACAGGGCGACCCGCAGACGCGTTCCCGGGGGCTCGTCCATCTGGCCGTAGACCAGCGCGGTCTGGTTGATGACGCCGGACTCGGTCATCTCGTGGATGAGGTCGTTGCCCTCGCGGGTCCGCTCGCCGACGCCCGCGAAGACCGAGGTGCCGCCGAAGTTGTTGGCGACCCGAATGATCATTTCCTGGATGAGGACCGTCTTGCCGACGCCCGCGCCGCCGAACAGACCGATCTTGCCGCCCTTGACGTACGGGGCGAGCAGGTCGATCACCTTGATGCCGGTCTCCAGGATCTCGGTCTTCGGCTCCAGGTCCGCGAAGGCCGGGGCCTTACGGTGAATGGGCCACCGCTCCGTGACCTGCAACTGCTCGCCCTCTTTGAGGTTGAGGCAGTCGCCGATCGCGTTGAAGACGTGGGCCTTGGTGCCGTCGCCGACCGGGACGCTGATCGGCGATCCGGTGTCCCGGACCTCCGAGCCGCGGACCATGCCGTCGGTGGGCTGCATCGAGATGGCCCGGATGATGTTGTCGCCCAGGTGCTGCGCGACCTCGAGGGTCAGGGTCCTGCGACCCTCGGACAGCTCAACGTCCACGTGCAGGGCGCTGAAGATGTCCGGCATGGCGTCGCGCGGGAACTCGGCGTCCACGACGGGGCCGATGACCCGGACAACGCGACCGGTGGCGGTCTTGGTCTCTGTCATCACTGTTCACTTCCTGCCGCAGCGAGGGCGTTGACGCCGCCGACGATCTCGCTGATCTCCTGGGTGATCCCGGCCTGACGCGCGGAGTTCATTTCCCGCGTGTACTTCTGGATCATGTCATCCGCGTTGTCGGTGGCGCTTTTCATCGCACGCCGCCGGGACGCCGACTCGCTCGCCGCCGAATCGATCAACGCCGCGTAGATGCGGGTGTTGATGTACTTCGGCAGCAGCGCGTCGAGCAGCGCCTCCGCCTCGGGCTCGAACTCGTACGCCGGCAGGCCCGCCGCCGTCGGCTGGTCCTGCACCTGCATCGGCCCGATGACGCGCGCCCGGGGGGTCTGCGTCATCAGCGACTTGAACTGCGTCGACACGATGTGCAGCTCGTCGACGCCGAGCACACCGTCGGGACCGGGGCCCGACGCCGTGTCATCGGCGCCCCGCACAAACGCCTCGATCAACGTCGCGCCGATCCGCTGGGCGTCGGCGAAGCTGGGCTGCTCCGAGAAGCCCGTCCAGCTCGCCCCGATCGCCCGGCTCCGGAACGTGTAGTACGCCAGGCCCTTGCGGCCCACGACGTACAGCACCGGCTCCTTGCCCTCGTCCCGCAGCCTCGCCATCAGCTGCTCCGCGGTCTTGATCGCGTTGTAGCTGTAACCACCGGCCAGGCCACGGTCGCTGGTGATGACCAGGACCCCGGCCCGACGCACCTGCGGACGCGCGGTCAGCAGCGGGTGGTCGATCGCGGTGCTCGACGCCAGAGCGGTGAGCACCCCCGTGATCGACTCGGCGTACGGAAGAGAGGCGGCGACCCGTGCCTGAGCCTTGGCGATACGGCTGGTCGCAACCAGCTCCATCGCCTTGGTGATCTTCTTCATCGACTTGGCGGAACGGATCCGCTGACGAAGAACTCGAACCTGGCCAGCCATCGGTCAGCCCTACTTGTCGTCGGCGGACGGGGTCAGGCGGGTAACGGTCTCCCGGCCCTCATCGCCCTCCAGCGGGGTAGCGGCGGCCTCGTTGATCCGAAGCTCCTTGGCCTTGGCCAGGTAGAGCTTCTTGAAGGTGGCGATCGCCTCGTCCAGCGCGGCGACGACATCGTCGTTCCACGTGTTGCCGGCGATCGTCTCCAGGGTCGACTTGTGGGTATGCCGCAGGTAGGCCAGGAACTCGGTCTCGAAGCGGCGCACGTCCGACACCGGGATGTCGTCCAGCTTGCCCTCGGTGCCGGTCCAGATCGAGACCGTCTGCTCCTGCGGCGCCATCGGGCTGTAGTTCGGCTGCTTGAGCAGCTCGACCAGGCGCGAGCCCTTCTCCAGCTGTGCCCGGGAGGACTTGTCCAGGTCGGACGCGAAGGCGGCGAACGCCTCCAGCTCCCGGTACTGGGCCAGGTCCAGACGCAGCCGGCCGGCGACCTTACGCATCGGCTTGACCTGCGCGGCGCCACCGACCCGGGAAACCGAGGTGCCGACGCTGATCGCCGGGCGGACGCCCTGGTTGAACAGGTCGGCCTCCAGGAAAATCTGACCGTCGGTGATCGAGATGACGTTCGTCGGGATGAACGCCGAGATGTCGCCGGCCTTCGTCTCGATGATCGGCAGTCCGGTCATCGAGCCGCCGCCCAGCTCGTCCGAGAGCTTCGCGCAACGCTCCAGCAGACGGGAGTGCAGGTAGAAGACGTCACCCGGGTAGGCCTCGCGGCCCGGCGGGCGACGCAGCAGCAGCGACACGGCGCGGTACGCCTCGGCCTGCTTGCTCAGGTCGTCGAAGACGATGAGGACGTGCTTGCCGGCGTACATCCAGTGCTGGCCGATGGCCGAGCCGGAGTACGGCGCCAGGTACTTGAAGCCGGCCGGGTCGGACGCCGGGGACGCCACGATGGTGGTGTACTCCATCGCGCCGTGCTCCTCGAGCAGGCCCTTGACCGACGCGATCGTTGACGCCTTCTGCCCGATGGCCACGTAGATGCAGCGGACCTGCTTCTTCGGGTCGCCGGAGTCCCAGTTGGCCTTCTGGTTGAGGATGGTGTCCAGCGCGACCGTGGTCTTGCCGGTCTTGCGGTCACCGATGATCAGCTGACGCTGGCCGCGGCCGATCGGGATCATCGCGTCGATGGCCTTGATGCCGGTGGCCAGCGACTCCGACACGCCCTGACGGGCCATGACGTTCGGCGCCTGCAACTCCAGCTCGCGGTAACCCTCGTTCTGGATCTCGCCGAGGCCGTCGATCGGGGTGCCCAGCGGGTCCACCACACGACCGAGGAAGGCGTCGCCGACCGGGACCGAGAGCACCCGGCCGGTCCGCTTGACCTTCTGACCCTCCTCGATGCCGGTGAAGTCACCCAGGATGACCACACCGATCTCGCGGACGTCCAGGTTCAGGGCGATACCCAGGGTGCCGTCGGCGAACTCCAGCAGCTCGTTGGCCATCGTCGAGGGCAGGCCCTCGACGTGGGCGATGCCGTCGCCGGCGTCGGTGACAGTACCGACCTCCTCGCGGGAGATCTCCGGGTTATAGGAGGAGACGTAGCGCTCCAGGGCGCCCCGGATCTCCTCCGTCGAGATGGTCAGCTCGGCCATCCTCTGCTTCCTCTGATTCAGTGCCCGGGCTCCCGCGAGGGGCGCCGTGAGCGAACGGCGAAGTGGTGCTTGAAGCGCCCGTCGGACGCTTCATGTTCCTCGGCGCGGTCAGGCGCCCAGACGATCATCGTGCCCTCTCGGGCGCGAGTGGTGCTCAGCGCGCGACCAGCGCGTTGCGGGTGTCGACGAAGCGCCGGGCGACGGTGCCGTCGTACAGGTCGGACCCGACCTGCACGCTGATGCCGCCGAGGATCCGCGGGTCGATCGTGAACCGCAGCGACATCTCCCGGCCGTAGATCCCCGACAGCGCCGTGGCGAGGCGACCTTGAGCCAGCTCGCTCAGCGGCGAGGCGACGGTCACGTAGGCGACCTGACGCTCCCGACGCTCGGCGGTAAGCTCGACCAGGCGGCTGAGCCCAGCGGCGAAGTTACGACCGCCGAAACCACGGACCGCCAGCTCGGCCAGCCGAACCGTGACCGGCCTGGCCTTGCCGACGAGCAGGCTGTGCACCAGCGCGATCCGCCGTTCCGGCAGCGCCGACGAGTCGCTCACAGTGGAGGCCAGCTCCGGGGAGCCGTCGACAACCTGACCGAAACGGAACAGCTCGTCCTCGACCTCCGCCAGCTCGCCACCGAGGTCGGCGGCGGCCAAGAGGGCGTCGACGCCGATCCGCTCCACCGCGTTGAGCAGCTCGGCCGAGCTCCACCGGCCGACCACCAGCGCGGACAGCAGGTCGATTGTGGCGGCGCCGACCTTGCCGGCGAACACCGAACGCAGCAGCCCGGCGCGGTCCTGGCCCTCACGGGCCGGGTCCGACAGGGCGCGACGCAGCCGTGGCTCACCGGCCAGCAGCGACGCCAACGACAGGATCTCCTCAGCGGTCGCGGCCACCGCCTCGGCCGGAGCGCCAGCGGCGTAGGCCGCCAGCCGCTCGCCCGCGGCGGCGTACGACTCCCGGCTGACGGCCGACATCAACGCCGTCCGGCGGTCTCGAGGTCGGACAGGAACCGCTCGACCGTGCCGCGCTGACGCGCCTCGTCCGCCAGCGACTCGCCGACGATCTTGCTGGCGAGGTCGACGGCGATGGTGCCGATCTCGGCCCGCAGCTCGCGGACGATGGTCTGCCGCTCAGCGGCGAGCTGCTCCTTGCCGGCCGCGATGATGCGGTCCCGCTCCTCGGCGGCCTTGGCCAGGACGTCCCTGCGGATGCCCTCGGCGTCGGCGCGAGCCTCGTCACGGATCCGCGCCGCCTCGGTGCTTGCCTCGGCCAGCTTGGCGCGGTACTGGTCGAGCTGGGCGTTCGCCTCGGCCTGGGCGGCCTCGGCGCGCTTGATGCCGCCCTCGATCGCGTCCACCCGGGCCCGGAAGGTCTCTTCCATCTTCGGGAAGACGAACTTCATCAGCACGAAGCACAGCAGCGCGAACGCGATCGTGCCGAGGACCATCTCCTGCCAGATCGGCACGAGTGGGTGGTGCTCACCACCTTCAGCGAGGTAGCGCATGTAAACCTCCCGGCTGTGTTGGAGTTACGTCAGGAGGTGCTGCCCTTGAAGACGAAACCGAAGGCGATACCCAGCAGCGCCAGGGCCTCGATGACGGCGAAGCCGATCCAGACATAAGGCAGGGTCAGCCGCGACGACTCCGGCTGGCGCGCGGTCGACTGGATGTAGGCCGAGAAGACCAGACCCACGCCGATGCCGGGGCCGATGGCCGCGAGGCCGTAGCCGATCGCGGACAGGCTGCCGCCGACGACGCCCTCGGCGAGAACTGCGGATGCTACGGACATGCTGTGTTTCCTCCTGGATTCCGGGCGTGACGTTCACGCGCCGAGATTCGGACGTTGCAGGTGGTGACTCAGTGCTCCTCAGCCAGCGCGCCGGAGACGTAGCTGGCGGTGAGCACGGTGAACACGTACGCCTGAAGGACCGCCACCAGCGCCTCCAGGAAGGTCAGCCCGATCGCCAGCGCCCAGGACAGGAGCGAGACCGGCTTGAGGAATAGACTCTCGGAGTTGAGGAGCACGAAGCCACCGAGGGTGAACACCAACAGGATGACGTGGCCGGCGAACATGTTCGCGAACAGACGCAGCGCCAGCGTGGCGGGGCGGAAGATGAAGTTCGAAGCCAGCTCGATCGGGATGAGGATCGGCATCATGAACCACGGCGCCGGGGGCATCAGGTGGTTCTTGAAGAACGTGCCCGCGCCGTTCTTCTGAATGCCGACGTAGATGAACATCACGTAGCTGATCGCGGCCATGACGAGCGGCATCGCGATGTGCGAGTTCGGCGACGTCTGAATACCGGGAATGATGCCCATGAAGTTCGTCAGCAGGATGAAGCAGAACAGGGTGGTCAGATACGGCGCGAAACGCAGCCCCTCATGACCGATCATGTCCTTGGCGATGGTGTTACGGCCGAAGTTGTAGATGGACTCCGCCATCCACTGCTTCTTCGTCGGGACCAGCTTCGGGTCCCGGTAGCTCATGAGGAAGTAGATGATGATCGCGGCGACCGCCACCCACACCAGGATCGAGTACTTGGTCAGCCACTGGTCATCGCCGCCGAGGATCGACGGCGTGAAGAAGTCGCCCACGGTCGGCGGGAAAGGAACCTCGGCCGTGGGGGCCATCTGCTGTGCGAGCACCGTATCCCTTCCGTTCTTACGCGCTCATCCGGCGGACCACGAGGTAGATCGCTCCGGCCATGCCGAGCACCAACCCGATGGCGGTGGCGATGCCACCGGTGTCGAGCCAACGATCGACCAGATAGCCGACGCCGCCCCACACAGCCATGCCGCCGATCAGGTAACCCATCACCGCCCAGCCCTGATCGCTCCGGGGCGGCTCGTCGCCGTTCGGAGCACCACTGGACTGGGAAGGCTGGTCACCGGCCATGACGCGGCGAACGATATCAGCAGCGCCTACGGATACGCCCCGCACCCCCCGGGCCGCCAGGACCCAAGTGGAGCGGGGCGTGTCGATGCCTCGAACCCGCGACGCTGGGCAGATTGTCGCGAACTGACGGACCGTCAGCTGACCGCGAGCGCCCCGCGCCGTTGGCCGCGGTGCAGCCACCAGATGTGGACGCCGGTCCAGCCGAAGACCCCGAAACAGATCCCGATCGCCATCGGGGCCAGCCCGGCCCATCCGGCGTTCGCGACCAGGTACATGATCATGCCGAACAGCCCGAACTTGGTGACGTAGAGCGTCATCCCCATCGGAAAGATCAACGCGGGCGCGGCGGTGTCGACCCAGGCCAGGAACACCGTGGTCAACAGATAACTGAAGACCACCAGGGCGACGCCACTGACCGCGCCGGCCGCCCCGTCGACGCCACGAGTCATCCCGCCGGCAACACCGGCGACGAGCAGCATCGCCGCGGCTGTGGGCAGCAACACCCGCAGGTGCGCCAACCGCCAGGCCAGACCGGGCAACGGCGCCGGCGGGTCGATCTCGCCGCTGGCGATCCGCTCGGCGCGCTCGGCGTCCTCCGCGTCGTCCTCGTCGGCCCAGGCGTTGGGAACGAAACGCAGCCTCACCGCGGGTACGCCGGGAACTTGCCGACCAGGTCGAGCACCTCCGAGGCGACCTCACGCAGCGCCGCGGCGCCGGACGGGTCGTCCGGGTCGCTGTGCGCCGCGGTGGCGATCATCCGCGCGACGAGCTGCATCTCGTCCACTCCCATTCCCTGGGTGGTCAGGCTCGGCGTGCCCACCCTGATCCCGCTTGCTGTCATCGGCTTCTGCGGGTCGTACGGTATCGCGTTCTTGTTGAGGCTGATCCGGGCGGCGTCGCAGCGGGCCTCGACCTGTGCCCCGGTGACGTCGATGCCGCGCAGGTCCAGCAGGGCCAGATGGGTGTCGGTCCCCCCGGAGACCGGGCGCATGCCATGCTCCGCCAGCGCCGCGGTCAGCGCCCGTGAGTTCGCGATGACCTGCCGGGCGTAGGCGGCGAACTCAGGCGCGGCGGCCTCCCTGAGCGCCACCGCCTTGGCCGCCACCGCGTGCATGAGCGGTCCGCCCTGGCTGAAGGGGAACACCGCCTTGTCGATCCGAGGGGCCAGCTCCTCGGTGCACAGGATCATGCCGCCGCGCGGGCCGCGCAGCACCTTGTGGGTCGTCATGGTGACGACGTCCGCGTGCGGCACCGGCGACGGGACGGCCCGCCCGGCGACCAGGCCGATGAAGTGCGCGGCGTCGACCATGAGGTAGGCGTCGACCTCGTCGGCGATGGTCCGGAAGGCGGCGAAGTCGATGAGTCGTGGGTAGGCGGTCGCGCCACAGATGATCAGTTTCGGGCGGTGGGCGAGCGCCAGCTCCCGCACCTCGTCGTAGTCGATGAGCTCGGTGTCGGCCCGCACGTGGTACCCGACGGTGGCGAACCACCGACCCGAGAAATTGACCTTGCTGCCGTGGGTGAGGTGCCCGCCGTGCGGCAGGTCCATCGCCAACACCGTATCGCCGGGCTGGAGGAGCGCCGCGAAGGCGGCCAGGTTGGCGCTGCTGCCGGTGTGTGGCTGAAGATTCGCGTGCTGCGCCCCGAACAGCGCCTTCGCCCGCTCGACGCCGATCGCCTCGGCCCGGTCCACCTCGACGCAGCCGCCGTAGTAGCGCCGGCCCGGATACCCCTCGGCGTACTTGTTGCTCAACGTGGAGCCCAGCGCCGCCAACACCGCGGGCGAGGTGAGATTCTCGCTGGCGATGAGCTGGAGGCCGCCGCGCTCGCGCTCCAGCTCCCCCAGCACCACCGCGGCGATCTCCGGGTCAGTGGCCTCGAGCTGGGCGAAGTCCGGCCCCCAGAAGGTCTGCGTCACGCCTCCGAGTCTATGAGCACCGCGGCCAGCGGGCGGACGGTCGCTTCGATCTGGTCGGCGATCCGCCCGAAGTAGTGATCGTCAAGGCCGTACGGGTCCGCCAAGTCGTCGCCGGGACGCGGTGGCAGGCCGGCCCGGGCCTTGTTGACGGCCCCCACCAGCGCCATGCCGCGCGCGCACACGGCATCAGCGTCCGCGGCGACGACCGGCAACGACGACCGGTCGACCATTCGCAGGAGGCGTCCGAACTCCCCCAGCACGAAGGTGCGATCGGCGGCGTCCGGGCGCATGAGCTGGACCTGCTCGGCCTGTTCGGCGGTGGCGGTGAGGATCAGATCGGAGGACTCGATGTGCTCGCCGCGTAGCATCCGGGCGGCGAATCCGGTCGTCTCCGCGCCGCGGGCCAGCAGCTGACGGGACGCCGGGGCGTTCATCGGCTGCCCGACATGCCACCCGCCGGTCCCCGCGCCATGACTGTGCAAGAGGTAGCTGGCAGGTGTCGACCACCCCGCCGCGGCGACCCGCTCCCGGACGGCGAGCGCCAGCAACCGCTCGGCCATCGGCGACCGGCAGATGTTGCCCATGCAGACGTGCAGCACCACGAACGGCGCGCTCACGCCGACTCACCGTTCGCGCCGAGCAGCGTCGGCGCGACCGTCCGCAGTGTCGCGGTGGGAATCGCGCCCTCCCGCAGCACCCGTGGGACCTCGCCGGTGACGTCCACGATGGTGCTCGGCAGCGACGCCGCCCCACACCGCCCGGCCTCCAGGTACACCCGCACCGAGGCGCCCAGCTGGTCGCGGGCCTGCTCGGCGGTCGTCGCCGCGGCCTGGCCGGTGAGGTTGGCCGACGACACCGCCAGCGGCCCGGTCTCTCGCAGCACCTCCAGCGCCACGGGGTGCAGCGGCATCCGCACCGCGACTGTGTGGTCGGTGTCGCCCAGGTCCCATTTGAGGCTGGGCGCGTGCTCGACGACCAGCGTCAACGCGCCTGGCCAGAACGCCTCGACCAGGTCGTTGGCCACCGCCGGCAGGCTGTAGACCAGCCCGTCGAGAGTGTGCCGGGACCCGACCAGGACCGGCGGCGGCATGTGCCGACCGCGCCCTTTGGCGTTGAGCAGCGAGGCGACAGCGTCGCTGCTGAAGGCGTCGACGGCGAGGCCGTAGACGGTGTCGGTGGGCAGCACCGCAAGCTCGCCGAGGCGGACAGCCTCCACGGCGGCGTTGATGCCACGGTCGCGTTCGGCCAGCGTGCGGCAGTCGAAGAACATCACCAGGAAAGTCTGCCACGCGCCAGCCGGGCGGCGCCGAACCGCGGGCGGCCGAGCAGGTCCGGGTGCGCGGCGACCTCGACGAACCGGCCGTCGGCGGCGAGCAGGTCGACGACCGCGTCGCCGTGGGTGTCGTCGTGTTCGACGCCCACCGCGCCGCCCGGTCGCAGCAGCCGCGCGGCCAGCGCGATCACCGGTCGAATCACCGCGAGCCCGTCCGGGCCGCCGAAGACAGCCTCGGCCGGATCGTGCCCGGCGACCTCCGCCGGGACATCGGCCGCCGCTGGCACGTACGGCGGGTTGCACAGGGCCAGATCGACCTGGCCACGGAGGTCGTAGAGGAGGTCGGGGTCGGTGACGTCGCCGGCGACGACCTCGACCGGACGGTCCCCGGCCGCGGCCCGCGCCGCCACGTTACGACGCAGCCACTCCAGTGCCCTCGGGGAGCGTTCCACGGCCACCACCCGGGCGCCCGGCGCCTCCTGGGCGACCGCCAAGGCGATCGCGCCCGAGCCCGAGCACAGGTCCACCACCAACGGCGACGCCAGCCCGGCGATCGCCGCCAGGCCCCAGCCGGCCAGCAGCTCGGTCTCCGGGCGCGGGACGAAGACCCCGGGCCCGACGGCCAGCCCCAGCTGCCGGAACGGGGCGTGCCCGACCAGATGCTGCAACGGCGTCCGGGCGGCGCGGGCGGCGACCAGCGTGCCGTACCGGGCCGCCACCTCGGCCGGGAAGCTATCGACGAGCAGCAGCCGGGCGCGGGGCACGCCCAGGACGTGGGCGGCCAGCAACTCGGCGTCGACCCGCGGCGAGGCCACGCCGGCGGCGGCCAGCTCGACTGCCGCCCGGCCGATCGTCGCCGACGCGCGTTCCCCGCCGGGCGGGTGGGCGGCCGCGGGCCCGGCGGTCATGGCGCGTCCCTGGGCCGACTCAGCGCCGGCTCAGCTCGGCGTCACCGGCGAGTCGGGCCTGCCGGTCGGCCTCGGAGAGGGCGTCGAGCATCCCGTCGAGGTCGCCGCCGAGGACCAGGTCCAGGTTGTACGCGGTGTAGCCGATGCGGTGATCGGTGATCCGGTTCTGCGGGAAGTTGTAGGTGCGGATCCGCTCGGAGCGGTCCACGGTGCGCACCTGGAGGCGCCGGGCGTCCGAGGCGGCCGCGTCGGCGGCCTCCTGGGCGGCGGCCAGCAGCCGGGCGCGCAGGATCCGCATCGCCTGCTCCCGGTTCTGCAGCTGGGACTTCTCGTTCTGGCAGGACACGACGATGCCGGTCGGCAGGTGGGTGATCCGCACCGCGGAGTCGGTGGTGTTGACCGACTGACCACCGGGACCGGAGGACCGGAACACATCGATGCGTAGGTCGTTGGCCTCGATCTGGACATCGACGTCCTCGGCCTCGGGCAGCACCAGCACCCCGGCGGCCGAGGTGTGGATCCGGCCCTGGGACTCGGTGACGGGCACCCGTTGGACGCGGTGCACGCCGCCCTCCCACTTGAGCCGGGACCAGACGCCGTTGCCGCCGTCGGGCACGCCCTTGGTCTTGACCGCCAGCGACACGTCCTTGACGCCGCCCAGGTCGGACTCCTGGGCGTCGATGACCTCGGTCACCCAGCCGTGACGCTCGGCGTACCGGGTGTACATCCGCAGCAGGTCGCTGGCGAACAGCGCCGACTCCTCGCCGCCCTCGCCGGCCTTGATCTCGACGATGACGTCCTTGGCGTCGTGCGGGTCGCGCGGAATGAGCAGCTCGGACAGGCGTCGCTCCAACGCGGGCAGCTCGCTGGCGAGCGTTTCGGTCTCGGCCGCGAAGGCCGGGTCCTCGGCCGCCAGCTCCCGGGCCGCGATCAGGTCCGCGCGGGCCTGCCGCAGCTCGGCTGCCGCCTTCTGGATGGGCGCCAGGACGGCGAAACGCCGGCCCACCCGACGGGCGGTGGCCTGGTCGGCGTGGATGGCCGGGTCGGCCAGGCGGGCCTCCAGCTCGGCGTACTCGGCCAGAAGACCAGCGAGCCGCTGGCTGCCGTTGTCGCTCAACGCGTTTCCTCCGTCGGACGGAGGGGCCGCCGCTGGTCGTCCCAGCCGTGCCCCGGGAAGTGGCGGCGGGTCGGCCGCCGGCCATGGGACGCGAGCGGCGCCCGCCCCGACCGCCAGGGCCGTGTGGGACGAGCGCCGGTCGGACGAGCTACTTCTTGCCGCTGGAGATCTTGCCGTACTTGGCCTGGAACTTCGCGACCCGGCCCGCGGTGTCGAGCACGCGCTGCTTACCGGTATAGAACGGGTGGCAGGCGCTGCAGGTCTCGACGTGGATCGAGCCACCCTTGGCGGTGCTGCGGGTGGTGAACGTGCTCCCACAGGAGCAGCTGACCTGCGTGCTGACGTACTCGGGGTGAATGCCCTGCTTCATGACCGCGGTCCTTTCGTCGATGGTCGCCGGGCGCCGGGCGGACGTCGCGCAGGCGATGTCCGGGCGTGCCGCTGGCGGCGCGTCGGGGCGCCACAGGCGGTCGCGGGAGGCGGGAACCGGTACCAGGTTGGCCGGCTCACCAGTCTGCCACGCTCTGGCGGGGCGCGGGCAGCGGGGTGACCGCACTGGTCAACACCGGGGCGACGGGCGCCATTCCCGCCCGCTGCGGGGGCGCGACTGACGTCGCGGCCCGGCCGTACCGGGCCAGTTGGCGCGCCTCGGCGTCGAGGTAGAAGTTGGGCCGTAGGTCGGCCTCGGCGTAGTAGCGGTGGAAGACGCCGGTGGCGCTGGCGGACATCGGCGGGACGATCCAGGTCCAGTCGGCCGGGACATCACGCCCGGCCCGGCCCTCGGCACGCAGGTGGGCCAGGAACCGGGCCGACTCGGTGTGATGGTCAGTGATCTTGATGCCGTCCTGGTCGAACGACCACAGCACCGCCCGGTTCAGCTCCACCAGCGCCCGGTCCCGCCACAACGTGGCCTCCCGCGAGGTGTCCAGGCCGAGGCGCCGTGCCACCTCCGGGAGCAGGTCGTAGCGGTCGCTGTCGGCGAAGTTACGCGCCCCGATCTCGGTGCCCATGTACCAGCCGCTGAACGGCGCCAGCGGATAGTGCAGCCCGCCGATGGTCAGCCGCATGTTGGCGATCGCGGGAACGGCGTTCCAGCGAAGCCCCAGCTCGGCGAACCAGGCGTGCTCCGGGTGCCGCAACCGCACCTCGAGCACGGCCTCGGCCGGCAACGGGAACAGCCGGACGCCGTCAGCCGGGGTCTCGATGGCCAGGGGCAGCACGTCGAAGCGCCCGCCGGCGCCGGTCCAGCCCCGCTCGGCCATCGCGGCGGTGAAGTGGACGTTGCGCGGGTCCCCGGTGACCGTGCCGTCCGGGGCGCGGTAGCCGGCGTACCGGATGAGCTGCTCGTTCCAGATCCGCGGGTACGGCCGTCCCGGCGTCGCCGGGGCGAAGACCGAGATCACCGGACGGATCATCCCGGGCCGCGCGTCCTCGCCGGCGAGACCCGAGGCGATCTTGAGGTGTTCGACCGCGCCGGCATGGATCCCGGCGGCGCTGCGGACCCGACGCCGGTCGAGGACGACCAGACTGCGCCAGTACAGCCGGCCGATGCACCGGCTGGCGTTACGCCAGGCGAGCTTGGCGCCGTGGGCCAGCTCCTGCGGCGTGTGGGTGTAGTTGCCGGTGGCCGCGACCTGGGCGCGGACCCGCGCCAGCCGGGGCTCGACCGGGCCGAGGCGGGGATTCTCGCCGTAGCAGCGGCCAAGAAACTCCTCGGCTTCGGCGAGGTCGAGCGGCGCGTCCGGCTCCCATCGGCGGGTGGGGACGTCGCGGTAACCGGGCACCGGCATGTGTGCGGCCTCCTGTCAGAACTGTCCGCAGCCAGAATCTGACACACCGCCATGCCGGTCGACTAGCCCGCAAAAGTCATAAATCGCCCAGTTGGGTGTCCATCGGCAACGACGACGCCCGCGAAACGGACCACCTGTGCGATCCACTTCGCGGGCGTCGAACGCTCAGCCGATTACTCGCCCGGGCTCGTCTTGGCGATCTGCATGAGGAACTCGATGTTGGTGTTGGTCTGCTTGAGCTTTTCGAGCAGCAGATCCAACGCCGCGTGCGAGTCCAGCGAATGCAGAACCTTCCGGAGCTTGTGGATGATCACCGACTCCTCGGGCGCGAGGAGGATGTCCTCCTTGCGGGTGCCCGACGGGTCGATGTCGATGGCCGGGAAGACCCGCTTGTCGGCGATCTTCCGGTCCAGCTTCAACTCCGCATTGCCGGTGCCCTTGAACTCCTCGAAGATGACGTTGTCCATCGCCGATCCGGTCTCCACCAACGCGGTGGCCAGGATCGTCAACGAGCCGCCGTTCTCGATGTTGCGCGCCGCGCCGAGGAACCGCTTCGGCGGGTACAGCGCCGTCGAGTCGATACCGCCGGACAGGATCCGACCGGACGCCGGAGCGGCCAGGTTGTACGCCCGGCCCAGCCGCGTGATCGAGTCGAGCAGGACGACCACGTCGTGACCCAGCTCCACCAGCCGCTTGGCCCGCTCGATCGCCAGCTCGGCGACCGTCGTGTGGTCCGCCGGCGGACGGTCGAAGGTGGAGGCGATGACCTCGCCCTTCACCGACCGCTGCATGTCGGTGACCTCTTCGGGCCGCTCGTCCACCAGCACCACCATGAGGTGGCACTCCGGGTTGTTCTTGGTGATCGCGTTCGCGATCGCCTGTAGGACCATCGTCTTGCCCGCCTTGGGCGGCGAGACGATGAGGGCGCGCTGACCCTTGCCGATCGGCATCACCAGATCGATGACCCGGGTGGTGAGGATGTTGGCCTCGGTCTCCAGGCGCAGCCGGTCCTGCGGGTACAGCGGGGTGAGCTTGTAGAACTCCGGCCGGCGGCGCGCCTCGTCGGGCTCCATCCCGTTGATGGTGTCCAGCCGGACCAGCGGGTTGTACTTGTCCCGCCGGTTGCCGCCGCCCTCGCCGCTGTCGCGGCCGGCCCGCACCGCGCCGGTGACCGCGTCGCCGCGCCGGAGCCCGTGCTTCTTGACCTGGGACATCGACACGTAGACATCGTTGGAGCCGGCCAGGTACCCGGTGGTCCGCACGAACGCGTAGCTGTCGAGCACGTCCAGAATGCCGGCGACCGGCACCAGCACGTCCTCGTCGTTGACCTGCGGCTCGGCGCCTTCGGAACGCTCGCGGCCGCCGGCGCGGCCGCCACGGCGGTCCCGGTCGCGGTCACGGAACCGGCTGCGACGGCTACGACGGCCGGCCTGGTCGTCGTCGTCGTCGCGGTCGTTACGGTCACGCTCGGCGCGCTCGCCACGGTCCCGGTCGCCACGGTCGTTGCGGTCGCGGTCGTTGCGGTCACGCCGAACGTCCGGGCGCTCGCGGCGAGGCTCGTTCCGGTCGCTGGACTCGGAACGGTCCCGGTCGCCGCGGTCCCGACGGGGCTCGACGCCCTCAGCCCGCTCGCCGCGGTCCCTACGGTGCTCGCCGCCGTCGGCCCGCTCACGCCGGGGCTCGCCCCGGTCAGCGACCTCGACGCCGGAGTCGGCCCGCTCCTCGCCGGCTCGCGCCGCCGGGGCGCCGGACCTGGTCCGACGGGGACGACGACCGCCCTCGGTCTCGCCGCGCTCGTCGGCGCCGACGGACGCCGCCTGCCGCGGCGCCTCGCTCACCTCGGCCCGGACCTCTTCCCGCGCGGGCGCCACGGCAGCGGCGACCTCGGACCGGGCCCGCACCGGGGCCCCACCGCCCTGACGCTCGGAGATGGCGGCGATGAGCTCGCTCTTGCGCATCCGCGCGGTGCCGGAGATACCAAGCGACGTGGCCATGCTCTGCAGCTCAGGCAGCAGCATCGCGGACAGGCCGGTGCCCGAGCGCCGTCGGCGCGTGGCGCCGGTGCTGGCGTCGGCGACGTTGGTGACATCCGACGTGACGCCGGTGGTGTCGCTCAATGGATTCCTTCCCTCGTTAGGCCGGGCTGCCGAGTTGACGATCAGATGATGGCTCGGTGGCCTCGGTAGACCCGCCCCGCTCACAGGCGGGGCACGGGTGTGGGCACAGCTTCGGGCCGCAATTGCCTCCAGCGGCCCGAGACGGGCGACCGGCGATCCCGCCAAGAATCGGATGGAGCCACTGGCTTGACGAGAATTGACGGGCAACCGTCGAAACTGGGTGACCTGCCCGTGGATCTGATCCGACGGGGGGCACCCGATGACCGCTGGCTCGGCGTTGTGCTCATGATGACCGCTCGAAAAGACGCGCTCATGGTCCTGCGTCACGTACGCCTGCTCGCGGCTGTGCCTGGGTGAAGCGTAGTCATACCCTGACAGGTACGGCAAGCTACCTGCGATGACAGACTCAAACCCGGCGTGTCACCACCCCACCAGACCGGACAAATACCGGGCTGACCAGACATTGCTCCGACCGAATCCGGGGTCGACGATCGCCGGCTACGGACCGGCGACCTGTGCTCCCTGCCCGTCGACCGGCAGCTGGCGGGCCTGCCACCCGGGTCCCGGGTCGAACGCTTCCGGCGGCGGCGACAGCGCCAGCACACTGGGACCGGCGCCGCTGACAACAGCCGCCACCCCGAGCGCCCGCAACCGCGTCACCAGGGCCGCCGTCGCCGGCATTTCCGCCGCCCGGCGCCGCTGGTGCAGTCGGTCCTCGGTAGCGGCGAACAGCAGCTCAGGGGCGCTGACGAGGGCGTGGCTCAGTAGCGCGGACCGGCCGGCGTTGAAGGCCGCGTCGGCGTGCGGCACCGTCGCCGGGAGCGCGGCCCTGGCGTGGGCGGTCAGCCCACGCTCGGCCGGCACGAAGACCGTCGGCGCCAGCCCGGCCACCGGGGTGAGCCGGGCCGCGAACGCCCGCGGCCGCGCCGGTGACGACGCCCGCCAGGCGATGGTCACGCCGCCGAGCAGGCAGGCGGCCACGTTGTCAGGGTGCCCCTCCATCCGGGCCGCGAGGTCGAGCAGGTCGGCGTCGTCGTGACGGTCGGCGCCACCGACGGTCAACGCCCGGGCGGCCAGCAACCCCGAAATGATCGCCGCTGACGACGAGCCCAACCCCCGGGCCTGGGGAATCGCGTTGACGCAGCGGATCGACAACCCCGGCGGACGCGCCCCGAGAGCATCGAACGCCGCCAGCATCGCCCGGGCCACCAGATGCCCCTCGTCGCCAGACGCGGCGTCGGCGCCCTCGCCCGCGACGACCACCGTGACCCCGCGCTCGACCACCCGGACCCGCACCTCGTCGTAGCAGGCCAGCGCCAGGCCGAGCGCGTCGAAGCCGGGACCGAGATTCGCGCTCGTGGCCGGAGCGCGGACCACGACCTCGCCCGAGCCGAAGATCGTCATCGGGCAAGGCTAGCGGCCGGACGTGCTCAGCGCGGCAGCCGCCTGGCGACCAGCCACCATCCGCACGCGTAGACGAGCGTCACCGATCCGCAGGCGGCGATGATCGTCCGGATCTCCAGGACGTCGAGCGCCGCCCCGACGGCCAGTTGGCTGATCGAGATCGCCAAGGTCGCCAACATCATGTCGGTGGCGAACACCCTTCCACGCAGACCGTCCGGGATCTCCTGTTGCAGGGCGTAGTTGGAGATGACCCAGTTCGAACCACCCGCGACGTGCGCGACGAACACCAGGACCAGAGTCAACGCGAACCACGGCGAGGCGGCGACGCCCAGGTATGACAGCCCGTAGAGCGACATCGAGACCGCGAGGCCAGGCAGCAGCCAGGACCGGTTGGCCAGCAACCGGCGGGTGGCCAACGGCCCGACCAGCGCCCCCAGGCCGCGGATGGCGAACAGCAGGCCGGTCCCCATCGCGCCGACGCCGAACGAGATGGCCAGCAACGGAAACACCGTCAGGACGCCGTTGCCGAGCCCGACCGCGGACTTGACCGTCACCAGCGCCCGCACCCGGGGGCGTGCGCCGATGAACCGCAGCGACTCGGCCAGCGCCGCCAGCGGCCGCGCCGGCGCCCGGTCGGCGTCGCGCGGCAGCTGGAGCGGGCGGCGGATCAGCCAGGTGACCGCGGAGGCCGCGGCCAGGGCGACAGCGGCGATGACGAAGCTCGGCCGCGCGCCGAGCTGACTGCTGATCACCCCGCCGAGCGAGGCGCCGACTACCGCCATGGTGCCCCAGGCAGACCCGGCGACGGCGTTCGCCAACGGCAGATCGGGCGGATCGACCACATTGGGCAATGCCGCCCCCGCCGCCGGGGAGTAGAACGCCTTGGCGACCGCCACCGCCGCGATCGCCGGCAACGCCACCCAGGCCGTCGCCGGACTACGCACCAGCAACAGGGCCAACACGCCGCCGATCGAGGCCACATTCGCCACCATCATGATCTTGCGCCGGTCGAGCCGGTCGGCGACGGTGCCGGTGAACGGCAGCAGCAGCGCCACGATGCCGGTGTCGACGGCCAACACCAGCGCGCCGAGCCGGCCGTCCCCGGTCAGCTCCGGCAGCAGGACCAGCAGCGGGACCAACACGAACCAGTCCGCCCCGAAAACCACCATCTCGGCGAAGAACAGGCGCCGGAAGTCACGGTTACGCTTCAGCAGGTCCAGTGGCGACGACACCGGCCGACCCTACGCTCCCGGACCGACGACCCGGATCATGGGCCAAGTCAGGCCGATGCGACCCGGTTCGGTCAGGACAGCCCGAGGGCCGCGGCCGCTGCCGCGGCGTCGTTGGGGATCGTCTGCGGGGTGTCGGCGTTGGACATAGCCGCCTGCGGATCCTTGAGCCCGTTGCCGGTCACGGTGCAGACCACCCGGGCGCCCCGCGGCAGGCGGCCGTCCGCGCCGGTCCTGAGCAGACCGGCGACGCTGGCCGCGCTGCCCAGCTCCACGAAGACACCCACCTCGCGGGCCAGCAACCGGTACGCGGCCAGGATCTCGTCGTCGGTGACCGCGTCGATGAGCCCGCCGGACTCGTCCCGGGCCGCCACCGCCTCCGCCCAGCTGGCCGGGTTGCCGATCCGGATCGCGGTGGCGATCGTCTCCGGCTCCCGCACCACCTCGCCGCGCACGATCGGCGCCGCGCCAGCGGCCTGGAACCCGAACATCCGGGGGCGCCGGGTCGCGTTGCCGGCGACGTGGTCCTCGCCGTAGCCCATCCAGTACGCGGTGATGTTGCCGGCGTTCCCGACCGGGAGACAGTGGACGTCCGGGGCGTCGCCGAGGGACTCGACGATCTCGAAAGCGGCGGTCTTCTGCCCATGCAGGCGGTCCGGGTTGACGGAGTTGACCAGAGTCACCGGGTGGTCCTGGGCGAGCTTTCCGGCCAGCGTCAGGCAGTCGTCGAAATTGCCCTCGACCTCCAGCAGCCGGGCGCCATGCGCCAACGCCTGGGCCAACTTGCCCAACGCGATCCTGCCCTGCGGCACCAGCACCGCGCAGGTGATGCCGGCACGCGCCGCGTACGCGGCGGCCGAGGCGCTGGTGTTGCCGGTGGAGGCGCAGATGACCGCCTCAGCCCCTGCCCCGACGGCCTTCGAGACGGCCATCGTCATACCCCGGTCCTTGAAGGACCCGGTCGGGTTCGCGCCCTCGACCTTGAGGAAGACGTCCGCCCCGACCCGCTCCGACAACGCCGGGGCCGGCAGCAGCGGGGTGTTCCCCTCGTACAGCGTCACCACTGGCGTCGCCGCGTCCACCGGAAGCCGGTCCCGGTACGCCTCGATCAGCCCCCGCCACATTCCGGCGCCCCCGCTCATGTCGATCGGTTCCCCTCGCTCAGCTTCCCTCGACCCGCAACACGCTCGCGACCGACCGGACGATGTCCAGCTCGCGCAGCTGCGCGACGGTCGCCGCCAAGGCCGCGTCCGGGGCGAGGTGGGTGACGATCACCAGGGCCGCGTCGGCCCCCCGGCCGGACTGGCGCACCGTTCCGATGGAGACGTCATGGGCGGCGAACACATTCGCCACCGTCGCCAGCACGCCCGGCCTGTCGGCCACGTCCAACCTGATGTGGTACCGGGTCGACGCCTGGCCCATCGGCCGCACCCGCAGGTCAGCGTAGGCCGACTCGCCCGCCGCCCGCACCCCGGACAGCCGGTGCCGGCCCACCGCGACCAGATCACCGAGGACCGCGCTGGCCGTCGGCGCCCCGCCGGCCCCCCGGCCGTAGAACATCAGCTCACCGGCGGCGCGGGCCTCCACGAAGACGGCGTTGAACGCGTCGCCGACAGCGGCCAACGGGTGCGAGCGCGGGATCATCGCCGGATGAACCCGCACCGACACCGCGTCCCCAGAGCGTTCGGCCAGGCACAGCAGCTTGATGACGCAGCCCTGCTCGGCGGCGCTGGCGACGTCGGCGGCGGACACGTCGGTGATGCCCTCGCGGTACACGTCGGCGGCCGTCACCCGGGTGTGGAACGCCAACGACGCCAGGATCGCCGCCTTCGCCGCGGCGTCGAAGCCCTCGATGTCGGCGGTCGGGTCCGCCTCGGCGTAGCCCAGCTCGGTGGCCCGCTCCAACGCCTCGGCGAAGCCGGCGCCGGTCTCGTCCATGGCGGACAGGATGTAGTTGGTGGTGCCGTTGACGATGCCGGTCACCCGGGTGATCGTGTCGCCGTGCAGCGACTCCCGCAGCGGGCGCAGCAGCGGGATCGCCCCGGCCACCGCCGCTTCGTAGTACAGGTCCGCCCCGCCCTCGGCCGCCGCGGCGTGCAGGGCCGCGCCGTCCTCGGCCAGTAACGCCTTGTTCGCGGTGACGACGCTCTTGCCGGCCCGCAGCGCCTCGATCAGCCAGCCGCGCGCCGGCTCGATCCCGCCGACGACCTCGACGACCACGTCCACATCGTCGCGTTTGACCAGGGACAACGCGTCCGTGGTGAACAGCGCCGGGTCGACCGGCAGGCCGCCGCGGTCCCGCCCGGGACGCCGGACCGCGATACCGGCCAGCTCGACCCGGGCGCCGATCCGGGCGGTGAGGTCCGCGGACTGCTCGTGCAGCAACCGGACCATCTCCGCGCCGACCGTGCCGCAACCCAGCAGCGCCACCCGCAGCGTCCGGTCCGGCGCCATCACCCGACGTCCAATCGCAGCAGGTCATCCTCGGTCTCCCGACGGACGACCACCCTGGCGTCGCCGTCGTCGACGGCCACCACCGCGGGCCGCGGGGCGTGGTTGTAGTTGTTGGCCATGCTGTAGCAGTACGCGCCGGTGCCCGGCACGGCCACCAGGTCACCCGGCGCCACGTCGCCGGGCAGGAACTCGTCCCGGACGACGATGTCCCCGGACTCGCAGTGCTTGCCGACGACCCGGGTCAACGCCGGCGGGGCCGTCGAGGCGCGCGAGGCGAGGCAGGCCGAGTACTCCGCCCCGTACAGGGCGGTGCGTAGGTTGTCGCTCATCCCACCGTCGACCGACACGTAGCTGCGGATGCCGTCGACGTCCTTGACAGTGCCCACCTCGTACAGGGTGAACATCGCCGGGCCGACGATCGCCCGACCCGGCTCCACCGACAGCCTGGGCACGGCCAGACCCAACGCCGCGCACTCGCCGACAACGATCGCCCGGATCCGGTCGGCCAACTCCTTGGCCGGCGCCGGGTCGTCCTGGCTGGTGTAGGCGATGCCGTAGCCGCCGCCCAGGTCCAGCTCGGGCAACTGCGCCCCACGCTCGTCGCGGATCTGGGCCTGCAACGCCAACACCCGTCGGGCCGACACCTCGAAACCGGACGCGTCGAAGATCTGCGACCCGATGTGCGAATGCAGACCGTCGAGGCGTAGCACCCCGTCGTCAAGGATTCGGCGGGCCGCCGCGAGCGCCGCGCCGCCGGCCAACGAGAACCCGAACTTCTGGTCCTCGTGGGCGGTCGCGATGAACTCGTGCGTGTGCGCCTCGACGCCGACGGTCACCCGGATCAACACCCCGGGGCGGACGCCGCGCTCGCGTGCCAACGCCGTCAACCGGTCGATCTCGGCGAACGAGTCGACGATGATCCGGCCGACCCCGGCATCGAGCGCCCTGGCCAGCTCGGCGACGGTCTTGTTGTTGCCGTGCAGGCCGATCCGCTCCGGCGGGAAACCCGCGGCCAATGCCACGGCCAGCTCGCCGCCGGAACACACGTCGAGGTTGAGCCCGGCGGCGGCGATCTCGCGGGCCACCGCCCTGCACAGGAACGCCTTGCCGGCGTAATACACGTCGCCGCCGGTGAACGCGTCGCCGAACTCCTGGCAGCGGGCCCGCAGATCAGCCAGGTCGAGGACGAACAGCGGGGTGCCGAACCGCTCTGCCAGCTCCCGGACATCGCAGCCGCCGACGGTCAGCGCCCCGTCGGGGCGACGGCTGACCGTCCGCGACCACAGCTCCGGCAGCAGCGCGTTGACGTCCGCCGGCGGCCGCAGCCACCCCGGTCCGCGGTGGCCGATGTCCTGGTGGAGCGCGCCAGCCTCGTGCGAACGACCGCTCACGTCACATCCGCTCCGGCGCCGAGACGCCCAGCAGCCTCAGACCGTTGACGATGACGGTGCGGGTGGCGTCGTTGAGCCAGAGCCGGGCCGCTTTGGTCTCCGACCATGGATCGTCCACGGTCGGCAGAATACGGCATTTGTCGTAGAACCGGTGGTAGGCGCCGGACAGCTCCTCCAGGTACCTGGCCACCCGGTGCGGCTCGCGCAACTCGGCCGCCGTCGCCACGATCGCCGGATACTCGCCGAGCGCCTTGAGTAGCTCGTTCTCCTTCTCGTGGGTCAACAGCGACGGCTGGAACGTCTCCGCCGGCCCGCGGTCGAGCCCCAGCTCTGAAGCGTTGCGGGCGACGCTGGCGGTCCGGGCCGCTACGTACTGGACGTAGTAGACCGGGTTGTCCCGGGTGGCCCTGGTCCACAGCTCGACGTCGATGTCGATCGGCGAGTCCGCCGAGTAACGCGCCAGCGCGTAGCGGGCGGCGTCGACGCCGAGGGCGTCCACGAAGTCCTCAAGGGTGACGACGGTGCCGGCGCGCTTGGACATCCGCATCGGCTGGCCGTCCCGGACCAGGTTCACCATCTGGCCGATGAGGATCTCCAGATTGACATCCGGGTCGTCCCCGAAGCAGGCCACCATCGCCTTCATCCGGCCCACGTAACCGTGGTGGTCGGCGCCAAGCATGATGAACACCCGGTCGAAACCGCGCTCCCGCTTCTCCAGGTAGTAGGCGCAGTCCGCGGTGAAGTACGTCCAGGCGCCGTCAGACTTGCGCAGCACCCGGTCCTTGTCGTCGCCGAAGTCGGTGGTACGCAGCCACACCGCGCCATCGGCCTCGAAAACGTGGCCGTGCTCGCGGAGCCGCTCCAGGGCGTGGTCGAGCCGGCCGCCGGTATGCAGGTCCTTCTCGTTGAAGTAGACGTCGAACATGACGCCGAAGTCCGCCAGCGACGTCCTGATCTCATCGAACATCAACGCGATGCCCTCGACCCGGAACAGCTCCCGGGCCTGGTCGGCCGGCAGCGTCAACGCCTCTGGCCGCTTCTCGACGACCGCCTTGGCGATCTCGGCGATGTAGGCGCCCCCGTACCCGTCCGCCGGGATCGGCACGCCCGTCGCCGCAGCCAGCAGCGAGCCGGAGAAGCGGTCGATCTGCGCCCCGGCGTCATTGAAGTAGTACTCGGTGGTGACCTCGGCTCCGGCCGCCCGCAGCACCCGGGCGAGCGCGTCGCCAACAGCCGCCCACCGCACCCCGCCGAGGTGCACCGGCCCGGTCGGGTTCGCCGAAACGAACTCCAGATTCAGCCGCTGCCCGGCGAACCGTACGCCGCGGCCGTACTCCGCGCCGGTCAGCACGATGTCCCGGGCAAGCTCCCCGGCGGCGCCGGCGGCCAGCCGGATGTTGAGGAAACCCGGACCGGCGATCTCCACGGCGGCGATGCCCGGGGCATCGGCGAGCCTGTCCGCCAACGCCTGGGCCAACTCGCGCGGCGGCACACCGACCTTCTTGGCGACCTGGAGCGCCAGGGTCGAGGCGTAGTCCCCGTGCTCGGGGCTTCGCGGTCGCTCGACGCTCGTCGACGCCGGCAGCGCCGACGCGTCCAGACCCCGGGCGACCAGCACCTCACAGGCGGCGTTCAGGACAGTCTCAGCAAGTTTTGCGGGAGTCACCGATCCATGCTACCGAGGGTAGAATTCGAATTTCCGCGGCGGCCCGCCGTCCTGGTCAGCCCGCCTGCGGCGCTACCCAGAACCACATCCATCCACAACAATCCACGTAACGAGGTGCCATGAGCATCAGCAGCCCCAGTGGTGAGCCGCGCGACCCGTCCGTCGTACGCACCGGCGCGAAGCCCGGAGCCGGGCGCGGCCCCGGCGGAGCGGGCAAGCCGGGCGCGAAGGGCGGCCGTGGGCCCCGCAAGCCGGTGACCCCGGTCAAGGTGGCCGGCGCGCGCAACTGGGGTGCGATCGCCCTGTTCAGCGCAGTGGGGCTGCTCACCGCCGGCATCATCGGCGCCGGCGTCTACTACACCTCGCAGACCCCCGAGGTCGTCGGCGTCGACGAGATCCAGGGCATGGAGAACTACCGCAAGAGCCGCCCCAAGGACGTCGAGGGCGGTCGGCACCAGGCCGGCCCCATCAAGTACGACATCATGCCGCCGGTGTTCGGACCCCACAACGGCATCTGGCAGAACTGCACCGGCGACGTCTACACCGAGCCGATCGCCAGCGAACACGCCGTCCACAGCATGGAACACGGCGCCGTCTGGATCACCTACCGCCCCGACCTGCCCAAGGACCAGGTGGACAGACTCGCCGGCAAGGTCCGCGGCAGGGACAAGATGCTGCTCAGCCCGTTCCCGAACCTCGACAAGCCGATCGCCCTCCAAGCCTGGGGTTACCAGCTCAAGCTCGACTCGCTCGACGACCAGCGGGTCAACGAGTTCATCAAGACGATGCGAGGCACGGCCGCCATCGAGAACGCCACCTGCGCCGAAGGCGTCACCACCACCGGAATCGTCCCCGTCAACCTTCCGAACCAGGGCTGACGGTGACGACCACGCCGCCGGCCGAGACCGGCCGCACGCCCAGGTTCGGCGTCGCGGCCCTGGCCGCGGCGATCGTCATCGGGCTGATCCTCGGCGGCGCCATCGGCTGGCTCGTGCCGAAGATCGGCGCCCCGACCGACAACTCGGTCGAAGCGGGCTTCGCCCGCGACATGACCAACCACCACGCCCAAGCTGTCGAGATGGGGCTGATCGGCTTCCGGCGCGGTGAGGACGCCCTCGTTCGCCAGTACGCGGTCGACATCGCCACCGGCCAGCAGGCTGAGATCGGCATGATGGGCGCCTGGCTCCGCGAATGGGACCTGCCGCTCACCTCCACGGACCCGGCGATGGCGTGGATACCGCATGATGACCGCAAGAACCTGCACCAGCTCAACGACGGCATGATGCCGGGCATGGCCTCCGCCGAGGAGATGACCCGGCTGCGGGCCGCCACCGGGCGACAGCTCGACGTGCTGTTCCTCCAACTGATGATCCGTCACCACCTCGGCGGGGTGCACATGATCGAAGCCGTGATCAAGCACGGGGACGACAAGGAGGTGCTCCGCTCCGCCCGCACCATGAGGTCCGTGCAGGACGCCGAGGTCAAGAACCTCACCGCCGCGTTGACCCGCCTCGGCGGGACGCCCCTGCCGGCCAACTGAACGATCGTCGTGGCGGGCTGACCCTGGCCCGTCGTGACCGACACTCCCGGGGCGCCGATTCGGCCCCGTCAGAGTTCTGCTGCTACGCTTTCGAGCGTCGCTGAGCCCCCGTAGCTCAGGGGATAGAGCACCGCCCTCCGGAGGCGGTGGCGCAGGTTCGAATCCTGCCGGGGGCACCACGCTTGACCAGCAACGAAACGCCCGTGACCAGGCAAACCCGGTCGCGGGCGTTCGTCGTAATGTCCGGCCGTCACTCCTAGTTAGTCCCCTCAGAAGCGGGCGCGTCTCGCCGATAGGTCGCGTACGAGGCTGACCAAAGGGGCCTGGCGACGGTTGGAGGGGCACGGGTGCTCTCTTCGCGTTCCGCGAGGCCGGATGACGGTTTCACCCTGGTCGAGACCATGGTGTCGCTGGCGCTCATAGGCACGGTGATGGCTGCCGTGTCCGCCTTCTTCATCTCGGGCATGAGCGGGTCGCACGGGCAGGTCCAGCGTCAGGTGGGGGCGCAACTCGCCACCGACGCCATGGAACGGGTCCATTCGATACCAGTGACCGATATCGAAAACGCCCTGACGACCAGCTTCACCCCGCGCGCCGTCGTCGTCAACGGCGTCACCTTCACCCAGCGTTGGGCGCTCTGCTGGCAGCCGGCCACCGGCGGCGCCTGTGTGACGCCGAAGCCGGCCCTGGCCGCGGCCGGCGCCCTGGTCAAGGTGACGGTATCGGTCACCTGGGATCACCCTGGGTGTCCGGCCAACCCCACCCAGCCCCCCCGCCGCACCTGCGAGCAGGCCAGCGCGACGCTGTTCGCCACCGCGGTCACCGAACCGGTCCTGAAGGCGGCGTGAAGATGAGACAAGCCCTGTTCCGCCCGCTCCGGGCGGCCGCCGACGGCGACCGCGGCTCGTTGGTGATGGCGATGCTGCTCACGCTGGTGACTGTCGGTCTGACAGCGGCAATGCTGCCGGTAATCCTCCAACAGACCAACAGCACCGGCCTCACCATCACTCGGGGCCGGGAATTGGACGCCGCCCATGCTGGTCTGGCCCTCGCGCAGGCTCGGATCCGTGCCGCGTCCGACCCGGCCACCCCTGGGACGATCGTCCAGAGCCGCCTGCCGTGTAACAGCCCGATCAGCGGCGAGATCGCACCCGGTCCGGGGACCACGGCGCCCGTCCGCTACCACGTGGAGATCGAGTACTTCGGCGAGGACCCGCTGTCGGCGGTGTCCGGCCCGCTCGGCTGTGCCGCCACCGGCGGCCCCAGCGCTACCCCCCGGTACGCCCGGCTCAACTCCTGGGCCACGGTCCGCGGCTCCGGTAACGTCATGAGCGGGGGACGGCACCTGGCGGGCACGTACGCCTTCAACACCATCCGGACGGATTTCGACCCGAACCTGCCCCGCCAGGTCGCGTTCTACAGTCCGCCCGCCACGCTGCTCGGCACGTTCAGCGTGCTGCTCACTCCGGTGCTCGCGGCGTACTTCCGGCAGCGCGTCTGCCTCGACGTCGGCACCAACGCCCTGGTGCCGCCAGCCGGCACACCCGTGCACGCCCGGGACTGCGCGGCGGCCGGACCCCGGGCACAGAATTTCTACTACCGGTCCGACCTGGCTCTCGTCCACGCCGGTTCGTACAGCGTGAACCAGCCGATGTGCGTCGACGGCGGAGGCGTGCACGCCGTCGGCAACCCGGTCACCCTCCAACCCTGCGGGTCCGGCGCCGCGACCTGGCGCCACCGCTGGTACTACAACGGTGCCAACAACTTCGAGGGGGTACGCCCCACGGCTGGCGGACCGAGCACTGATGCGCTGGACGGCTTCTGCCTCAACCGGGCCAAGACCTCCGTCGCCGCGGTCAATGATTTCCCTGTCACACTGGGCAGCGCGGTCAACGGAGCCTGCCGCAAGGAGATTCCGGACGGCCTCGGCGCCATCGACGTGTTCTCCGACTTCCTCAACGCGGCGGAGGGCTACGGACTGCAGTCGATGAGCTTCCTCGACGACGTGGGCCCAGGACTCGCCGGCAACAACGGAACCGTCGACTGCGCGACCGAGATGGGGCAGCCGTGCCGGGTCACCCAGCTCGTCAACACCGGGCTGCGGAGCATGTGCGTCGAGTACCGGGCCGGCGAGTTGTACGGGCCGATGGTGACGAAGGAGTGTGCACAGAGCCCGGATCCGCGCGATCTGGACCCGGACCAGTTGTGGCGGGTGCCGGTGCCCGCGCCCGGCCAGACGGTGGCTACGGGGCCGATCTACCAGAAAGGTGACGACGGGAGGACGTACTGTCTCAGTTCGTCCGACCAGATCCTCAACGCCCTGGTCGGGTCGTTGCTGGGGGCGGCAACGCTCAACTCCAACTGGCCGAAGTTCGCCGGCCGGGCCGTCTGCAACCCGAAAACGGCCTCGGGCCCGCTGCTGTGGAAGGTGTACGGCAACACCGGCAACGCCACCACCGCCTACCACATCGCCAGCAACAGCACCGGACGCTGCCTGGCCGTGGGCGAGGAGGCGGACCTCGACAACGCCGGGCTGATGACCCTGATCGCCAATGTCGTCAAGCTGCTCGCCACCCTGCTCGGCAGCCCCATCCCGCTGCCCCTGGACCCGTACGTCTACCAGTGGACCGGTTCGCAGAACAATCTGAAGGTGATTCTCAAGACATGCGGCGCCTCGGACCGGCAGAAGTGGGCGGGCCCGGTCGCCCAGGCCAACATGATCGATTCGCCGACGGCCGGGGCCGCCGCGACCATCCCTGCCCGGCCGCTGGGCGACATCGGCGAGTTCCCGGCGACGGACAAGCCCCGGTGAACGGCGTCGATCCGGTTTGCGACCGCGGCGTCTCCCTCACCGAGGTGATGGTGGCGATGGGGATCATGTCCACGGTCGGGACCATCATGACCGCGGGCATCGTCGCCAGCGTACGGTCGGCGTCGCGCGCCGAGGCGCTGGTAACGGCACAGTCAGCAGCGGCCCTCGTCTACGCGCGGGCGGACACGGACATCAGGTACTCCACCGACCTCGGTGATCCGGTCACCGCCGGTGGCACTGCCACGATGACGTACGCCCTCCAGGACCTCGGCGCCGGACCGCAGTGTGCGCAGCTGCGCCTGACCGGTGACGGCCGGTTCGAGCGGCGCACCTGGATGACTTCGGTGCCCACCGCTGGCGGCTGGCAGCTGCTTGCCGACGGGCTGACAGCCCAGCTGGCGCCGAGCCCGGCGGTCGATGCCCGGACGGCCGGGCCGTTCACCCGGTACGGGCCCGCGACCGGGACGGGCAAGCAGCGGCTCCGGCTACGGGTGGTCGCCAGCGCGCCCAGCCGGGAGCGGGCCACCGGCGCCACGGATGTCACGTTCACGGCCTGGAACTCCACGAGCGACGGCGGAGCGGCCGCGGCTTGCCAGGCGCAGGCGCGCTGACCCGGGGTTTGGGCATACGCACCGGTGGGCGCCCCGTGTTCCGGGGCGCCCACCGGTGCGTCAGCTCATGGAACGTCAGCCACGAACGCGCGCGACATAAATCGTGTTGTCGGCGCCGCGGACGACGATGTCAGCGACGGGTGTCGAAGGTGATGTCGAACAGGGTCGCCGGGATGCCGGTTCCCTTCACCTCGAAGGTCTGCGCGCCGCCCAGGGTCACGCCCTCGGAACCGACGAGCCACTGCATGTCGTCGCCGCTGGTGTAGTCGTACTCGTCGGCGACTGGGTCGATGCAGTCCGCGACGCCGGTCCCATCGAGGTTGAAGGTGCCCGCGGACATGATCGGGTAAGGGGTTTCGCCAGCGAGCTCGCCCATGATCTTTCCGGTGAGCTGACCGCACTGCGCGGCGGCCACGTCGGCGTCCTCGTGCGAGAACTGCACCGAACAGACGAAGTAGCCCGCATCCTGGCGGCCCCGGATGACTGAGCAGTTGGCCAGCCGGCGCTCGTCACCCCGCGCCTGCTTGCTGAACGTGTAGGTCCAGGAGTTGTAGCTGGTCATGCCGGCGAGGGTGGCGACCACGGCGGTGCCGTAGGCGCCGCCCGTGACGCAGTTGATCTGCGCGCCGTTGGCGCCGTGGATCGGCGAGAACGACCAGGTCGAGCCGCTACCGGGGTTGGCGGCACGCATTTCGTCGAACAGCGTGTCGAGGTCGTTGCGGCAGACTTCGTTGAGGGTGAGAACCTGCGGCTTGAGCTTCTTGATGAGCCGGACGGTGCCCTTGACGGACGCGCCGCCCTTCTCGTAGCAGTCCTTGTCGTAGCCGCTGCCGCACAGGTTGACCTGGAGCGCCGACGCATCCTCCACACGGGGCGTGGCGGCATCGGGGCGCAGCGGGCCAGCCACCGCGGTGATCGGCGTCGCGACCGTGACCGCAGCGTCGGCAGGGGCAGCGGAGGCGGCGCCCGCGCCGAGGGAGGCGCTGACCACGGCGAGCAGAACCGCGGACGTCCGGGCGATGTTCCTGCTGCTTCGCGACGCGCCGGCGAGAGCTCGGGTCAAACCAGGTGAGGGCATGTTCGTGTCCTTCGCACAGGGGGCAATTGAGATGATCGGTCGGGCCACAACAGGTGATCGGATCAGTCGGATGCGACCCAGACGCCACCAACCCTAAATGGACTCAGCGATCGCTGTCTATGTAAACGGGGCGTTCAATTCCACACATCTGGAGGATCCAACGATGCGCGGCGGCCATCTACGACGAACGGGGATCGAAGTACCATCAAATGCAATGTATATACACAGCGGACCACTGGCTGAATCTGGGCAACTTGAACCACCCAACGGCCCCGCCCTTGGGCCGGGGAGGATGCCGACGGAACGTCAGCCCACAGGTCGGCGCCGGCCTTGCGCAGCTCATCACGGGCGTCGGGGTGGGCGGCATGGTCGACGAGATGCTGGGCCTGAGTGTCGGAGTGGCGCCCGTCGCGGGGTCCAGGGCGCCGACGCGGTCGAGGGCGAGGACGCCGTCGCTGACCATCTCGGACCAGATCCGCAGGTCCCGGCGCTCGTGAAGGGCGGGCAGAGTGACGTCGGGGGCGACCGCCCGCGGCGGAGGATCGTCCACTTCGACCAGATAGTCGACGGAGACGGCCTCCACCAACGCGTCGGCGCGTCGCCTCGATCGCGGCAGGCAGGATGTTCACCTCGATGCCGACGCTGACTGTGCCGCCCGCGGGCGGCACAGGTGTGCAGCAGCAGACGCCGGGGCGGTCCGGGATGACGCGCTGGACGTTGAGCGGGTGCAGGCGGTACTCGGCCACTGCCTCGTCGAGATACGTAAGCACCCGGTGTGGCGTGGTTGCCGGCGGCGAACACGCGCGGGTTGCCCGCTCTGGGGAGACAGTCAGCATGCCGCCATCCTGGCGCGCCGCCGGTTCCTAGGAGCAGCGATTCCTAGGAGCGGCAGTCGGCGTCACGCCACGCGCATTCGTGGCACACCCTGGCCGGACGGGGCGTTATCCCCCGTGGCCGCTGCTGTGGACAACGCTCATGGCGAAGTCATCGCCGCCGTCGTCATCGTCGTCGTCATCGCCCCCACCGCCGCTGCCGCAGCCAAGCGCGGCCAACGCGAGCACGGCCGCCACGGCCCAGGTAATCCGACGGTTCCGCATCGCAACCTCCAGTTTGTCGCCGGTCCCGGCCGGCCCAACGCCAGCCACGCGGATTCCGACGCTCGGTCAGGCTGCCCAGCCCGACGCCCCCACCCTGCCCCAGCAACGGCCTCCGAGCCAGCATCTCAAGGTGAACGTCCCACTTCAGGCGACTTCCTGCCGTCGTGACAAGGCAGCCTGCGAGAGGCGACGGTCGAGAGCGCTAACCGGCGACGGCGTCGTCCAGGGCTGGCTCCCGCCTGCCCAGGTGGGCCGGATCGCGGCCGGTCAGGACGTCGATCGCGGCCTTGACGGCCGCGCCGTACTCGCGAAGCTGCGCGCGACGCCACTGCGGGACGAACTGACGAGAAGTGTCGTCGCCAACGCCCACTGCGCTGAGCCCGGCGTCGCGGCACAGCGTGACCGCCCGTTCGAGGTGGTACGACTGGGTGACGACGATAAGGTCCCGGGCCCCGAAGATCCGCCTGGCCCGCTGGCAGGAGTCGTAGGTGTCGAACCCGGCATGGTCCTGGACGACCCGGCTCGCCGGCACGCCGCGCGCGGTCAGCCAGGCCGCCATCGCGCCCGGCTCGTCGTAACTCCACTGCCCGTGGTCGCCCGACACGAGAACCGCCCTGACCTTGCCGCTGGCGAACAACTGACGAGCGATCTCCAACCGGGCGGCCAGGAAACCGGACGGAGTTCCATCGGGGTACACCTGCGCGCCCAGCACCAGAACCACCGGGGCCGCCGGCACGGACGACACGGTGTGAACATGGGGGCGGGCGCCGGCGCGAATCCAGGCGTTGGCGGCGAACACGGCGGCGCCGCCAAGCAACGAGACAGCGACGACCGCGAGCGCCCCCCGGCGCAGCCGACGTGCGAGCTTAGAGCCATCCATCCCGTCAAGAGTGCCATCCGACGGCCACCTGTGCGGCAGGGCGACCGGCCGTGCCCCGCTGACCTGCGCGGCATCCGCTGGCCGGGTGTAGGGTTCGGACACCACAACACCGTCCCGGCCGCTTGCGGATCAGGGCGAGAGAGCGACGGTTCCCGTGCCCAACTCGGCTGCCCTCCAGGTTCTGGTGATCGAGGATGATCTGTCTGATCTCGCGCTCATCGAGGGCGCGTTCGAGAGCTGTGAGCAGCCGTCGCAGCTCCACCACGTCGCGGACGGGGTCGAGGCGATGGAGTACCTGCACGGGAAGGGCGCGCACGAGGACGCGGCCCGGCCGGACCTCATGCTTCTCGATCTGAACATGCCCCGGATGGACGGCCGCGAGGTCCTGGCCCGGGTCAAGAGCGATGAGCTGCTGCGCACCATCCCGATCGTGGTGTTCACCACCTCGGCCGAGGACCGGGACGTCACCGGCGCATACCAGGCCCATGCGAACGCGTATGTGACCAAGCCGATCGATCTGGTCGCGTTCGAGTCGTCGATCGCCGAGATCCGTTCGTTCTTCGGGGACACCATCAGCCGCAGCGACCTGACCCTGCTGTGAGCCGACGGCCTCGGGTCGTGCCCGACCTGAGGCCCGTCCCGTGGCGTCACAGCCGGCGGGTCAGCCGGGCCAACGCCCGGTGAGCCGCTGCACGGCGGTCGCTCCCCCACGGTCCACCGCGGCCTTGACGACCGCAAAGATCGCCCCCTGCACGGTGGCGGCGGCGAGCACCTCGCCCCAGCCCCGTTTCTCGTCGGTGGCGTGGGGCGCCTCGTCGCGCCCGCCAGCCACCCGCCACACCTGCTTGAAGATCGCTCCGGCGATGAGGCCGGCGCCCACGCCGAGCACCAGGCCAACCGGCTTGTACGCCATGGTTCGCATTGACACGCCGGTCACCGCCGGCGCGAGCCGATGACGATGAGCGCTACGACGGCTGCCGCCGCCAACGCGCCACCGATCCAGGGCTGCGGTCGACGACGGGCGTCCTCACGCATCCGGGTTACCGCCTGGCCGACCTGGACGGCCTTCTCGCTGGCGGTGTGGCTCACCCGGTCCATGGTCTGGCTCGCCGACCGGGACAGCCGTTCGCGGACGTCCGCTTTGGCGGCCAGCGCCTCCACGGTGTCGCCGAGGTTGGCCCTGGTCGCCGCGATCTCCTCACGGAGGCCGGTGATGTCTGTGGTCGTCATTTGGCATGCCCTTCTCGTACGGCCGTCTTGACCATGTCGATGTCAGCGCGCAAGCCGCTGAGCGCGTCGTGTGGTACCGGCGATGACGCCCGCCGGAGCTGGCTTCGGCCGACCGCGACCAGAACACCGGCCAACAGGAACAGGCCCGCGGCGACGATGAGCGCGGCGAGCCAGAGCGCCAGACCGCCGGCGGCGACGCCAAGCACGGCGGCCGCGACCAGTGTTCCCAGCCCGTAGAGGGCGATCGCCCCGGCGCCGCCGAACAGGCCGGCGCCCACTCCCGCGGGCTTGGCCTTCGCCAGGATCTCTGCCTTGGCCAGGGCCAGCTCATCGCGCACCAGCAGGGACAGCTGGTCGGTGGCTCGGGAGATGAGCTCGGCGGTGCTCAGTTCCCGGGTGTCGTGCTCCGTGATGAGGTTCGCCATCGCCGTTTCCTTCCGCGTCACGGTTCGCAGCTTCGCTGACGTGACTTGGTATGCCCAGCTCGACGCTGGCCTAACCTCCCGCCGATGTCCGGAACACCCGTTCCGCAGCTGATCCCGATGGCGGACGGGGACTTACGGCTGAATCTCGGGGGCCGATGACCCGCTTGTCCGGCTGTCGCACTCACCTACAGACTTGGTGACAGTCTGTTATCAGGGAGTATTGATGTTTCCTCCACAGGCAATTGCCTGGAGCGCCGCACGCGCGTTCGTCACCGCCACCGAGACCGGCGCCCACCTCCTCTGGATGAGCGACCAGATCCGACAGCTTCTGGGCCCGGATTACCAGCGGGCGCTCGCCCAGACCCGACATCGGGTGGTCAACCCACGCAGCTACGACGCCCGGCTCACCGAGGCCGACTCGTGGCGGATCCGGATCGAGCGGGCGTTGGAACGCCGCCCCCACATTCACCCAGCGTTACGGGAGTTGGTCGCCGAGGCCGACAGCAGGCTCTCCTCGGCCTGCCCGGGCTGGCTCCAGACCTGATCGTTCAGGTGACCGTGACCACAACGGTGTGCCACCCGGTCGCGCCGTCCGGGAACGGCCGGGCCCGCGCCGCGGTCTGTGCGTCGCCGCGGGCGTCGACGGCCTGGACGCGCAACGTGTGACTGCCGGGGCTGGCTGCCCAAGGCAACCGCCACTGGACCCAGGTGTCGATCGAGGGAACGGGCAGCAGCTCCGCTTCCTGCCACGGACCCTGATCGATCTGGACCCGCACGGCGCTGATCCCCCGACGCTGCGCCCAGGCCACCCCGGCGATCGTCGTCGGACCGGCCGCCAACCGGGCGAACGGGGCAGGACGATCGATCCGCGAGGCTGTTTTCACCGGCGCCTGCGCGGCCCAGTCACGCTTGACCCAGTAGGCGTCCACCTCGGCGAACGTGGTCACCTCCAGCTCCGTCACCCACTTGCAGGCGCCGACGTAGCCGTACACGCCGGGTGTGATCATGCGAGCGGGGAAGCCGTTGGCGAACGGCAGCGCCTCGCCGTTCATCGCCACCGCGAGCAGCGCGTCCCGCCCATCGAGGATGGTCGTGAGCGGCGTCCCGATGGTCATCCCTTCGGTAGAGCGCGTGATGAGCTGGTCGGCGCCGGCCAGGACCCCCGCCTCGCGCAGCAACGCCGCGACCGGGACCCCCAACCACCTGGCGGTGCCGACGTACGGGCCGCCGACCTCGTTGGACACGCAGTTGAGGGTGATGTCGCGCTCGGTCAGCGGGCGGCCGAGCAGCTCGGCGAAGGTCAGCTCGCGGGGGCGGCCGACCATGCCGGTGATCCGCAGGCGCCACCGTTCGGGATCGAGACGGGGCACGGTCAGCGCGGTGTCGACCCGGTAGAAGTCCGCGTTCGCGGTATGGAAGCCCGGGCCGACGCCCGCCGGCAACGGGCGGGCCGGGTCAGCGGGCGCCGGCAGCCGGACGGCCGCGCGAAGCCGTTCGGCGGCCTGCCGCCCGGTGCTGCGCAGTGTTGCGGCCAAGCCGCCGGTCGCCACCGCCACGCCGCCGACAGCCGCGGCCGCGACGAGGAACTGGCGCCGACGCGGATCAGGCGGCGGGCGCAAAGGGCGCAGCGCCAGCGTGAGCGCGACGCCAGCGACGACGGCGGCCAGCGCCGAGGGCGCCGGATCCGTCCAGCGGGCGTCCGGGCGGGACGCCGCCGCCCCGGCGGCCACCAGCCCGAACAGGACCACCGCCGCGTACCCGAGCTGGTGACGCCGCGCTGCCAGCATTCCCGCCGCCGCCGCGTAGCCGACGACGACCAGTCCGATCCCGGACAGCAGCAGCGGCTTGTCCCACATCCCGAAGGTCGCGACCGCCCACTCCTTGACCGGCGTGGGAGTGGCGTCGATGACAGCGCCGCCGACCGCGACCACCGGCCCGGACTGCGGCCTGCTCAGCGCCGCGACCAGCTCGCCGACCGCCAGGCCGGCGGCCGCCGCGAGAACTCCCGCGACGGCCGGCCGGTGATCTCGGCGCATGCTCACGCCTTCGGCATCAGGACGCTGTCAACGATGTAGACGGTCGCGTTGGCGGTCTGCACGTTGCCGCAGACGACCCCCGACGCGCCGTTGACCGTGAACGATTCGCCGCTGCCGGCGACGGTGATCGCGCCGCCTTCAAGGGTGGTGTGAGTTCCGGCGAGCTGCTCGGGAGCCAGCCGCTGCGGCACCACGTGGTAGGTCAGGATCTTGGTGAGCTGCGCCTTGTCCGCCAGGACCTTGTCCAGCGTCGCGGCCGGGATCTTGCCGAACGCGTCGTTGGTCGGCGCGAAGACCGTGACCGCCGGGGCGGTGTTGAGCGAGTCGACGAGCTGGGCCTTGGTCACCGCGGTAACCAACGTCTTGAGGACCGGGTTGTTGGAGGCTGCGGTCGCCACCGGGTCGTCGGCCATGCCGGCGAAGCTGCCCGGGTTGGACGGATCCGCGGGAACGGCGGAACAGGCCGCCCCGAACTGGGCTGCCGTCGGGCTCGCCGGGGCCGTCGTGGCCGTCGCCGAGCCGCCGGTGTCGCTGGTGGACTCGTTGGTCGAGTCGCAGGCCGCTACCGAGGCGGCGACGACGGCGAACGTGGCGATGGCGGCGAAACGGGTAGCACGCATGACGATAAGTCCTCTCAGATGACGGAAGATCCGTACGCCTGGTGCTTCGTTGCCATCAGCCGAGCGGATGGGAGCTTTCTCGGATCTTTTTTGGTCAGAGCCCGAGCGTGATCGCGGTGTCCATGTTGGGCGAGACCGATCCTCCGGCCGGCTCGACTGTCACCCCGAGGGCGTTCGCGCCACGGAGTCCGGTGACCGTGTGCCGGAAGCTCGTCAGACCGTCGGGGACGACGCCGGCCGAGACGGGCTGGTCGCCCATGACCCAGAGCTGGTAGGTGTGACCGGGCGGCGGCGCCGGCAGTTTGTCGAGCATGGCCACCCCGGTGTTGTGGCTCGGGGAGTAGACGACCGACACGTGACCGCCTGCGGGGGCGTTCCGGCCCCGCAGCACGGCGTCCGGGGCGTTGAGGATCGCGGCCATCCGGGACGCCTCGGCCTGGGCGGCCACGGCGTCGGCGCGGGCGGCCTCGGCCACCGCGCGTTGTTCCCGGACCCGCTGCTCGCCGAGCAGGAAGCTGACCCCGCCCACCGCCGCCGCGAAGATCGCGGCGGCCGCGGCGACGGTCGTGAGCCGACGCCAACGGACGAGTTCGGCCGGCGCGCGTCGCTCCGGGCGGCCAGGGCCTACCTGCCGGGTCTGCCGGATCTCGGCGAGTACCTGCTGGCGCAGCCGGGGCGGCGGGACGGAGAAACTGGCCTCGCCGATTCGGGCGGCTGTCTCGCGTAGCTCCCGCACCTCCAGGGCGCAGGTCTCGCAGTCGGCGAGGTGACGGTCGAACGCCGCCCGCTCGATGTCGGTGAGGGCGTGTAGCGCGTAGGCGCCGGCCAGCCCGTGAATGTCAGTGTTCACTGGCCTACCCCCAGACAGTCGCGCAGGCGGATGAGGCCGTCGCGCATCCGAGTCTTGACCGTCGGAAGGCCGGCGTCCAGCAGCTGGGCGACCTCCCGGTAGGTATGGCCCTGGTAGTAGGCCAAGGTGATCGCCTCCCGTTGCAGCGCTGTCAGCCCGCCCAGACAGGCGCGGACGCGCTCCTGTTCGAGCCGGGTCGCGGCCGCGTCGGCGACCTCGTCGTACTCGCGTTCGACGCTGGCCATGGCGACCCGCCGGGCCCGATCGGCGCCGGCCTGCTCCGAGCGCACCCGGTCGACCGCCCGCCGGTGCGCCATCGTGAAGATCCAGGCGGTGGCGGAGCCTCTGCCCGGGTCGTATCTGGCGGCGGTGCGCCAGATCTCCACCAGAACCTCCTGGGTGACCTCCTCGGCCTGCGCCGGGTCGCGCAGCACCCGGCGGATCAGCCCGAAGACCCGGGCGGCGACGAGGTTGTAGAGCCGGTTGAAGGACTCTTCGTCGCCACGGGCGACGCGCTGGAGCAACAACTCGGGCGTTTCCGAGTTGTCGCCTTCCGGTAGCGCGGGCCCAGGGTCCCCATGCGTCATGACCCGTAGCCTGCCGCTTCGCTTCTGCTGTGCCACGCAGGTGCTTCGGCGCGGCGTGCCTTCCGGATGGGCGCGCCGCGCGCCGCGTCTTCCGCCCTGTTGGCCGACATAGGTCGCGCAACGGCAAGCCGATACTGAAAGCACACGAGTAACTACTATCAGTAGTTGCAACTCTGGGTACCGGGAGGCGCGATGAACGTCAGGCCCAGCCGACCAGGACGACGCCGAGCAGCCACGCTGGCCATCGCCCTGATCGCCGCCACTGTGCCAGCCGCCATCGCGCCCGCGACCGCCGCGGCCGGCGCCGCGGCCGAACCGTCCGTATCGGTCATCGTCCGCCACGACGGCAGCGCACGGGCCGACGCCGCGGTGGCGCGCGCCGGCGGCGTGGTCACCGCCCGGCTGCGGTCCCTCGACGCGCTGGTGGTCCGGGCGCCGCACGACACGCTGAGCAGCCTGCGGAACGCCCCGGGCGTGCTCGCCGTTACCGCCGACAGGGCGCTGAAACCCCACAACACCGCCAGCGGCGTGGGCGTGGGCGTGGGCAACACGATGAGTCAGCTCGCCGCCAGCACCGGCGCCCGCGGCGCCTGGCGACAGGGCGTCACCGGCGCCGGCGTCGGTGTCGCGCTCATCGACACCGGCGTCGTGCCAGTCGCCGGACTGACCAGCCCAGGCAAGATCATTAATGGTCCGGACCTGTCCTTCGAATCGCAGACCGACGACCGACGCCACCTTGACACCTACGGTCACGGCACCCACCTGGCCGGCATCATCGCCGGCCGCGACGCCGGGGCCCCAGCCGACACGGGCGCCTTCGCCGGCGTCGCCCCCGGCGCGCACGTCATCAACGTCAAAGTCGGCAGCTTCGACGGCGCCGCCGACGTCTCCCAGGTGATCGCGGCTATCGACTGGGTGGTGGCGCACCGCGACGACCCACGGCTCAACATCCGGGTGCTCAACCTGGCCTTCGGCACCGATGGCGCCCAGGACCCGCGCCTGGACCCGCTCTCCTACGCCGTCGACGTCGCCTGGCGGCACGGCATCGTGGTGACCGTCGCGGTCGGCAACCAGGGCGCCCGTCGGCCGGTCGGTATGCCGGCGGCGAACCCACGGGTGCTGGCCGTCGGCGCCGTCGACAACCACGGAACCGTGACCACCCGCGACGACACCGTCGCCCCGTTCAGCGCCAGCGGCGCCCGGTCCCGCTCGGCGGACATCCACGCCCCGGGCGTCCGGGTGGTGTCGTTGCGGGACGCCGGCTCGTTCCTCGACCTGGCCTTTCCGCAGGGGCGCCATGACGACCGCTTCTTCCGCGGCAGCGGCACCTCGCAGGCGACCGCGTTCGTCTCCGGCGCCGCGGCCCTGCTGCTCCAGAAGCGACCGGATCTCACCCCCGACCAGATCAAGGCGCTGCTGACCCGCTCTGACACCGCGGTGCGGGGCGTGCTGGCGGCCAGCCGCGGCGCCGGGCAGCTCGACATCGCCGCCGCGCTGCGGCGCCTGGACCGGGGCGCCGTCACCGGCGACAGCGCCCCCGCCGGCTGGGAAGCCACCGGGCTGGGCTCGCTGGACGCGTCGCGGGGCACCCATCGCCTGGTCGATCCGGCATCCGGGGTCGTCCTCTCGGGCGAACAGGACATTTTTGGGCAGACCTGGAATCCGCAAGTCTGGGCAGCGGCCGCGAATCAGGGCCAAGCTTGGACGGATGGGGCGTGGAACAACTCCACCTGGACGGGCTCAGGCTGGACCGGCACCTCCTGGGGCGGGACCTCCTGGGGCGGCACCTCCTGGGGCGGCACCTCGTGGGGCGGCACCTCCTGGGGCGGCACCTCCTGGGGCGGCACCTCCTGGGGCGGCACCTCCTGGGGCGGGACCTCCTGGGGCGGCACCTCCTGGGGCGGCACCTCCTGGGGCGGCACCTCCTGGGGCGGCACCTCCTGGGGCGGGGCGTCCTGGGGCTGATCCCCTGCCGGTGACCGAGGCGGTGTCCGCTTGGTGACTCGCCGAGGAGACCGGTTGGACATGACAGGAACGCCCGACGCCGAACGCCGCGCCCCGTGGTGGCGGCGCCCCGAGGCACGGGTCGGCGCGCTCAGCCTCTCGCTCGGCGCGCTGACCGCGCTGGTCGCCGGCTGGCTCGTCATCCGGCACGGGACGCCGACGCCGGACTGGCCGTGGCTGGTGGCCCTGGTGGCGCTTTTCGCCGTGACCGAAGGTTTCGTGGTGCACCTGCGGGTGCGCCGGGGCAGTCACGCGATGAGCGTCAGCGAGATCCCGCTGGTGCTGGCCCTGGCCCATCTCGACCCGGTGACGTTGGTCCTGGCACGGGTCGTCGGCGGCGCGGTCGGACTGTTCTTCGTTCGTGGCCAGCGCGGCCTCAAGCTCGGCTTCAACGTGGCGCTGTGGGGCGTGCAGTCGATGGTGGCCGCGTTGACGTTCCACGCCCTGGGCGGCGCTGGCGTCCCGGACTCGCTCCAGGACTGGCTGGCCGTCTACGCCGCCGTCCTGCTGGCTGACACTGTCGCGGCGGTCCTGGTCACCGCGGCGATCAGCCTCCACGACGACCCGAGCGAGTGGCGACGGCTGCCGCTGGCGCTGCGGGGCGAGCCGTTCGTCCTGGTCACCACGACGGTGGCGATCATCAGCGCGATCGGGGTCGAGCAGACGCCGTGGACGTTGGTGCTGCTCGGGGTGGTGTCGGTCATCCTCTACCTGGCCTACCGAGCGCTCATCACCCAGCAGCAGGGCCACGCGCAGGTCGACGAGCTGTACAGCTTCACCCGGGCGCTGGACGGCTCCGCCGATACCCGGTCGCTGATCCGGGTGGTGCTCGAACGCGCCCGCGACCAGATGCGTGGCGCCCAGGCCCAGCTCATCGTCCCGCAGATCGACGAGCACCGACCGAGCCGGACCCGGCTGAGCGAGCAGGACCGGCTCGTGGACACCCTGTTGGCGATCGGGCCGGCGGACCAGTGGTGGACGCCCGCGCTGACCGGCGCCGCGGTGCTGCGCAGCTCCGACAGCGGCGGGGAGGGGCCGCGCGACGGCATGGCGGTGCCGGTGCCGTTGGCGGACGTCACCGGGGTGCTGTTGGTGACGGACAGCCTGCCCGACATCGGCGGCTATACCCCCGAACACCTCCGGCTGTTCGAGGCCCTGGCCAACCACGCGAGCGTCGCCCTGGCCCGGGCCCACCTCGTCGACCGGCTCCGCCGGGAGGCCGAGGAGAAGGAGCACCTGGCGCTGCACGACCCGTTGACCGGGCTGCCGAACCGCCGGCACTTTCTCATGCTGCTGGAGGCCGCTTTGGACGCGGCCCGGCACGACGACAACGGCCCGGCGGTGCTGCTGCTGGACCTGGACCGGTTCAAGGAGGTCAACGACGCCCTCGGGCACGACACCGGCGACGCGGTGCTGCGCGAGGTCGCCGCCCGGCTCCAGCAGGCCGTGGCCGACCAGGGGCAGGTGGCGCGGCTGGGCGGGGACGAGTTCGCGGTGCTGCTGCGCCGGGTCCGCACCGTCGTCGAGGCGGTGGAGTTGGGCAGCGCGCTCGCCCGGGAGCTGGAGCGGCCGGTGCAGCGGGGGCCGCTGTCGCTCAACGCCCGGGCCAGCATCGGCATCGCGGTGGCGCCCATCCACGGCGACGACCCGCAGACGCTGCTGGGCCGGGCCGATGTCGCCATGTACGCGGCCAAGGCCACCCACACCGGGCTACGGGTGTATCTGCCCGAGGACGACAAGAACACGCCGGACCGGCTGGCCCTCATCACCGACCTGCGGGACGCCATCGACCGACGCGAGCTGCTGGTGGTCTTCCAGCCGAAGCTCGACCCGCACACCGGTCAGGTCACCGGCGCCGAGGCGCTGGCCCGCTGGCACCACCCGACGCACGGCAACATCCCGCCAGACCAGTTCATCCCGCTGGCCGAGCACTCCGGGCTCATCCGGCCGCTGACCCTGCATGTGCTGGAAGTGGCGTTGCGGCGCTGTGCGGCGTGGCGCCGCAACGGCCATGACCTGCATGTTGCGGTGAACCTGTCGCCGAACAGCCTGCTCGACCCGACGCTGCCGGAGGTGGTCTCACGCCTGCTCCAGCAGACCAACGTGCCCCCGAGCGGGTTGACCCTGGAACTCACCGAAACATCGATCATGACCAACCCGGTGGCCGCCAAGGAGGTCCTCGACCAGCTGCACGCCCTGGGCGTGCGACTGTCCATCGACGATTTCGGAACCGGCTACTCGTCGCTGGGTCGGCTCCGGGAGCTTCCCATCCACGAAGTCAAGATCGATAAGTCGTTCGTGCTGCGGATCGCGGTGGACCACCGGGACCGGGCGGTCGTCCGCTCCGCGGTGCAGCTGGGGCACGCGCTGGGCCTGGACGTCGTCGCCGAGGGCGTTGAGGACCAGGACACCTACGGCTACCTCGTCCGGGAGGGCTGCAACATTCTCCAGGGGTACTTCATCTCCCGGCCGATGCCGCCGGACGAGTTCGCCGGCTGGCTGGCCGGACACAGCGCCCCCAACGTCATCCGCGGCCGCTTCACCGCCTGAATCACCCCGGGCGGGGCCCTCAGGCCGGGGGTCGGTCCCCTGCCATCGCCGACCAGGCCATCGTCACGGCGATGACGATGAACACCAGCGCGAGGCGCCCGGCGGTGGTGGTGAAGGCGTTGACGACACCCCGACGCAGGCCGGGCAGCGACTTCCTGGTGACGCGGTAGTCGTTGCGCGCCCGGCGCAGGATCGCGTGCGCGAACCCCAGGCCATAGGCGCTGAAAAGCGCCAGAACGACCAGCAGGATCGTCGTCCCGGACAGGTCGGCAGCGGCCGCGAGCGCGTGCTGTGCTCCGGTATCGGCGTGGGTTCCGGTATCGGCGGTGGCCATCGTCACATTGTCCTAACTCGACCAGACCCTGGCTAGGCCTCTGGCCGTTCGATCGTCGACTATCCGGTTCACGGCCACCTGCCCGATTCGCGATGGTCCGGGGTCGGCCGGGCGCGCGCTCGCCCGTCCACGCGGTGGACTGCGCCCACGACGCCAGCGGACGAGGATGAAGCCAGACCGCGGCACGAGGCCGTCAGCCAGGCGCCGCCCGGGCGTCACGCCACCAGACATAACGAGCGGAGACGACGCTGCGCACCCCATCAGCGGACCGGACGGCGCTGCCCGCCATCCGTCAGGCGGTCACCCTGGCCGGCCTGACGCCGCTGTTCGTCCTGCTCACCGTCCTCGCGCCCCTGGTCGTGGGCGCTCCGGCGCTGCTGGGCTACCCGTACGCGATGCTCGCCGGCGCCACCGGGCTGCTCTACCTGGCGTACGGCCGGTACGAGGACCCGTCCCGGCACGAGCGGCGCGGCCCGCCGGCCGGCGCCCACACGTTCCCGGCGCTGCCGTCGTTCCCTGTCGTCAGCCTGCTCACCGTCGCCGGCTCGGACGACGACGCGGCCGTGACGGCGGTGGCCGCGCTCGCCGCCACCGACCACAGCCCCGCCGAAATCATCGTGGTGGCCACCGGTCCGAGCGCCGACGGCCTCGACGAGCTGGCCCGCACCCTGCCGATCACCGTGCTGCGTCTGCCCGGCGCGGGCCCGCACGACGCGCTGCGGCACGCCGCCGAACACGCCACCGGTGAGGTGCTCGCCTTCGTCGCCGAAGGCACGCTCGCCGCCCCGGACGCGGTGCGCCGGTGTCTGCGCGCGCTGCACCGTCACCCTGAGCTGGGCGCGGTCACCGCGCACCTGCGCGCCCGCAACGCCGAGGTGAACCCGCTCACCCGTGCCCAGGACGCGTGGCTGGAGGCCCGCTGCCGGATCAACATCGGGGCCGAGGCGGCTATCGGCGCCGTGGTCGAGCTGCCAGCCGGCCTGGCGGTCTGCCGACGCGAGGCCGTCTGGCCGTGCCTGCCGGCATGGCGGCCGGGGCGGTCGCTGGCCGCGCTGCTCGTCGGGCAGCCGTGGCTGGGGCCCACACCGCGCTCCCCGGACGAGCCCCGCGACGGGACGTCGGCAGCGGGGCGGGCGTGGCAGGTCGGCTACGTCTCGTCGGCCCGCGCCTACGTGCCGGTGCCGACGACCGTCGGTGGGCTCCTCACCCGATCGCTCGACGGTTTCGGCAATACCGTCCGCTCAGCGGCCTTTACCGGGCGCTTCGCCTGGCGCCAGGGCCCGCTGCCGGCGCTGCTGCACTACGGACGCTCGACCACCGCCGTGACCGCCCCGGTGGCGGCCGGCTGGTACCTCGTCGCCACCCCGGCGCTGGGCTGGTGGGTCGGGACCGTCCTGTTCCTCGGCAGCGCCCTGGTCAGCGGCATCGCCTACGGGCTGGCGACCGGGACGGAACGGCCATTCGCGGCGGCGTGGGCGTACCAGCCGGCCGGCCGGGTGCTCGGGACGATGATGCACGCGGCGCTCCCGGCGTACGCGCTGGCCCGCGCCGCCGGGGCGCTGGTGGGACTGGCACGACGACCACCCCGCCCCGCCGCGCCGTAGCTCCGCTCGTCGTCGCGCTGCCACACTGGCGTGCAGTCGGACACGCTAGTTTGCTGGGATGAAACTCGATGACGTGGCGAAGCGAGACGGCTGGCGATGCTGGGTGTGCGATGAGGCGGTCGACGCCGGCATGTCGGTGAACGACCCACGTGGCCCCAGTATCGACAGTCGCACCGCCGACAAGAAGGCCAAGGTCATCGAGCGGCTCGCGCACCGCGCCTGTAACACCCGCAAGGGCGCCGTCAAGGTGGTCATCGCCTGGCCTGACCGCCTGCATGTGGTGGAGCCCGCGCCGTTGATCGCCGTTGCTGAGCGGCTGGAACGCAAGGGTGGCCGCGAACTGGTCGCCCGCTGTGCGAACAGGAAGGACGCGCAGGAGGCGGCGGACTGGCTGGTCGACCGGTTCTCCCGGCTGGCGCCCGGGCTGCCGGTGACCGCGAGCGTCGACACCGGCGGCGGGCAGTTTCTCGTCGCTCTGGCGACCGGACGCCGCTGACCAATCAGTTATCGAATGTCAGGGTCAGCGAGCTGCGATAGCCGGCCGAGCCGTCCGGAGTTGGGGGCTGGTCGGGCGGCTCGACGCCTCCCGTCCAGACTTTCACCGCCCGATAGGCGAACCCGTCCTGACTGAACGCCTCGGCACGGAACGTCACCTGCTGGCCCTGGCTCAGCTCCCGATACCCGTCCATGGCGATGGCGGAGAAGTGCGCCCAGCACCCGCCGGGGACCTCCGGGCCGTCAATGACGCCCCACCCCCGCTCGGCGTGGAAGACGCGGACGGTGCCAAGGCTCGCCATCGGTCCATTCTGGTCTACTCGCCGACCGGACCGCCAGCGATCTCGACGACGATGTCCAGCTGCCCGGCGTGACGGGCGTGCTCCTGTAGCAGGTGGAACAGCACCCGTTCCAGCGTCGCCGGAGGCGCCCCCTCCCACCTCGGGCCGGCAGCCCCGACGGCGGTCAGCTCGTTGCTCGCGACCACCGCTGCGGTATGCGCGCCCTGGGCGCGCAGCGCCGTCACCAGCGCGTCGCATGACTCGTCGGGCGTGACGTGCCACCGGTCCTCGCGCCGGTCTCCCCACGGTTCGCCGACCGTGCCGCCCTGGAATCCCCACTCGATCCACCGCAGCTCGACGTATCGAAGGTGTTTGAGCAGCTCAAGTGGCGTCCATCCCGACGGGAGGCGGCTGCGGCGACGCTCATCGTCGGGCAGCGCGAGCACCTTGGCGATGGCTGTCTCGCGGAAGTAGTCGAGGTACCTCAGGAACACCTCGGTCCGCTCTGACGCTGGGTCCGTCGGCGCGGGAAACGGCATCGTCATTTCGCTATTATCCGACGGGGCTGGTTCGTGCCGGTAGCCGCCGCCGGTACCCATCTCCGAGCCCACGAACGCGGCTTCGGGGTGCCATCGACACGCCGGCGGTGGTAGGCGCGCAGGGTCCTATGGGCGGCGGCGCGGCCGGGAACGTCGCAGGCTCAGCGCCACGCCGACAGTAACCGCGAGCGCCACCGCCAACGCCACCGCGGCCCAGACGTTTCCGGGGAGGACCGCGTGTCCGAGGAAGCCGACGGCGGCGCCGTATCCGGTCCACAACACCGCCCCGACGCACGAGAGCGGGAGGTACCGGCGGACCGGATAGCGCAGGAGGCCAGCGGAGATCCCCACCGCGGCGGTGCCTCCCGGGATGAAGCGGCCGGTCACCACGAGGCCAGGACCCCACGATCGTTCCTGGCGGCGGAGCCAGCCGAGCGCGACCTGACGCCGGCCGGGGCCGGGCGGCAGCCCGCGACGGACGCGCGACCGGCGGCGTTGACGGGCGCCGGCGCCGATGGCGCGTCCCAGCGAGTACGCCGCCAGGTCGCCCAGGGTCGCCCCGACCGCCACGGTGAGGCAGACCCAGCCCAGGTCCAGCTCACGGGCGGCGGCCAGGCCCATCGCGGCGACGAGCGCGCCTTCGCTGGGCAGCGGCGGGAAGACCGCCGACCCGGCGATCGAGGCGGCGATGCCCACGTAGACCCAAGGCGACATGGCGGGGCGGCGTCAGCTCTGCTGGATCAACGCAGGACCAGCTGCGTTTCGCCGATACAACGGTTCCGCTCGGCGGCCAGCTCGGCGGCGGCGACGGCGCGTCCGGCGCACAGGCGCAACGACGGCGCGAACCCGCCGCGCATCAGGCTGACGCGCTCGTTGAACGTCGTTCCCCTGCGGCAGGTGCTGACGATGGTCCGCCACACCAGCTCGTCGGCCGGGCCGTCGCCGCTGACCTGGACGATTCCACAGGTGTTGCGGTTACGCAGGTTGATTGTCCCTTCGACGGCGATCGGTGGCGGCGGGTTCTCCGGGATGCCCATCATGGACTCGTAGGAGCCGGCGAGTGTGGCCGCCGACGAGCGGGTCCCGATTTCGAATTTGTGCTCATAGGCGGCTGACGCGGGCGAGGCCACGGCGACGGCGCTGACGACGCCGATGGCGGAGGTGGTGAGGGCGCCGGCGACGCGGCGCGTGATGTTGGTTCGCATGCCGGTGATCAAACGGGCCGAGGACGGGGCGGTCAACGACCGTCCAGGCAGGGCGTGGTGGACGTTCAGCCGCACGGGTGATTGACCTCCTGGGTGATGTGGAACACAGCCGTCAGCGACCCGCCCACACGGTGGTGAGGTTGCAGAACTCGCGGATGCCGTGCGCGCCGAGCTCCCGGCCGTAGCCGGAGTTCTTCACCCCACCGAACGGCAGCTGCGGGAAGGATGTGGTCATGCCGTTGACGAAGACCGCGCCGGCGTCCAGTTCGGCGGCGAAACGGTCCTGTTCGGCGGGATCGGTGGTCCACACGCTCGCGCCGAGGCCGAAGGCGCTGGCGTTGGCCAACGCCAGCGCCTCGGCGTCCGAGTGGACCCGGTGCACCGCGGCGACCGGCCCGAACACCTCCTCCGACCACAACCGCATCGTCGGCGTCACGTCGGTGAGCACCGTCGGCGGGTAGAACCAGCCGGGCCCGCCGGGCGTGACGGCGCCACAGTGGGCGATGGCTCCGTGGGCGAGCGCGTCGGCGACCTGGGCGGCGACCTCGGCGCGGCCGGAGGCTGTGGCCAGCGGGCCGATCTGGGTGGCCTCGTCCGCCGGGTCCCCCATCCGCAGCGCCCGCATGCCGGCCACGAACGCCGCCAGAAACGGCTCGTGCACGTCGGCGTGGACGATGAAGCGCTTGGCGGCGATGCAGGACTGGCCGTTGTTCTGACAGCGCGACGTGACGGCGGTACGTGCCGCGCGGTCGAGGTCAGCCGACGGCATGACCACGAACGGGTCGCTGCCGCCAAGCTCGAGCACAGTCTTCTTGAGATGACGGCCGGCGAACGCCGCGACCGACCGGCCGGCGGTCTCGCTGCCGGTGAGGGTCGCGGCGCGGACGCGTGGGTCGGCCAGGATGCCCTCGACAGCATCGGCGCCGACGAGCAGGGTCTGGAACGCCCCGGCGGGGAACCCGGCGCGGGTGAACAGCCCGCCCAGGTACAGGGCCGTCGCCGGCACATTGGAGGCATGTTTGAGCAGCCCGGTGTTGCCGGCCATGAGGGCGGGGGCGGCGAAGCGGATGACCTGCCACAGTGGAAAGTTCCAGGGCATGACGGCCAGGACCGGGCCGAGCGGCCGGTAGCGGGCGTAGGCGGCGACGGCCCCGACCTCCGACGGGTCCGGCAGCGGCTCGTCGGCCAGGTAGCTGGCCGCGTGGTCGGCGTAGTGACGGCAGGCGATGGCACATTTGGCGGCTTCGGCGCGCGCGGCGGCGAGGGGTTTGCCCATCTCCAGTGTCATGGTGGCGGCGATGTCGTCGCGTTCGGCGTCGAGGAGGTCCGCAGCGGCGCGGAGCCAGCGGGCGCGTTCGACGTAACCGGTGGCGCGCAGACGGGTGAAGGCGGCGGCGGAGGCGGCCAGCGCCGCTTCGACCTGTTCGGCGGTCAGGTGGTCGTAGCGGCGGATCAGCTCGCCGGTGGCCGGGTCGACGGTGGCTATGCTCACCGCCCCACCCTGCCAGTTTCGGCCGCCGGCCGCTGGCGGGGGTGGGTGTGGGCGGCCGGGGGCGGATACGCCGACCCACAGCCGTAAACTGGCGTAAAACCGGACATGTTATCCAATAAAGGCCGGGAGATCGCCGATGACCTCAGCAGCCACCGCCGCCCCGCCGGCGACCCGCGCGGCCGGCACCGCCACCGTCCACCCGCCCGCCTCCGACCAGGACCGACGTCCGGTCCGACGCCCCGCCGCCGCCGACCGCGCCGTCGCCTTCCTCGACCACATGCTCGACGGCAACGGCGCCACCCACGCCCTGCGACTGCCGCAGTCCTACGCCGATCAGATGGGACTGCACGCCACCGCCTTCACCTACGATGCCGCCATCGCCGTTCTGGCGTACCTGAGCCACCCCACCCGCTCCGCCCGGGCCCGGGCCCGACTCATCGGCGACGCGCTGCTCTACGCCCAGCGGCACGACCCCGACTTCGAGGACGGGCGGCTGCGGCAGGCGTACACGGTCGGGACCTTCGCCGTCGGCGGGGTGACCCAGGCGCACGGCTTCATCCGCCCCGACGGGACCGTCAACACCGACGGTCCGTTCGACTTCCGCTCCTCCCACACCGGCGACCTGGCCTGGGCCGGCATCGCCCTGGCCGCACTCGGTCGGCGCACCGGGCAACGGCGCTACACCGCCGGGGCAGCCCGGCTGGGCGCCTGGGTGGTGCGGCACTGCCGCTCGTCCGGCCCGCTCGGCGGCTTCCGGGCCGGGGTGGACGGCAGCGGGCGAACCCTGCCCGCGCTGTCCACCGCGCACAACGCCGGCCTCATCGCCCTGTTCGGGGCGCTGGCCGCCGCGACCGGGGACATCGCCTGGGCCCGGCAGCGCTCGCACGCCGGCCGTTTCGTGAGCCGGATGTGGCGGGAAACCGACCGCTGCTTCTCCACAGTCTCCGCCGACGGCGAGGATGTCGACCGTGGGCCAGCCACCCTTGAGGCGCAGCTGCACCCGTGGCTGGCGTCGGTGCGGCTGCGGGCCCGGCCGGCGCTGCGGTTCGTGCACAACGCGCTGACGGTCACCGACTCCGCCGACCGCCCGAACAGCACGCTGCCGCCCGGCGCCAGGATCACCGGCGCGACCTTCAGCACCGCGAGCCGGACCGTCGGCGCCGCGGGCGGGGACGCGCTGCCCACCCCGGACCCGTACGCGGTGTGGTTCGAGGGGACCGCGCAGCACGCCTGCGCCGCCCGCCGCGACCCCACCGACCCGCAACGTTGGGCGGCCCTGGTGACGACCCTGGCCGAGGCCCAGGACCGGCTCGGCGACGGCCAGACCGTCGGCGGCCAGGCGTTGCCGCGTGGCAGCGGGCTCGTCGCGGCGTCCAGCCCGCTGCCGGCAGGGGTCTCCGAGTCGGGGTACTTCCCGGTCCGGCACGTGGCCACCACCGCCTGGCATGTGCTGGCGTACCACGGAGTGAACCCGCTTCAGTGAACCGGACCGCGGCCGAATGAATCTGGCAGCTAGACAGAAACTTCCATGGCACGTTATCTACCAATCTTTCAGACGGACGGCTGTCGTGTGCCTGCGGTACCGTTGCCCGCGATCCCCCATCGCCCACTGCTGACGAGACGGTTTGCGCCTCCGATGACATCTCCGACGACCTCGCCGGACGTTCCTCCCTGCCCGGCGGGCGCCGCCGCGCGCCCGCTCCCCCAGCGCGCCCACGAGGCCGCCCCGATCGCCCCTGAAGCCCCCGCGCCGCCCGCCCGCCGGGCGCTGCGCGGCGACATCGAAGGGCTGCGCGCCATCGCAGTCCTGCTCGTGGTGCTCTCGCACGCCGGCGTCACCAGCCTGGCCGGGGGATTCGTCGGCGTCGATGTCTTCTTCGTCATCTCCGGCTACGTCATCACAGCCGGCCTGCTGCGTGAGGCCGCCCGCACCGGCACAGTGTCATTGCGGACGTTCTACGCGCGCCGGGCCGTACGGCTCATCCCGGCCGCCGCGCCGGTGCTCGTCGCGGTCCTCGTGGGGGCCTGGCTGCTCACGCCGCTACGCGCCGTCCAGACCGCCTGGGACGTCATCGCCAGCTCGGTCTACCTCATCAACCTGCGGCTGGCGCAGACCGGAACCGACTACTTCGCCGCCGGCGAGCCGCCCTCGCCGGTGCAGCACTTCTGGTCGCTGGCCGTCGAGGAGCAGTTCTACCTGCTCTGGCCGCTGCTGCTCCTCCTGCTCCTGCGTCGTAGTCGCCGCGACGCTACCGACGGGCTGCCCCGCCGACGCATCCTCACCTGGGTCGCGGTCATCGCGGTGGCGTCGCTGGCGCTGTCGGTGTGGCTGTCGGCCCGGCACCTGGCCTGGGCCTACTTCGGCAGTCCGACCCGCGTCTGGGAGCTGGCGGCCGGGGCGCTGCTGGCCACGGCGACCGTGCGGATGCCGACCCGGGCGCGCCTGCCGCTGGCCGTCGCCGGGCTCGGCGCGATCGCCGCCGCCGCGCTCGCCTTCGACGAACGCACCGTCTTCCCCGGTTACGCCGCGCTGCTGCCGGTGGCGGGAACCGTCGCGGTCATCGCCGCCGGCGCCGGTGGGTCGGCCGGGCTCACCGACCGACTGCTGGGCAGCGCCCCGGCGCGGTTGCTCGGCAAGCTGTCGTACTCCTGGTACCTGTGGCACTGGCCGGCGCTGGTCTTCGGGGCAGCCCTGCTGGGCCGGGCGCCCCACCTGGTGGAGAGCCTGGGCTTCGTGACGGTGGCGTTGGGCCTGGCCGCCGCCTCACACCACTGGCTGGAGAACCCGGTCCGGCACCGGCCGACGCTGCGCCACAGCCCGCGCCGGGGCCTGGCGCTGGGCGGGTCGCTGTCGGCCGCGACAGCGGCGGTCGCGGTGCTGGCCACGCTGATCACTCCGACGGTCGCCGGGCGCACCAGCGCCGACGATCCGACCGAGCTGGTAGCCGAGGCGCCATCGCCGCAGCGACGCCTCACCCAACTGCTCGCCGCCAGCGCCGCCCGCCCGGTGGTCCCGGCGAACCTGACGCCGCCGCTGGTCACCGCGCTGGAGAACAAGCCCACGTTCTACCGCGACGGCTGCCACGAACTGGACGACCCAGCACGAAACGCCCGAAAGTGCCGGTACGGGGCCCCCGACGGCGCCAGGACCGTCGTGCTGCTCGGCGACTCGCACGCCGGACACTGGTTCCCGGCGCTGAACACCATCGCCGTCGAACGAGGTTGGCGCCTCATCGTGTTCGTGCGCAACGAGTGCTCGGCCGCCTCGGTCACCGTCTTCGGGTTCAGCGACCGGCGGCTGCTGCCGGAGTGCACCCGGTGGCGCAAGGGAGCGCTGGAGCAGATCCGCAAGCTGGCGCCGGACCTCATCGTCACCTCGTCGATCGGATCGTCGACCACCGCGGCGGACGGCGGGCCCGACAACGACCAGGTCTGGGTGCGGGGGTGGCTCGCCTCGCTGGAGAAGATCAAGGCCAAGGGCGCGCGGGTCGCGTACATCAACACCACCCCGCACCTGCGCGAGGACCTGCTGCCCTGTCTGGCCGCGAACCTCGACAACGCCGCCCCATGCCAGCGGTCGCAGGCCGAGGCGGTGCCGCTGCCGGACCGGCGCCGGGCCGTCGCCGGCGCGCTGGCCGCCGCCGGGGCGTCGGTCATCGAGCCGACGCCGTGGCTGTGCACGAAGGCGACCTGTCCGGCGCTGGTCGGCAACACCCTGGTCTACCGGGACAACACCCACCTGACCACCCATTACTCGACCCTGCTCACCCCGATGCTCGCCGCCAGACTCGACAAGATCATGAAAGCGCGGACCCAGCCCGTCCAGGCGCACGGCGTCTGAGCCCGGCGCAACAGCCAGCGTCCACGGCGCCCGCGTCAACGGGCCCGACGGCCGGCGCCGCTGTGCGATCGTTGAGGGCATGTCGGCGGCCAAGCGTCCCCCGGCATCCGGCTCCCGCGCCCGGGTGCGCCTCGGGCTGCGGGTCCTGCGGGACTGGCGGCCCACCGTCGCATGGGTGAAGTCGCTCCTGCGTAGCTTCGCGACCTCGTTCGTCGTGCTGGCCGCCACGCTCTGGCTGCTGCCGGGCATCACCTCCGGCGGCCTGGTGTCGATGCTGTGGCTGGTAGTGCTGGTCGCGGCAGTCGGCGCCGTGCTGCGACCGGCGATGCTCGCGGTGGCCACCATCGCCGGCGGCTACGTGGCGCTGCTCATCGGGATCTGCCTACAGGCCACCGTCATCTATGTGGCGTTGCTGCTGGACCCGAACGCGCAGATCTCCCACTTCAGCCTCGCGTTCGTCGCGGCCTGGGTGGCCGCCGCCCTCTCGGCGATCGTGCACTGGATCGCCGACGCCGGCACCGACGACGCCTTCCTCGCCGAGACGCTGCGCCGGATGACCCGGAGCCGCCAACCCGCCGGGCAGGCCCGCCCGCCCGGCCTGCTCATCATCCAGCTCGACGGGGTGGCCGCGCCGCTGCTCCAGTGGGCGGTGCGCGCCGGGAACCTCCCACAGATCGGGCATTGGCTACGTTCGGGCCGCTACCGGCTACGTCAGTGGCACACCGGCCTGCCCGCGACCACCCCGGCCGCCCAGGCCGGTCTGCTGCACGGGGTGGCCGACCAGATCCCGGCGTTCCGCTGGTACGAGAAAGACGTCCGGCGCCTGGTTGTGACCAGCCGGCCTGGTGACGCCGCGCTCGCCGAACGGCGCCTGAGCACCGGCGACGGCCTGCTGCGCCACGACGGCGTGAGCATCAGCAACATCTTCACCGGCGACGCCCCCACCAGTCTGCTCACCGTCAGCCAGGCTGCGCTGCCGACCCGTTCCTCGGCGTACGCGGCCTTCATGACCAGCCCCTACGGCCTGGCCCGCGGACTGGTGCTGGGCGTCGGCGAGCTACTCAAGGAGCTGCACCAGGCCCGACTGCAACGGCGCCGGCGGGTCTGGCCCCGGGTGGCCCGTGGTGGGGCGTTCCTGCTGCTGCGGCCGGTCACCAACGTCCTGCTCCGGGACCTCAACGTGTCATTGGTGGCCGAGCAGATGGCCCGGGGCGCCCCGACGATCTTCTGCGACTTCGTCGACTACGACGAGGTCGCGCACCACGCCGGACCGGCCAGGCACGAGGCGATGGCGGCGTTGGAGGGGCTGGACCGGGTCGTCGGCATCCTGTCCCGGCTGGCGGCCCACGGCGGGGCGCGGGACTACCGAATCGTGGTGCTCTCCGACCACGGGCAGAGCCAGGGCGCGCCGTTCCGGCAGCGGTACCAGGAGTCGATCGAACAGGTGGTGAGTCGGCTGTTGCGGTCGGAGGCCGTCGAGGAGACCGCCGGAGCCACCGCCGATGTCGAGGGTTGGGGCCCGGTGAACACCCTGCTCACCAGCGTCACCAGCCACGGCGGGGCGGCGGCGGCGGCGACCCGGGCGGCAACCAGGACCCGTTCGGCCGACGGCGAGGTGGCGTTGGGACCGGCCGAACGCGAGCGCCGGGCCATCGCTGACGCGGACGCCGACGCGGTCGTGGTGGCCTCGGGCAACCTGGCCATGATCTATCTGACCGGTCTGCCCGGCCAGGTGACCTGCCAGCGCATGGGCCAGGAGCACCCAGGTCTGGTGCGGGGGCTCGCCGCCCACCCCGGGATTGGCGTGGTGGTCATCGCCACCGAGGCGGACGGGCCGATCGCCGTCGGCGGGGACGGGGCGCACCGGCTCCGCGACGGCGAGGTGCGCGGCCGGGACCCGCTGGCGCCGTACGGGCCCCGGGCCCGCGCGGACCTGCTGGCCCACCAGGCGTGCGCCCACGTCGGCGACCTGGTCCTGATCAGCGCGGTCGACCCGGACACCGAGGAGGTGGCGGCGTTCGAGGAGCTGGTGGGCTGTCATGGCGGGCTCGGCGGGTGGCAGACCGCCGGGCTGCTGCTGCATCCGGCCCAGTGGTCCGACCCGGCCGGCGACGCCGAGCTGGTCGGCCCGGTGGCGGTGCACCGCCTGCTGGCCCGGTGGCGCGACGACCTGGGGCTGGGCCCGCATGGCGAAACCGGCGGGGGCAGCGGCGGCGGGGACAGCGAGGGCAGCGGCGCTGACGAGGTCAGCGGCGGGCTGCCGCAATCCGCCGAGCGAGTTCCAGAGACACCACGATGAGGGCGGCGGCGGCAGCTGCGACCGGAACGGCGAGCCAGGACCCGGCCAACGCCACCCCGCCGACGAGGCCGATCGTCGTGTAGAGGCTCGACCACAGCAGGCAGGCTGGAATGTTCGCCACGGCGAATCGACGCCAATCCATTCCGGCCACCGCCCCCGCCACCAGGACCGGCACGCGGCCGGCTGGCAGCATTCGCGAGACCAACAGCACCGACACCTGCCGCTCGGCCAGTTGACGGGCCAGGTTGGCGCTGCGCTCGCCCTCCCGCAACCAGCCGAACCGGCGGACCAGGCGCTCGCCGCCCCAGCTGCACGCGGCGTACAGGACGAGGTCGCCCAGGTAGGCCCCGAGCGCGCCGGCGATAATCACCAGGGGGACCGTGTAGACGTTCTGGTGAAGCGCGTATGCGGCGGCCGCGCTGACCGCCGGGCCGGTGGGCACCACCGGGGCCACCGCTCCGAATCCGACCAGCGCCGCCAACGAGAGCAGGATGCCGGCCAGGGTGGTCACGATGGCAGATCCAGAACGCCGCCAGGGGTCAGCACGGGGACGTCGAGCCCGATCGCGTGGTCGGCGAACCGCTCCCCCGGGTCGTGGAAAAGGTGCGGACGGACCTGGTCCATCCCGATCGGCCACAGCGTCCCGTAGTGGATCGGGACGGCCATGTGGGCGCCGATGCGGCGCACGGCCTCGGCGGCCTGGGTCGGGCTCAGGTGCCCCGGCCCCAGGCTGGGTCCCCAACCGCCGACCGGCACCAACGCGAGGTCGACCGGACCGAACGTCGACATGGCCGGGTGCAGCCCGGTGTCGCCGGCGAACCAGACGCTGAGACCTGCCTCGATGACGTAGCCGACGGCCTCGGCGTGCCAGCGGGACCAGTGGTGCCGACCGCCGTCGTGGGCCGCGGGCACCGCCCGCACCCGCACCCCGGCGACGGTGGTCTCCTGGCCCGCCGGCAGCTCGATACAGCGCTCGGCGAAGCTGTCGCCGAGCGCGTGCCGGACGAAAGCGCGGGCGCCGGCCGGAACCACCAGCGGCGCCTGTCCGCCGAGGCGACGCAGCGACGGCAGGTGCAGGTGGTCGGCGTGCAGGTGGGAGATGAGGACGACGTCGGGCTGGGTCAGCGTGGCCGGCGACAGCCCACGACGCCGGCGCAGGTGCGCCACCCGGTCGGTGAGCACCGGGTCGGTGAGAATCCGCACCCCGTCCAGCTCCAGGACGGCGGTGCTGTGGCCCCACCAGGTCAGCCGCCGCATAGTTACCGATCGTAGCCTCGGCAGCGACAATCACGGCAGCGTCGCTGCCGGTCAGGCCGAGCGGGCCGGGGCGCCCGGTTGGCTGAGCACGTCGGCGAGCACCCGGGCCGACCACGCGCCGGCGGCCAGGTACGCCTCGGTCAGCTCGCCGACCGGCAGCGGCCAGCCCATCGCCGGCGGCAGCCAACGCTCGTAGGCGCGGACCGCCCCGAGCACCTCACCGAGCTGTCCGGCGCCGCTGACCAGCGCCGTCGCCAGGGCCGCGGCCAGCGGCAGCCGGTCCACCACGTCGGCGATCGGGCTTCCGGTGAGCTCCGCGACCGCCAGCAGCAGACCGGCGGTGAACGCGGCCTCCCCCGGGGCGTGCAGCCGCTCGGCGACCAACTGGCACATTCTGGCCCGGCTGACCGCCAGCGTCAGGTATGCCTCGTTGGCGTCGGCCATGTCGGCGAACGCCATCATCGACACCCATTGCCGGACCCGGCCGGTGCCCAGCAGCACTACCGCCTCACGCACCGACGACACCCGCCGGGAGAGTCCGGAGGAGGCCGAGTTGGTGGCGTTGAGCAGCCGGAACGACAGCGCCGGGTCCCGGGCCACCATGGCGACGATCTCGTCCAATGAAGTGTCCCGGCGTTGCAGTGCCGCCATCAGCTGGACCCGACCCAGCCTTGAGGCCGACAGGGCGCCGCCGGCCTTGGGTTCCGGGCGGCTGAGCAGCGGACCTTCGAGCAGGCCGCAGCCCAGAAGCTTGGCGTAGGTGAGGTGGGCGCCGGTGGCGACCCCGCCGGCGATGAGAGTGATCCGACCCCGACGGCTGCCGAGTCGGCACTCGTCGGCCAGATCCCGCAGCGAGTCGGGGTCGGCGGCGAGGTCGAGAGTGAGGTAGCTGGCGACGTCCAGGAGCCGGGGGTCGGCGTTCACCGTGGCGCCGGTGAGGCCCACCGGGCGACCGGCGGCGGCCAGCGCCAGCACGTTGCGGGTGGCGGTCTCGTCCATCCCGGCCGCGGTGGCCATGACGACCAGACCAGGTCCGGCCGGCATCGCGTCCGGGTCGGCCAGCATCGACGGTGGCAGCGTCACGAAGCCTCGGCGTCCGCCGAGGTCGCCCAGCCGGGGGTCGGTGAGGACGCGAGCGGCGACGCCCGCCTCGGCCAGGGGTTCCGCGCCGCAGGGCGCGAGTCTGATCTCGTAGCCGACGAGCTGACGGCTCTCGTTGTGCACGGGTTGCCGGTGTAGCAGCACCGCGGCAGCGGTGACGGTGTCGGTCATCGAACCTCGCCCCGAACGTCTCGGCAGGGCCCGGGACGGGCCCGGGCCACGCGGTGTCGCCACCACGCGGCCCGGACTCGTCCACAGGGGTCTATCAGGTGTTCTGGGCTTCCCAGGCGAAGTTGAACGACAGGCTGTCGCCCTGGGCGGTGTTGGTGGCGTCCGAATCCATCGTGTACGTCACCCGGAACGCCCGCACCGTGTTGGCTGCGCTGGGGTTCCAACCCGGGTCGTAGCCGGTGGCGAAGTTCGACTTCGTCTTCAACGTCGGCTCGACGTAGTCGCCCGGCGCCACGGCGCTGACGGCCGACCAGCCGTTGGCCACGCCGCAGGTGTCGTCGACGTCGCCCATCTGGATGTACAAACGCAGCTCGGAGTCGAGCAACGCGCCGTCGGCCGCGCCATCGTTCTCGGCGAACGTGTTGATGTACAACCGGACCTCGGCCGCGACGTTGCCGTCGTACTCGACCTCGATGCAGTTGTTTCCTGTGCCGCCGGGCACCAGTCCGGTGACCGCGAACAGGACGTTGTCCGCGTCGTTCTCGGTCAGCGTCACGCTACCGGCAGCAAAGCTGTTGCCCTGGTTGTCGGTCACGCTGGAGAATGCCGCCTGGGTGGACTGCCAGACCAGCGCTGCGCTGGTCAGGAGCCCCACAAGCACGGCAGCGCCGCGGAAGCGTTCGCCGCGTGAGCGGCGCGGGGGAGGCACGCTCGGTGCCGCGTACGTTGGCCCATCCATGGCTTACTCCTCCTGCTGGTACTTACGTAGAGCGGCCGGGGTGGCGCTCACGGGGTCCTATCGGCGTAGCGAGTCACGGCCTGAGGGGTTTTCCTGAGCCGGAACGCTGTGCGGGTGTGACATGTTCGGCGCCTCCGCCGAACGGACGCGGTTGCGCCCGCTGGCCTTGGCGCGGTACAGGGCGGCGTCAGCGCCGGAGATGAGCTCGGCGGGGCTGAGCCCGTGGCCCGGGTACGAGGCGACGCCGATGCTGGCGGTCACCTGGGTGACGCCCTCGATCCGCGCCACCGCGCCGCGCACCCGTTCGGCGATCGCCAGGGCGCCCACCGGATCGGTGTCGGCGAGGACGATGCCGAACTCCTCGCCGCCGTACCGGGCGACCAGATGCGGTTCCTGACACTGCGAGTGCAACGCCTGGGCCACCTCACGCAGCGTCTCGTCGCCGGCCTGGTGCCCGTGGGTGTCGTTGAGTCGTTTGAAGTGGTCGATGTCGACCAGCAACAGGGCCAGATCGGCGCCGTTCTCGGCGGCCTGCGACACCCGTGCGGCGAACACCTCGTCGAAGCGGCGACGGTTCGCGACGCCGGTGAGGCCGTCGGTCTGCGACTGGGCCCGCAGCTGCTCGGTGAGGACCGTCACCTGGAGGGCGCTGGCAGCCTGGCTGGCGGCCTGTTCGGCGGTGTTGACCGCCCGCCGCTCGACTTGGCGTGCCCACAGGGAGGCGACGCCCATCTGCACGACGAGCGCGCCGACCGCCTGCTCCATCGCGATGGGGACGATGATGAGGCCGCGGGCGCCGGGCATGACCTCGGTCAGGGAGGGGTCACGCTCGGGATCGAATCGGGGACGCAGCAGGGTCTGACCGAGGGCGATCGCCGCGGCGACCACGGACGTGCCCATACGCGACGGGTCCGGGTGGCTCACGGTGATCCCGTCACCTTCGGCCACCACCATGACCGGCCGGCTCAGGAAGCCGGCGTTGGTCGCCGTCCGCGCCCGCAGGACGACCACAGCCCGGCGGGCGGCCAGCTCGCTGTTGGCGAACATGGCGAGCGCGGAGGCCACGGCCAGCGGCTCGGTCTGGGCGACGAGCGTCGCCCCGAACTGCTGCAACGCCTCGCTGTCGTACCGGCGGCGGCGTAGCTCGCGTTCGTTGCTGGCGGCGAACGAGGCGGTGCCGATCACCGCGGCCCACATGGCGCCGAAGTACAGCCAACGGTCGAGCGCGTTCGCCTGTTCCACACCGGGCAGCAGCTCGGCGCGGACGGCCTCCAACACCAGCCAGGCCAGAATGGTGTGCCACACGGCCAGCTTCACGCCGGTGCGGAACGACGCCAGAAGCGTCACCGCGACGCCGTGCAGCACTACCAGGTACGCCACCGGACTCATCAGAGCGCCGGTGGCCCACCAGCCGAACGCCAGCAGCACGCCGTCGCCGAGCAGGGAGGCTGTGAGCGAGAACCGGACCAGACCGCGGCCCTGGTCCCGGACCAGCAGGGTCAGGCTCGTCAGGGCGGGCCAACCCACCGCCAGCGCCAACCAGACTGCGGGTCCGCCGTGGATCTGGTGCCCGCTGAAGTGCGACAGGGTCGCCGCCATTGCGATGATGAGCGCGCCGAAGGCGCTACGGGCGCGGAGCATCCACCGCAGCCGGTCGCCGACCGGCGCCAACTCGCCAGGCTTGTATCCGGTGGTCACTCCGCACCTCCTCTACCGATGGCGCGCCCACGTCTGTCGACGGCTTCATCCGACCTTTCGGCAGAGTCCAACCCGGGGTTGACGAAATTCAGGAAGGGTTCGCGGGAAACCGGGGCCAGCGACAACTTGGGGTCGCGGCGGTCCAGACGGTCCTGGGTGAGCAGGAACAGCAGCATCGCACCGAGCGGGATCATGGAGAATCCGGCGGCGCTCCCACCGACCGGCAGGACGTCTTCCATATCGCCCAGCAGCTGGCCCACCGATGCTCCGGCGCGGCCGAACCAGGCGGCCACGTCCTTGCTGGCGCTACGGACAGCGTCGCCGGCACGGCCGATGGCGCTCTTGCTGCCGCCGTCGCCGTCGCTTCCGCCGTCGCCGGTCACCGGCGCCGGGCCTGGCGCCGTCGGGGAAGCCGAGCCCGAGGGGGCGGCGCCGGACGCGCTGGTCGAGGCGGTGGGGCTGGAGTCCGCCCGTTCGGTCGGGCCGACCGTGACCTCCGGGGCGCCGGTGGTGGGCGCCAGGGGCGCCGAACTGGGTCCGGCCGGGCTGGGCGCCGGCTCAGTCGTCGCCGGGGTGGTCGTGGGCGGCCGGGTCGTCGGCGCGACAGTCGTGGGCGCGGTGGTCGTCGGGGCGACAGTCGTAGGGGCCGTGATCGTCGGCGCCGCGGACGACGGCGCAGCTGAGGTCGGCGCCGCAGACGACGGCGCCGCAGACGACGGCGCTGCCGACGGCGCGGCCGAGGTCGGCGCCGCGGACGAGCTAGTCGACGGGCTCGGGGTCGGCGCGGTCTCGATGCCCCAGACCAGGGTCGTCTGGTCCAGAGCGGCGCCCTGGAGCAGGTTGTCCTCAACGTCCGGCGTGGGGTCGAACGTCATGGTGATCCGGAAGACCCGTGACTCATCCGGGCCGGGGACCCAGCCGGTCGGCTCACCCAGCGCTGAGTTCAGCTCGGTGACGGTCATGGTTCCGGGGTAGATCTCCGCGCCGGAGAAGCCCGCACAGTCGCCGAAATCGCCTGCTGTGTCGGCGTCGCCGAGCTCGACCGCGATGTGGAGGTGATCGGCCAGGCTTTCGCCGTCGGGGACCGCGGCGTCGACGAAACCGCCGACCGCGAAGCGGACCTCGCTCGCGCCGGCCGCGCCGCCGTAGGTCACCGCGATGCAGTTGGTGACCTGTTGATCGGGCGTCATCGCGGATACGTTGAACAGCGCGGACCCGCCGTCGTTGCTGAGCAACGGCGCGCTGGCCACATGGCTGAGACGCTCTGGGGCTTCCTGCGGCGGCGCCATCGTCACGATGGCGAGAAGGCTGACAGCTCCGAACGCGAGCATCAGCCACACAGCACCCCAGGTGCCGTGTTGTTGGCGCCGTGCCTTTTGGGGCATGAGTCCTCCGCGGGCCGTCTGCTCGTCGCGGTCCTATCGGCCACCGCGAACCCACACTGAGGCCCTGAGCCGTCTGATTTCCTCAACTGGAGCGGGCCGCCGCCGACCTTCAGCGGTGACACCATCGCCAGGGGGGCAATATGTCAGCACCATCCCGCGAGGCCGCTGAGGCGGCTCAGGTAGCAATCCCGTCGACCCCGGTCGTCGACTGCGCGGACTGCTGCTCGCACAACCACAGCGACCAGACGCCCGCAGGGCCGCCGATGCCGGGCACCCTCCCGCCCGGCCCGCAGGCGACCCCGCCGGCCCCGATGACACCGGACGTGGCGCCGCCGCCCGTGCCCGGACGCGGGCGACACCAGGCCCACCGACGGTGGCCCGACCAGCTACGCGACACCGGCGTCAGCGCCCTGGGCCTCGTCCGCGGCCTGGTGCTGACCTTCGCCGTCGGAATGATCGCCTGGTCGGTGCTGCCGGCGGCGTTCGGCTGGACCACGTCGGTGGTCGTCACCGGCTCCATGGCCCCGGCGATCCGGGTCGGCGACATCGTCGGCGCGGCGCCGATCGAACGGGAACGGATCGACAAGCTCGCGCCCGGCACCGTGCTGCTCATGGACGACCCGGCCAAGCCCGGAAAGCTCCTGCTGCACCGTCTGGTCGGCAAGACCGCCGACGGCAACCTCGTCACCAAGGGCGACGCGAACGAAGAAGCCGACAGCACCGCCGTCCCGCAGGAGAGCGTCCGCGGCGTCGCGCGACTGCGGGTGCCGGCCATCGGACTGCCGGTGCTGTGGGCCCAGCACAAGCACTACGTGCCGCTGGCCGCGCTGGGCGTCCTCATGGTCACCATCGTGTTCTGGCGTCCGCGCCGCTCCCACGAGCTCTGACCGCAACCCGTTCGCACCGCCACGGCGACGGCAAGCTCTCCTGCGGCAGCGACCTTGGAATCAGGGCGCGCGGCACCACCCCATCATCCGATAGCGCCCCAGGATTGGAGCCTTCGAGATGGGCAGGTCACGCCACCTCGCGATTACCGTTCTGGCGACCGTGGGCGTCGTGCTCGGCGTCCTCGCCGGCACCTCGACCACAGCCGAGGCAGCGGCCGGCAGCGGCGTCATCAAGAGCGGCAACGGTCAGCTCAATATCCGCGCCGGCGCTTCGACAGTCACGGCACGGGTCGGACTGATCCGGAACAAGGCGCGCATCTCGATCGTCTGCCAGCAGGTTGGTCAGAAGGTCTTCGGCTCAGTGCGAACGACAATTCTCTGGGACAAGATGCCTAACGGGCGCTTTGTCTCCGACGCCTACGTCGTCCGCAGCTCCCAGCGGATCCCACGCTGCTCCACCGCCGGCCAGGTCGCCCCGCCGGCCACCCGGCCCGTCACCCCCACGACCCCGGCGACCCCGGCGGTCAGCAAGGCCGGTTGGACCAACCCGATTCCGGGCCTCGTCGGCAGCGGGTTCCGCACCAAGACCCGCCCCACCCACGACGGCATGGACGTGGCCGCGGCCAAGAACACCCCGATCCGCTCCGCCGCCGCAGGCGAGGTCATCGGCGTCTACTGCAATGTGCCCAAGGGCTACAGCTGCGACAAGGACGGCTCCGTCAGGATCTCGGGCTGCGGCTGGTACCTGGAGATCGAACATGCCGCGAAGGTCGTCACCCGGTACTGCCACCTCATCCGTAAGCCGATCGTGGTCGTCGGACAGCGCGTCAGCGCCGGCCAGCTGATCGGATACGCGGGCAGCTCCGGCAACTCCTCCGGACCGCACCTGCACTTCGAGATCCACACCACGGCGCCGCCGGCCACCCGGGCCAACGCGGTGAACCCGGTGACGTTCCTCAAGGCCAAGGGCGTCGCCCTCAGGTAACCGTCCTCATTGAGGTGATCTCAACGAGGGTTCGGTAGGTACCGGTATTCGAAGTGGGTGAGGTGGACGGCTGCGCGGACGATGTCGCCGAGGTTTCGGGGGCTG